>JAEDJB010000198.1 GCA_016296565.1 Oscillospiraceae bacterium
CATCGTGGCCCTGCTCCCCGACACCGGCGACCGCTACCTCTCCACCCCGCTGTTCTCGGAATAATCAAACAAAGGATCCAATCCTGTCCTGTATCCATTCCAAGGCGGGGAGCCCATGGCTTCCCGCCTCAATTTATCCCCGGCTTGCAGCAGGAGCCCTGGACCCGCGCACCATTGGAACCACTTAAACTTTCAGATCCCAGGAGGAACAGAGGATGCAGAACTTATCAGAACGCACCATGGGCTTCACCGATTCCGTGATCCGGCGCATGACCCGAATCTCCAGCCAGTACGGGGCAATCAACCTCTCCCAAGGCTTTCCCGATTTTGACCCCCCCAAGGAAATCCTGGACCGACTGGCTCAGGTCGCTCACGAGGATTTTTACCAGTATTCCATCACCTGGGGCGCCCAGAATTTCCGGGAAGCCCTGGCGGAAAAGCAGTCCCGCTTCATGGGTCGTTCTATTGACCCTGACCGGGAGATCGTCGTGACCTGCGGCAGCACCGAGGCCATGATGGCTGCCATGATGACGGTGGCAAACCCCGGCGACAAGGTCATTGTCTTCTCCCCGTTCTACGAAAACTACGGCGCCGACACCATCCTCTCCGGGGCCCAGCCCATCTATGTTCCCCTGCAGCCGCCTACCTTCTGCTTCGACCCGGAGGTTTTGGAGGACGCCTTTCGCCAGCGGCCCAAGGCTCTGATCCTCTGTAACCCCTCCAACCCCTGCGGCAAGGTCTTTACCCGGGAGGAATTGGAGATTATCGCGGACCTGGCCCAGCGGTATGACGCCTATGTCATTACCGACGAGGTATATGAGCATATCGTCTACGCCCCTCACCAGCACACCTACTTTGCCTCCCTGCCCGGCATGTGGGAGCGGACCATCTCCTGTTCCTCCCTGTCCAAGACCTATTCCATCACCGGCTGGCGGCTGGGCTACACCATCGCGCCGGAGGAAATCTCTGAGCGCATCAAAAAGGTCCACGATTTTCTCACGGTAGGCGCAGCGGCCCCCTTGCAGGAGGCGGTCATTCCCGCCCTGCATTTCGGCCAGGACTATTACGACGGGCTCCAGGCGCAGTACACCCGCAAGCGCAATCTGTTTTTAACCGGCCTGGACGATCTGCATCTGGCCCACACCAACCCGGAGGGAGCCTATTACGTCCTGCTGGATATCTCCGAGTTCGGCTACGACAGCGACCTGGCATTCTGCGAAGCGCTGGCCAGGGAGGTAGGGGTCGGCGCCGTTCCCGGCTCCAGCTTTTTCCGGGAGCCGGTGAACCACCTGATTCGCTTCCACTTCGCCAAAAAGGAGGAGACGCTTTTGCAGTCCTTGAACCGGCTGGAGGGTCTGCGAGCCAAAATCCCGCCACGCCGGCACACAACCGTTTGAAAGGGGGACCTTCCAATGAATGAGGTCCGCAAGGAACTGGAACGGGACAAGGCGGCCCTGATCGCCCTGCGGCGGGATTTTCACCGCCACCCGGAGCTGAGCCTGCAGGAATTTCGCACCGCCCGGCGCATTGAGGAAGAACTGGACCGCCTGGGCATCCCCCACACCCGGGTGGGAGAGACCGGCGTGCTGGGCACCCTCCGGGGAACCGGCAGCAGGGACAGGGTCATGGTGCTGCGGGCGGACATGGACGCGCTGCCCATCCAGGAGGCCAACTCCGCAGACTACTGCTCCCAGACCCCCGGAGTGATGCACGCCTGCGGCCACGACGCCAACGTCACCTGCCTGCTGGGTGCAGCCCGGGTCCTGGTCAGGCGGCGCGCCCAGTTTGGCGGTGAGGTCCGGCTGGTCTTTCAGCCGGCAGAGGAAATCGGCCAGGGGGCCAAAGAATTTATCGACGCGGGCGTTCTGGACGGCGCGGCCCGGGTTTTCGGTCTCCACGCAGCCCCGGAGCTGCCCTCCGGCTCCGTGGGGCTGAAGCCCGGGGTGAACAACGCCGCTGTGGACCACTTTTGGATTACCGTCCAGGGAAAGTCCACCCATGTGTGCAGCCCCCAGCTGGGAATCGACGCCCTGTATATCGCAAGTCAAATCGTCGTGGCCCTCCAGGCGCTGGTCACCCGCCGCACCGCACCCATTGAACCGGTGATCCTTGGCGTGGGAACCCTGCACGCCGGCACCACCTACAACGCTCTGGCGAAATCCGCCGAGCTGGAGGGCACCACCCGCACCGTCTCCCAAGAGACCCGGGCGCAGCTCCGGGCCCAGGTTGAACAGACCGCAAAGAGCATTGCCGGGATTTACGGGGGCACCGCGGCGGTCCGGTGGACGGATTGCGCCTCGTCCCTGGTCAATGATCCCCAGGCCTGTCAGGAGGCCGCTGCCGTCGTAGACCAGATCTTCGGCCCGGGCAGGGTCACCCCCAACCGGAAGCTGTCCCTGGGGGGCGATAATTTTGCGGAGTACCTCCTCCACACCACAGGGTGCTACGCCTTTTTGGGCACTGGCAATCCGGACCTGCCAAACACCCAAAACCCCGTTCATAGCGTAAACTTCGACATAGACGAAAACGCACTGGTTCTGGGGGCCGGACTTTACGCGGGCTATACCCTGTCAATCCTGGGAACATAAAAAAGTGGAACCTGGCTGTGCCAGGTTCCACTTTTTTATGGGCAGACAGAGGTCAGATCAGCACCCCGTTGCAGTGGTCGATCTCATGCTGGATGATCTGGGCCGTCCAGCCGGTGAAGG
>JAEDJB010000042.1 GCA_016296565.1 Oscillospiraceae bacterium
AGCATTTCTGGGTCTGGGAGGTGATATGCAGATTCATCTTGCTGCAGAGCCATCCGTTCTGATTCCACATATAGGAAGGCACATACTGTCCGCTTTCAATCAGTTCCTTCAGCTGAGCTTCCGGCATGTCGTTGATGTTGGCGATTTCCTTCTCGAAGCGCTCCTTCGTAAAGCCTGCGCCATGTCCTTCTGCCAGGGCGATACCGTAATCCTCCACGTTGTACCAGCTGCTTCCCAGAATCTTCGTGACTTTGAAGGAAGAACCTGCCAGGTTGGTCACCATGGTTCCCCATACCAGGTCACAGTAGCCAACGCCGGTCAGGGTGCAGTTGCCCTGCTTGGCAAGGGCATCCAGCTTTTGGGTGAGGGCAGGGGAGGAATTCCAGGGATACAGCGCTTCCTCGCAGGTGGTAATTGCATTGATCCCGTGCTTTGCGCAGATGGTAAAAATCTCTTCCAGTTCTGCAACAGTGCTTCTGGTTGCAATGATGCAAACATCCGGTTTCAGCGCGCCGAGGACCTCGTCCGCCTGGCTGGCAGCAGAAACCTTGATGCCCGTCTCCGGATAGTTGTCCCCCACAACCTCGGCGGCATCTTTTCCGCAGACGGCCGGATTCACATCAAAGGCAGCAACCAGAGACGCCCCTTTTTCGATGGCATACCGAATGAGATATTTTGCCATCTTACCGCAGCCGTACTGAGCAAAGGTAATTTTTCTGTCCATAGATAACCCTCCTTGTAAATATTTGTTGTCCAACCTCTTGTCATATCAAATTATACATCTTATACTTAGCATAAAGTCAACAGCAGATTTCCTGCACAATTCGTATCAACATCCTATGCTGGAAAGAGACAGAATATGGAGGGATACTATACAAAATGAAGAATTCTCTACTTAAAATCGGGGAAATGGCGGAGCTGAACCATGTCAGCACACAGACCCTGAGACTTTATGCCAAGAATAAGCTTTTGGAGCCGGAATACCTGGACCCGGAGACAGGCTACCGATACTATACGCTGGAGCAGTGCGCCAAGCTGGATCTGATCCGTGCCCTGAAAAGCTGCCGCCTTTCTCTGGAACAGATCCAGGAAATCTTTTCCTTGTCCTCCAAAGAGCGTTTGCTGCAGGCGCTGGAGGAACAGACCGGGGTGCTGACCGACGAGATTTATCATTTGTCGGTCAGCCGGAATAACCTGAGCCGTGTGCAGAAAAACCTGCAAATTCTGAACACCCTGCCTCCCTTTGGCCAGGTCTTTTTTGAGTATGTCCCGGAACGGAAAATTGATGTGCAGAAGACAGAGTTTGATTTTTTCGCGTTGGGACAGGAAGGGTATGAGAAGATGCTCCGGCATATGCAGAATTATCTCTATGAGAATCAGCTTCCGCCCTCCTACTTTATCAATGTGGGCACCCTCATGGAAAAGGAATATTTTATGAGGGGGACCTATTCCTCCCATTCTGCCTTCATCTTTGTGGATGACCTCTACCCGGAGAAGGATAGTGTCCGTACCTTGCCCCAGAACACCTATCTGTCCATCGCTTCCGACAAGATCGCCCTGGAAGCCGCCTATGCAAAGCAGCTGTACGAAGAAATGGAACGAAACGGAATGATGCCCTGTGGCGATTATCTCTGCGAGGTGCTGACCCAGTTTCCTGTCCATCAGGCAAAACAGCTGATTTATAAAATTCAGGTTCCGGTCCAGCGGATCCATGGCGGGGAACAATAAACGACCCTCCCGGAGAATATCCCCGGGGGGGTCTGACCGATAAACTGGAATCTATCGGGTTCTTTGTGTAGAGAAAACATTAAATTTACCTTAATATATATTCGTATAAATAGAAATCAATCCATCCCGTATTATCCGCATACCAATTTTGTATTCCCATCTGGGTAAAACCACATTTTTCATATAGTTTTTTTGCTGGTTCATTACAACACAATGCATCTAAACGTATTGCTTTCATATCCATACTTCTGGCCAATTCAATAACAGCATCCATGATCTGTTTTGAGACACCGGTTCCCTGAAGTTTTGGATCAACACATAAAATGTGTACCACAAAAACTTCATCATCTGCTAAATCAGCGCTCCACGCCACTTCCCGATAAGCACTGGTTTGAAATGGTGTTAATGCAACTGCAGCAATCGTCTTTCCCTTATCTTCCGCAAAATACATATATCCGCCATCAATATAGGATACTATCATTTCGTTTGTGGGATGCTGACCATATACCCATCGACCATATTGTTCCATATGGGGAGTATTATCGATAACATATTTGTAAAAATCCGTTATTTTCTCAAATTGAGAAGATAGACATCTGATAAGCTCCATTATGCGAATCCCTTTCATACAGAGAATTTGTTTTTATCATTTATTATAATATCACACAGTGTGTTTTGCAATGCGTGAGAGGCGCCCCGATTTTGCCCCTGTCCTTTTTTGGCATCCTGTGCTATGATGATTGGTAAGTGAAATGGTGCCGGAATTTCATTCTATATATATATTCAAAAAAATGGAACCAAGGGAAGCTGAACCATGAAAAAGACGAAAATTTTATTCATCTGCCACGGCAACATCTGCCGCAGTCCTATGGCTGCGTGTGTGCTCCGGGATATGGCGGACAAGGCGGGGCGGGGCGCGGAGTTTGAAATCTCCTCCGCCGCCACCAGCCGGGAGGAGATCGGAAACCCCATCTATCCCCCTGCCCGGCGGAAGCTCCGGGAAGAGGGCGTCCCCCTCGACGGCCACCGGGCGGTGCAGATGACCCGGGGGGACTATGACAAATACGACCTGCTTCTGGGGGCGGACAGCGCCAACCTGCGGAACATGCGGGCCATCGCCGGGGGAGACCCGGCGGGGAAGATTCACCGCCTGCTGGACTTCTCCTCCCGCCCCCGGGACATTGCCGACCCCTGGTACACCGGAAACTTTGACGTCACCTTCGACGACATTGTGGAGGGCTGCCAGGCCCTGCTGGCTTACCTGGACGAAAAGAAATGAAAAAACCGTGTTCGCGACTTCTGAAAGCGCGAACACGGTTTGCTTTTTGGCGGTTACTCCGTCACCTTAATCTGAAAAACGTTGATCACATCCGCGTCTGGGCAGCAGAAGCGGAAGTCTCCGGCGCTGCCGGTGGGAAGCTGCCCGCCGTAGCGGAGGATATCCACATAGGGGAAGGCCACGTGCATGGCCATGGGGCACAGCTCCCCCCGCTGGGTGTCGAAGTCAAAGGTGTCCCCGGGCTTGTGGCCCCGGTGGCAGCCCTGGGTGCCCAACTGGTCCACCAGGGTCAGGGTGATTTTGGGCTTTTTCATAAGAGGCTCCCT
The DNA here is from genome assembly GCA_016296565.1 of Oscillospiraceae bacterium. Taxonomy (GTDB): domain Bacteria; phylum Bacillota; class Clostridia; order Oscillospirales; family Oscillospiraceae; genus Evtepia. The sequence continues at coordinate 3,334 of JAEDJB010000042.1, forward strand.
TCCGCCGCCGCTGCGGCTTTCGTCCTATGAGATCAGTATACCGGAAACCCGGGGGAGAGGCTGTTGCCTGGGCAACAACCGGGGAAATTTTCCGGGGCTTCCTCCGCATACTTTCCCTTCAGAACCGGCACACTAAGCCCAAAACAGAGCCAGAACTCTGGAAAGGAGCGTTGCCATGAAGGTGAAAGTCATTGACGGCTGCATCAGCTGCGGCCTGTGCACGGAGGAATTTCCCGACCTCTTCCAGATGAATGCGGAGGGGATTGCCCAGGTGGTATCCAGGCAGGTCCCCGCAGGGCTGGAGGATCAGGCCCGGCAGGCCGCGGAGGACTGCCCGGTGAGCGTAATCCTCACAGAAGAATAAAGCAGAAACGCCGCTCCTTTGGTCTGGAAAGGAGCGGCGTTTCTATGGAAAAGAAAGAAAAAACTTATTCGGAAAACATGGGGGTGGACAGATAGCGGTCGCCGGTGTCCGGCAACAGGGCAACGATGGTCTTGCCCTCGTATTCCGGACGCTTGGCCAGCTGGATGGCCGCCCAAAGAGCGGCCCCGGAGGAGATGCCCACCAGAACTCCTTCGGTCCGGCCGATGAGACGGCCGGTTGTATAGGCGTCCTCGTCAGTGACGGGGATGATTTCGTCGTAAATGTCCCGGTTCAGAACCTCGGGCACGAAGTTTGCGCCGATGCCCTGGAGCCCGTGGGGACCGGCCACGCCCTTGCTCAGCAGGGGAGAGGAGGCAGGCTCCACAGCCACTACCTTCACGTTAGGGTTCTGGCTCTTCAGATACTCGCCCACGCCGGTGAGGGTGCCGCCGGTGCCCACGCCGGCCACAAAGCAGTCCACCTTGCCCTCGGTGTCCGCCCAGATTTCCGGACCGGTGGTGAGCCGGTGGGCCTGGGCGTTGGCGGGGTTGGTAAACTGACCGGGGATAAAGGCGCCGGGAATCTCCCGGGCAAGCTCTTCGGCCCGCTCAATGGCGCCGGCCATTCCCTTGGCGCCGGCGGTGAGCTCCAGCTCCGCGCCGTAGGCGGTCATCAGGAGGCGGCGCTCCATGCTCATGGTTTCGGGCATAACAATAATGGCCCGATACCCCCGGGCGGCGGCCATGACGGCCAGACCAATGCCGGTGTTGCCGGAGGTGGGTTCGATGATGACGGAACCCTTTCCGATGAGCCCCCTGGCCTCTGCGTCGTCCAGCATAGCCCGGGCCACCCGGTCCTTGGAGGAGCCGGCAGGATTGAGGTATTCCAGCTTGGCCAGCAGACGGGCCTTCAGCTGCTGGCTGGCCGCAATGTGGGTCAACTCCAGCAGGGGTGTGCCGCCGATGAGCTGTTCCACGGATGTATAAATCTTGCCCATGGGGCATCCCTCCAAAAACTGGGCGAAATGCCCAACGAAAGGTTCATTTCTGCGAGACTTCTTGCATTATACGGCAAAAGCAACCCTTTGTCAAGGTGTAGTTCCGGGATTTGCAAGGGTTTTTTTCAAAAAATGAGACCCTTGACAGACCGGGCCGGTGGCTTTACAATAATTCTTATTAAAAAGGATACCACAATCCCAAATTCGACCCCAGCCCGGAAAGCTGCCGGCCGGAACGCCAAGGAGGCGAAACATATGGAATATCAAATCCAGATGGTTTACGAGAAGGAAGATGTGGGCGCCATGGTCCGGGCCATGGAATACCGCCGGCAACCGGAGAAAAACCTGCGCCTGGCCACCAAGATTGCCTACCCCATCTTCGGGATTCTTCTGATAGTTGTGGGGCTCGGCACCATTGCCGCCATGCTTACGGCAGGCCTCATCTCCATTGCCACCATCGTAATTATGGCAGCCAGCATGGTGGGCGGCGTTGCCCTGCTGCGCCGGTCCGACAGCCGGGGCATGGAGCGCCGGTCCTGGAAGCGATACCCCAACAAGGGCCTGACCCTGACCTACACCTTCTACAACGACCACTTTGAAGAGGTGGATGAGGTCTCCGGGGAGAACAAGTACCAGTACATCTCCATCGCCAGCGCCAACGAGGACGACAACCATTTCTTCCTCTTTACTGCCTCCAACGCCGGACATATGCTGCGGAAGGACTGCTTCCTGGTGGGGGACCCCGCTACCTTCGGCAAGTTCATCCGCATCAAGGCGGCGGTGACCATCGACCCCATTCAGTAACCCAGCCCAAAGAGGAAAGGAGCAACTCTATGAGTATTTTTAATAACGAGAGTATTCTGGCCTGGCTGAAATACTTTTCCGATAACACCGACATTGACCTGGCTTCCGCCCGCATCCTGGACATCACCGGGGACAACAAGAACCTGATGGCCACCGTCCAGGGCAACCGGTCCGTGCTGGTCTTTACCGACGGCAACCATCCCGAGGTCTTTTATAATATGTGGGACAACGGCATGGGGGACTGCGAGGTGTGGTACAACGAGGGCTCTGAGCCCCAGGGCCCCATGAAGCACAACCTCCTCTCCGAGATGATCGACCGGGGGGTCAACGTGTCGGCTGCCATGCTTATCAACAACCCCCACGCCTGCACTGCCTACCGCACCGGCATTGACAACAGCCTGTTCTCTCCCGGCTCCATCCGCTATGTGGCTCCGGAGATCCGGGCGGTGATCATGAACAAGCTGAACCTGGACGAGACGGACAACATGTGCGTGGTCTCCGGGGAGAGCATCGCCGTGGAGGGCGCCATTGCCGCCCGCCGGGGTCAGATTGTGGCCGTGGAGTACAAGGACGGGGACCGGCGGACCATGGAGGAAAATGTTCTGCGCTTCGGCCTGCGGAACGTGCTCATTGTGGACGACATGGAGAGCTACTCCCACCGGTGGCCGGTGCCTGACGTTGCCTTCCTGGTGGCCTCCTCCAAGCTGGACCTGGAGCTGCAGACCCTGGTGCGGGTGAACCCCAAAATCCGTGTGGTGATCTACACCCTGGAGTTCAGCTACATGAGCCGCATCCCCGGCATGCTCTGGGACAACGGCATCCAGCCCACGGAGATCATGCAGCTGGAGGTCTCCAAGGTGGGCCGCAAGGACGAGATCGAGGTCCAGCCCGCCCCCTGGATTTTCTCCGGCCAGGCAGGCCTGGAGCAGCCCTGAGCAGGGGAATGGGACAAAAACATTTGTCCATTTCTGGAAAAACAGGGAGATTTGCCGGTTGACATCGTTTCAGCAGGCGCATATAATAGCTTTAAAGTGAACAACCAATGAAATGGCGATGATGGAGACAGTAAGCTCTGCGGAACCCCTCAGCGATCCGGGGACGGTGCAAGCCCGGAGGAAGTAGCGCAGATGGCCGAATATCCCTCCTGAGCTGCATGCCGAACCGCCCTTTGGGGCCAGTAGGCGTTGCCGGATTCCCCCGTTACAGGGAGCGCGTATGTTGGTACGCAGGTAACAGGTGGTACAACGAAGATACTTTTTAAGCCTTCGTCCTTTTACGGGGACGAAGGCTTTTTTAACGCAAGTATGGGAGGGAATTCCGTGAAGAAACAAGGTTTGGTAGAATTTCGGTGGCATGGCCGGGGGGGTCAGGGGGCCAAGACGGCCTGCCTGCTCCTGGCGGACGCCGCCTTTGCCGCGGGCAAGTTCGTCCAGGGCTTTCCCGAGTACGGCCCCGAGCGCATGGGCGCGCCCATCACAGCCTATAACCGCATCAGCGACACCCGGTGCAGCGTCCACTGCAACATTGACGAGCCCGACTATGTGGTGGTGGTGGACGAGACCCTGCTGGACTCTGTGGACGTAACCCGCGGCCTCCAGGCCGGGGGCGCGGTGATCGTCAACACCGAGAAAAGCCCCGACCAGATCCGGGAAAAGCTCCGGGGCTGGCAGGGCCGGGTGTGCACCATTGACGCCCGGAAAATCTCCGAGGAGACCCTGGGCCGGTACTTCCCCAACACCCCCATGCTCAGCGCGGCGGTGAAGGTCAGCGGCGTGCTGGAGGAGCAGCAGTTCATGGGGGACATGGAGGAGAGCTTCCACCACAAGTTCGCCTCGAAGCCCCAGGTGGTCTCCGGCAACATGGCGGCCCTGAAGAAAGCGTGGGAGGAGGTGCAGGCAGGATGAAACTGTCCGCAAAAGAGATTACAGAACACAGCACTTGGCAGGAGATGACCCTGGGGGGTGAAATCTACGAGCCCGCCACCTCCAAGCTGGTGAACACCGGCGCCTGGCGCACCAACACCCCGGTGCTGGACACAGAGAAGTGCCGCAACTGCCTGCTGTGCGTGCCCTACTGCCCGGACAGCTCCCTGCCCGTCCAGGGGGGCAAGCTGCTGGGCATTGACTACTACCACTGCAAGGGCTGCGGCATCTGCACCGAAGTCTGTCCCTTTGGGGCCCTGTCTATGAAAGAAGGTGGCCAGGCATGAATTATAACGACCGTCTCTCCGGCAACGAGGCCATCGCCTTTGCCATGAAGCAGATTGATCCCGACGTGATGGCGGCCTTCCCCATCACCCCCTCCACGGAGATCCCCCAGTATTTCGCCCAGTACGTGGCCAACGGGGAGGTCAACACCGAGTTTGTGCCGGTGGAGTCCGAGCACAGCTCCATGTCCGCCTGCATCGGGGCGGAGGCCGCCGGCGCCCGTTCGGTGACCGCCACCTCCTCCTGCGGCCTGGCCCTGATGTATGAGATGATGTATGTGGCGGCCTCCAGCCGCCTACCCATCACCCTGGCCTGCGTGAATCGGGCTCTGTCCGGCCCCATCAACATCAACAACGACCACTCCGACTCCATGGGCATCCGGGATGCCGGCTGGATTCAGATCTATGCCGAGAACAACCAGGAGGCCTATGACAACTTCCTCCAGGCCATGCCCATCGGGGAGCACCCCGACGTGCGCCTGCCGGTGATGATCTGCCAGGACGGCTTCATCACCAGCCACGCCCTGGAGAACATCACCCTGCTGGACACCGAGTCCGTGAAGAAGTTCGTGGGGGAGTACCAGCCGGAAAACTACCTGCTGAAGAAGGAAAATCCCCTGGCCATCGGCCCCTACGACCTGGGCTGCCACTACATGGAGCACAAGGTTCAGCAGGCGGAGGCCATGAAGCAGGCCAAAAAGCGCATCCTGGAGGTAGCCGCCGAGTTTGAACAGCTCACCGGCCGCAAGTACGGTCTGTTTGAAGAATACCAGATGGAGGACGCGGAGGTGGCTCTGGTCCTCATCGGCTCCAGCGCCGGCACCGCCAAGGCGGCGGTGGACACCCTGCGGGAGCAGGGGGTCAAGGCGGGCCTCATCAAGCTCCGGGTGTTCCGCCCCTTCCCCGCGGAGGAGCTGGCCCAGGCCCTGTCCAAGGTGAAGGCTCTGGCCATTATGGACAAGGCCGAGAGCTTTTCCGACCATGGCGGTCCTCTCTTCTCCGAGGTCCGGGCTGCCCTGTATGACCTGGAGCCCCGTCCCCGCACCGTGGGCTATGTCTACGGCCTGGGCGGCCGGGACGTGACCCCGGAGCACTTTGCGGGGGTGTACCGCCGCCTGCTGGACATTGCCGCCGGCGGCGACCTGGGCCCCACCTACACACACATGGGACAGAGGGGGTAAGAGACCATGGAGAGAACCTACAATTTTAAACATACACTGGAGAAGAAGGAGCGCTTCGCCCCCGGCCACCGTCTCTGCGCCGGCTGCGGCGCGGGCATCGCCGTCCGGGGGGTGCTCCGGGCGCTGAAGGAAGAGGACCGGGCCGTGGTGGGCAACGCCACCGGCTGCCTGGAGGTCAGCTCCTTCCTGTATCCCTACACTGCCTATGAGGACAGCTACATCCACACCGCCTTTGAGAGCGCCGGTGCCAGCCTGTCCGGGGTGGAGGCCGCCTACAAGGCCCTCAAGCGCCGGGGCAAGATTGACGACACGGTGAAGTTCATCACCTTCGGCGGCGACGGCGGCACCTACGACATCGGCTTCCAGTCCCTGTCCGGGGCCATGGAGCGGGGCCACGACCTGACCTATGTATGCTACGACAACGAGGCCTACATGAACACCGGCATCCAGCGCTCCTCCTCCACCCCCCGGTTTGCCAATGCCACCACCTCTCCCGTGGGCACGGCGATTCCCGGCAAGAGCCAGAACAAGAAGAACCTGACGGACATCATCGCCGCCCACAACGTGCCCTATGTGGCCCAGACCACCTTTATCGGCAACTTCCGGGACCTGTACACCAAGGCCCAGAAGGCTATCTACACCCCCGGCCCCGCTTTCCTGAACATCATGGCTCCCTGCCCCCGGGGCTGGGAGTACCCCACGGAGAAGCTGCCGGAGATCTGCCGCCTGGCGGTGGAGACCTGCGTCTGGCCTCTCTTCGAGGTGGAAAACGGGGTCTGGCGGTTAAGCTACGAGCCCAAAAAGAAGCTCCCCGTGGAGGAATACCTGCGCATGCAGGGGCGGTTCCGCCACATGTTCAAGCCCGGCAACGAGTGGATGATCGAGGACGTGCAGCAGAACGTGGACGAAAACTGGGAAAAGCTGCTGGCAAAGTGCCAGGGCTGACGCAATAAACAACGACGCCCCATCGGAGCACTCCGATGGGGTGTTTTTTCGCCTGACAGGGCAGAAGCTATCTTATTTCCGCAAAACCCCCGCTCTGTGCCGGGCAAACACCTTGGCCGGCAACACGATGCGCCCGGCCAGGGGGAGGAGCTTAACGGTGAGTCCCGGGGCGGGGCGGCACTCTCCGTCCACGGTGATGATGATGGGCTTTTCCGGGTTGTCTGCCAAGGTCAGCTCCACCGAGCGGCAGCGGTGAAACTCGATATGCTTTCGCAGCTTGGGGATCACCTGTCCCTCCTGGATGTGCTTTCCCTTCTGGTACAGGGGCAGCATCCGGGCGATGCGCAGCAGGTTGGTTTTGCGCACCACCATCACGTCCAGCAGACCGTCGTCCATCCGGCACTCCGGGGCGGCGTGGAAGCCCCCGCCGTAGTAGCCCCCGTTGCAGATGGCGGTCATGAGGCAGTCCTGGGTGAAGGGCACCCCGTCCAGAGTCAATGTGAGCCGCCGCCCCAGGGGCCCCATCAGCTGCTCCAGGATGGACAGCCGGTAGGCCATCTCCCCGCCGCACAGGGGCAGGCGGCGGAACTTGGGGATGCCGTGGGCGATCTGGGCGTCCAGCCCCGCCGAGCAGATGGCCGCCCCCACGCCATACTCCGTCTGCATCAGGTCAATGTCCAGCTCCCCGCCGGTGAGCTGCCCGGCCAGGTCCAGAAACTCCTCCTTGGTGCCGAAGTTCCGAAGAAAGTCGTTGCCGCTGCCGTAGGGAATACAGCCCACGGCGGCGTTTTTGTAGGGGTGCGCCCCGCTGATCACCTCATTGAAGGTGCCGTCGCCCCCCACGGCAAAGAGGCGCACCGGCTCCCCGGTGCGGGCGTAGTCCTCTGCCAGCTTTTTGGCGTGTCCGGCGTGGGTGGTGCGGGTGATGGCGTAGGTGTCCTGGCCCAGGTCCATCCGGCTGACGGTCTGGGCCAGGGTCTGGGCCAGGGCGTTGCTGATGTCACGGCCTCCCGCTACGGGGTTTACAATAAACACGCTTTTCATGGGCGACTCTCCATCCTGCCGGGCGGTCAGCCCGGGTATTTCTCTCTCTGCCCTCATCATATCGGATTCCGGGCCGCTCCGCAAGGGGGAGACAGAGAAAAAGCCCCTCCGCCGGTTTTCCAGCGGAGGGGCCAGTGTGACAACGTGCCTTACAGAGTCAGAGAAGGTGCGCTGTAGGTCCGGGCGCCCAGCTCAGCGTCCAGAGCGTACAGGCTCTTCAGGTCGGAGCCGAACAGGTCGAAGCGGCCCAGCAGGTCGTTGGAGTTCTTCTCCTCCTCGCCCTGCTCCTTCACGAACCAATCCAGGAACTGGAGGGTGCGGAAGTCGTTGGCCTTGATGGCCTCGGCGTAGATGGTGTTGATGAGGGAGGTGACATACTCCTCGTGCTCCAGGGCGGCAGCCAGGGGATCACGGAAGTTGGAGAAGGTCTTGTCGGGAGCGGCGATGGCTTCCAGCTTGGGGGCTTCGCCGTTGTTCTGCAGATAGGTCAGAAACAGCATGGCATGATCCCGCTCTTCCTGAGCCTGGATCTTAAACCAGTTGCCGAACCCGTCCAGGTTCTTGGAATAGTAGTAGTTGGAGATGTCCAGATAGAGGTAGGCAGAGTACAGCTCTTTGTTGATCTGCTGCTCCAGCAGAGCGGAAACTTCTTTCTTCAGCATGGGATAAGCTCCTTTCTTAAATTCCATTTGCTATTGTGGTTTTACTATAACACTGAAAACTGGGGGTTTCCGTGATTTTGTCACAATGCTTTTCCCAGTTTTCCGGGGTTATTAACGGGAAATACTCGTTCTGCGCATTATGATGGCACAAAGCCGGTGGGTTGTCAAGCCCCTTGACGGCCGGGCCTGCCTGTGTCAAAATGAAAACAGAAGAGAGGAGGAGCGCCATGAAAAAGGAACTGCTCACCAGCCGGCAGGGCTATGCCATCCCCTGCCACAACTGCTTGAACGGGGAGGACCGGGCCGTCATCGTCTGCCATGGCTTTGGCAGCAGCAAGGAAAGCCCCATGGTCCAGGCCCTGAACGAGACCCTGCCCCGGCACGGCATCGGGGTGTACAGCTTTGACTTTCCCTCCCACGGGGAGAGTCCCGTGTGGCAGGAGGGGCTGCGGGTGCCCTTCTGTTTGGATGACCTGGCGGTGGTGGAGGAGCACGTCCGCGCCCAGCTGCCCGGGGTTCGGGTGGGCTACTTCGGCTCCAGCTTCGGGGCGTATATCACCCTGCTCTACCTGGCGTCGGGCCGGGGGCAGGGGAGACGGGCTTTCCTGCGCTCCGCCGCCGTGACCATGCCCAGGCTGGTGCAGAGCTGGGTGGACGCCCGGGCAAAGGAGGACCTGAACCGGCGGGGCTATTTCGTCCCGGACTACGACTATGTGCGGGAGATGCGCATCACACCCGCCTTCCTTCAGGATTTGGAGGAGCACGACCTGTTCCGGTATGACACCATGGGTTCTGCCTGCCTGCAGATGATCCACGGGGGACAGGACGACACGGCCCCTGTGGAGGACGCCCGGCGGTTTGCCCGGCAGTTCGGCGTCCGGCTGGTGGAGGTCCCCGGCGGGGAGCACCGGCTCATGGGCCCGGGAGAGCTGGAGCAGGTGCTGGAGAGCGCCCTGGCCTTTTTCCTGGCCCCGGAGTGAGCATTGATTTCCTATTGAAATCCGGGAGAGTTCCGGGTATAATGAGGATAAAATAAAGAAACCTCTAAAAAAACAAAGGAAAGAAAGGGATCGCCATGAGCAAGCCTGTATATATTACTGCGGACAGCACCTGCGACATGCCGCCGGAGCTCCAGGAGCGCTTCAACATCAAGATTGCCCCCCTCCATGTGAACATCGGCACGGACAGCTATCTGGACGGCGTGAATTTCAGCTCTGACACCATCTTCGAGCGGTACGAAAAGGAAAAACTCCTGCCCCGCACCGCCGCGGTGAGCCCCCAGGAGTTTACGGACTTCTTCACCCCCCTGGTGGAGGCCGGGTACGAGGTGGTCCATCTGGATATCAGCTCTGATTTGTCTGCCACCTATCAGAACGCGGTCATCGCCGCCGAGGACCTGCCGGGGGTCTATCCCATCGACACCCGGGAGCTTACCAGCAGCATCAGCCTCATCATCATGCGGGTCTGCGCCCTGCGGGACGAGGGGAAGAGCGCCCAGGAGATCGTCCAGGCCGTTCACGAGCTGATGCCCAAGGCCCACACCAGCTTTGTGATCGACACCCTGGAGTACATGTGGAAGGGCGGCCGCTGCACCGGCGTCACTGCCTTCGGGGCAAACCTGCTCCACCTGAAGCCCTGCATCGAGATGCGGGAAGGCAAGCTGGAGGTGTGCAAGAAGTACCGGGGCAACATCTTTAAGGTCTATGAAAAGTACATTGAGGACCGGCTCACCGGGAAGAAGGTGTGGCCGGAGTACATCTTTGTCACCACCAGCAACGAGCTCTCCGAGGAGGAGAAGGAGAAACTCTCTGCCCTGGTGCACCGGCTGACCGACGTGAAGGAGGTCCTGTTCAGCCGGGTGGGCAGCACCGTGGCCTGCCACTGCGGCCCCGGCACCCTGGGCCTGCTCTACCTGGACGAATAACCAAACCAATAAAAACCACCGCTCTCACGAGAGCGGTGGTTTTTTGTTTTGGGGAACGAAAAACCAGATAGGGGGTATCGGAAAAGCGAGGAGGCGAACTTCCGGCGGCCGCCTTGACTTTTTTCCCGGTCTGTCCTATACTGCAAGAAATCACAGTTTCCTACCGGTGTAATGGGTATAAGAACAAGAAAAATACCCGTCACTTGTCCCGGGACAGCGTTTCCACCGTCTCCACCAGAACCTGAATGACCGCCTCGCTTAACGGTGAGCGGTGATACTTGGGGCTCACCAGGTACCCCACCTCGAAGGAGGTGTCGTGGCCGGTGATGGGGATGGCCCGGATGGCGCCGCTCTCCAGATAGGCGTCCCCCTG
>JAEDJB010000199.1 GCA_016296565.1 Oscillospiraceae bacterium
TCTACAAGACCCGGTTCGGCCTGCGGCTGCGCTCCTGCGGTGAAAATCCTCAGGCTGCCGACTCCCTGGGTATCAACGTGTACAAGATGCGCTATGTGGGCACCACCATCTCCGGCGCGCTGGCGGGCATGGGCGGCTTCGTCTACTCCCTGACCACCGCCAACTGCACCTCCAACGGCGACGTGGCCGGCTTCGGCTTCCTGGCTCTGGCCGTTATGATCTTCGGTAACTGGAAGCCTCTGAACATTGCCGGGGCGTCCATCCTCTTCGGCCTGTTCAAGTGCATCGCCGCCAGTTACTCCAGCATCGACATCAACGGCGACGGGGTGTACATGCTGGCGCAGATCGGCATCAGCGCCCACTTCTACCGGATGCTGCCCTATCTCATCACCCTCATCGTTCTGGCCTTTACCTCCAAGAACTCCCGGGCCCCCAAGGCGGAAGGTATCCCATACGACAAGAGCACACGATAACCCCAGAAAAAATCGCGGCAGGAAAATCTGCCGCGATTTTTTGTCGCTGAAATGCGCCGGAGATCATTCTTCCAGGGCGGGGAAGTGGATCTCCACGCCGTTTACCTGGACCCCGTCGTCGGCGGGGATCAGAAGGTACTTCCGGCCTTTGATGATTTTGGCTTCGATCAGATAGCTGCTGTCGGGGTCTACAGAGATTTTCAGCTGGGGGGTTTCGATGCGGAACCGTTTGCTGTCGATGAGGTTGTCCGGCCGCAGGGCCGTGTCGGCGCCAAACTGCTCCCCGCACTTTCTCTGGAAGGACTCCACACGCTGGCTGGGAACGCCGCTGCTGCGGAGAATGGTGCCCAGCTCCTGAGGGGACATGTCCAGGGGCTCCGGGTCCTTCCGCTCCTTGTGCTCGGCCAGGCGCTCCCGGAGCTGCTCATGGACCGACTGGAGAACGTCGTAGCTGCAATCCTTGTCCAGGGCATCGGACAGAATGTCCTGGAAGGTTTCCTTCTGCTCCGCCGCGGACATGGGAGCGTCAGTGTGGAAGATGCCGTCAATCAGCTCCTGGTGCCGCTGGCTGTCGTCCCGGGTGTAGAATAGGGCGTTGTAGAGGTTGGCGGCCCGGTCATCAAAGGCAGGGAAAAGGAAACCCACCTCCGGCTGGGCCACGATCTGGCTGATGCCCCGGCTGTGAAAGGCCTGGTCCCCGGGGAAATAGGCCAGCTCCGGCTTTTCCTCCTTCACCGGGCAGACGGCGCATAGCAGGTAGCGGTACACCGTGTCTGAGGCGTCCGCCTGGAGCTCATCGTCTTTGGCCCGGTAGGGCACGTCGTAGGCGTCGTAGGCCAGGAGAATCAGGTAGCTGGTGTCTCCCAGATCCAGAGACTGAATCACCCGCTGGAAGAAGGTCTCCCGGAGGCTGGCGTCCTCCAGCTTGCTCTCCCGCAGGGCGGAGAGGAGCTTGTGCTCCTCGCCCTCCATCACCTGGCGGGTGGAAAAGACGATGTCAATGAGGTTCTTGCCCAGTGTGCCGGACAAAACCTTTTTTAACAGGCTCAGATACTTTTCCCCCTCGAACTCCGACAGAAGGCCAAGGGAGCTGTCCAGCCGGGAGATGATCTCCCGGCTGCTGCTGACAAAGCAGCCGTATACTTTGCTGATGCCGCACTGGTTGAGCTTAATGTGGCGGCGAAGTTCATTGCGTTCTCTCTGGTTCATGTCGTGCCGGTCCTTTTAAATGACATAGTAATCTCCCGGCGGCGCCTGCTGCACCAGGTCCGCGATGGTGATGCTGTCCAGATAGTTGGTGATGAGCTTATCCAGCTCCTGCCACATGGAGATGGTGCGGCATTCTGCCATCCGGGAGCAGGGGAGAGCCCCAGGCTCCAGGCAAGCCACCGGGGCCAGGGAATCCTCCGTCAGCCGCAGAATGGCGCCCACCGTGTACTGATCCGGCGACTTGGTCAGCTTATATCCGCCGCCCTTGCCCCGCAGCCCGTTGAGCAGCTGGGCCTTGACCAGGAGTTTAATGATGCTCTCCAAATATTTTTCCGAAATGCCTTGTCGCTCGGCGATGACCTTTAAGGGGATAAACCCGTCGGACTGGTGCTCCGACAGGTCGATCATGACCCGCAGCGCGTAGCGACCTTTGGTAGAAATCAACATTTCATATCCCTCCGACTTGTAATAAACCTATTATACCAAATGGTAAATGGGGAATCAACAGAAAAATTTTTTAAATTTCTATTGACAAACCGAGTTTTACGACCTATAATCATATCAACCTACTTGAAAGGTTGGTATTGATATGAATAACCGATACGGGTTCCTCCGATGTTGCCGCTGGTGAGTGTCCATCGCCGCGTTCCCACATCTTGAATTACTATTTTAAAATAATTGGAGGAATTTATCATGAGTAAGATCTATACATCCGCTGACCAGCTGATCGGAAAGACCCCCCTGCTGGAACTGGTTCATATTGAAAAGGATGAGGGCCTGGAGGCCAAGGTCCTGGCCAAGCTGGAGTATCTGAACCCCGCCGGTTCCGTGAAGGACCGCATCGCCAAGGCCATGATCGACGACGCAGAGGCAAAGGGTCTGCTGAAGCCCGGCTCCGTCATCATCGAGCCCACCTCCGGCAACACCGGCATCGGCCTGGCCTCCGTGGCCGCAGCCCGGGGCTACCGCATCATCATCG
>JAEDJB010000043.1 GCA_016296565.1 Oscillospiraceae bacterium
CCTCGCTTAAGCGTTCAATGGTCTGCATCATTTCATAGGTGTACATGGGCTTCTGCCGGAGGACAAACAGCACCAGCATTTCTGTGGTTGCCTTTTTCAGGGCTTCATGGATGCCCGCGGGGGTGCCGCTTTTGGTTTTGCGTGTTTCAGACATACAGGTTTCCTTTCCATCCGTTTTTCTTATCATAATATAAATATATTTATTTGTCAAACATATCATTCGCTGACAAATATTATGGGGTATGATACGGTCCGGTCAGTCGCGGTGACTCCCTTCTGCCTGGGCTTCCAGCTGTAGGAGGATACTCTGGACCAGGGCATCCTCCTGGGCACCCTGGTGGACCCGGCGGGAATTGACCACATAGAGATCAGCGGCGTTTCCTATTCCGGCGCAGAACAAGGAAACGATACAGCCCCAAAGGATAACAACAAAAAACCTCCCTTGCCAAAGGGAGGCGCCGCCTCCTCAGGCAACATAAGGAAACTGCTTCCGCAGAAAAGCGGCGAAGGACACCGCGGCGGGGGTAGGGGATCTGGGAAGGGCCACTCCCAGCACCCGCTTGGGGACGGGCTCCAGCTGCATGGTCTGCAAGTCCTCCAGGGTGTTGCGCAGGCTCAGCAGGGGCATGGCGGTGACCCCTAACCCCTGGGCCACAATGGACAGGATGGTGGAGTCGTCGTCGCTGGAGACGTTGATCCGCCGGTCGGACAAAACGGTGAGGTGGGCGTCCAGGGCGTTTCGGGGGGCCATGATGAGGGTGTATTGGGCAAACTCCTCCTGGGTGATGGAGGTGCGGCCGTCGGTGATGAGCCCCTCGGGGAGCACCGCGTAGTAGGGGTCGTCCATGAGGGGGTACCACTGGAAGGACTGGCACCGGTGGGCGTCCCCCAGGGCCAGGTCGATCTGATCCTCCAGCAGCCACCGGGGGAGCTTGTCGGTGCCGATGCGGATGTCGAAGGTGGCGCCCGGGTGGGCCTTCTGGTAGTCCCGCAGGACCTTGGGCAGCCAGGTGTGGGAGATGCTGGCGAAGGAGCCGATGCGGATGGTGGCTTGCCCCTCCCGGGCCAGGGCCCGGGCCTGGTTGCTCAGGCGGGCCAGGGCGGACTCCGCCTCCACAATGAGGGGGTAGAGGGCCTCTCCGGCGGGGGTGAGGCGCACGCCGCTGTGGCTGCGGGCGAGAATTTTGCAGCCCAGCTCGTTTTCCAGGGCGTTCATCATCTGGGTCACGGCGGACTGGGTGAAGCCCAGCTCCTGGGCGGCCTTGCTGAAGCTGCCGGTGCGCAGGGTGGTCAGCAGGGTGCGGAGCTTTCGCTGGTCCATGAAACCCCTCCTTTCTGGGATATTAGAAAAACTAATGCCCCCATTATATAATCTATCTTCCGAAAAGGCAATGGCAATGTTACAATACCAACATCAATTTCCTATTCTCTCTTTTTTTGTGACGGCGCTTTTGGTCGGTCCTCTTTGCCCGGAGGACTGCCCCGCGCCCAGGCCGCCCTTCCCATCCGGTCCCCAGCCGGTAAGAAGGGCGGTTGTTTTTTGCCCCCAAAGGGCTTCGCCCCGGGGCCGGAAGGACCTCGGGGCGGAGAGAGGGGGTTATTTTTTTGCGGCCTTGGCGGCGGCGGCCACCAGGGGAGCCAGCGCCAGCAGGGCCAGGGCGTTGGGGATCACCATGAGCTGGTTAAACAGGTCGGACAGCTCCCACACCAGGTCGTTGGACAGGCAGGAGCCCAGGAAGATGAACACCACCGCCAGGGCGGAGTAAACCTTGGTGGCCTTTTCCCCAAAGAGCCAGGCCACGTTCAGCTTGCCGAAGAAGTTCCAGCTGAGGATGGTGGAGAAGGCGAAGAACAGCAGGCAGAGGGCCACAAAGGCGCTGCCCACCCCATTGCCGAACACCGAGGAGAAGGCCAGCTGGGCCATGTTGGTCTTGTCGATGCCCTGGGCCGCCCCGCCTGCCAGGGGTCCGCCCCCGGCGTAGAGGGTGGAGATCACCACCAGGGCGGTCATGGTGAGCACCAGGAAGGTGTCGATGAACACCCCCACCATGGCCACAATCCCCTGCTCGTGGGGGGAGGCCACCTTGGCCATGGCGTGGGCGTGGGGGGTGGAGCCCATGCCGGCCTCGTTGGAGAACAGGCCCCGCTTGACCCCCTGGCTGATGGCGGTCTTTAAGGCGTAGCCCAGCCCGCCGCCGATGATGGCCTGGGGGAAGAAGGCGTATTTGAAGATCATGCCCACGGTCTCCGGCAGGTAGGGGAGGCGGAGGATCAGCAGCACCAGGCCTCCCACCAGGTAGAGGATGGCCATGATGGGCACCAGCTTTTCCGTCACCGAGGCCACCCGCTGGATGCCTCCCAGAAAGACGAAGGCGGAGGCGGCGGCCACCACCAGGCCGATGACCCAGGCGGGGATGCCGAAGGCCGTGGAGCAGGTGGAGCCGATGGAGTTGGACTGGACCATGCAGCCGATGAAGCCCAGGGCCAGGGTGATGGCCACGGCGAAGAACCCGGCCAGGAAGGAGCCCAGCTTGCCCCGGAAGGCCCGCTTGATGTAGTAGACCGGTCCGCCGGCCACCGAGCCGTCAGGGCGGACCACCCGGGTTTCCTGGGCCAGGACGGCCTCGGCGTAGATGGTGGCCATGCCGAAGAAGGCGATGATCCACATCCAGAAGATGGCCCCGGGGCCGCCCACCAGGATGGCGCCGCAGGCGCCGATGATGTTGCCGGTGCCCACCTGGGCGGCGATGGCGGTGGTGAGGGCCTGGAAGGAGCTGAGCCCGCCCTTCTGCCGGCCGCCCCGCAGGGAGAAGCCCCCAAAGACCTGGCGCATGCCCTGGCCGAAGCAGCGGACCTGGACGAACCGGGTCCGGATGGAGAAGAAGATGCCGGTTCCCACCAGCAGGATCACCAGAATGTAGTCCGAGAGATAAAAGTTGATGGTTTGCACGATGTGCAGCAAAGTGTCCATGGGATGATGCCTCCGTTTTTTCAAAAAATAAAGAGCCGGCTGACGTTGGTCAGCAGGCTCTGGAGAGAGACATACAGGCACCGCCGGAAGGGCGATGGGCTGCTCTGTCCTTTTGCCTGAGAGATTCGGCTTGCGCCTTGCACCTTCGGCACTCAATTCAATGAGATTCTCCAGAGATCCCTCCCCCTCCAGTTTCGCCGGGCGATTCTCGAAGGTTCATCGGGCCTATTCGGTTTTGCGGTTCCGCGAAAAGAAGAGTACCACATTCTGTGCCGAAAGGCAACAAAAAGACAACACAAAAAGCGGTGGGATTCCTGCAATATTTTCGTGAAAAACCGAGAAAATCCCCTGGCGGACCATCCGCCAGGGGATTTTGCAGGAAAAAGTTTCAAATTCAGGTAGGTTATCCCGCGGAAACCGCTTCGGCGGGCTGGGCCTTCTTCTCTTCCTCGGCCAGCCGCTTGGCGTTGGCCAGCATGAGCTTGATGCGGTTTTCCTGGTTAATTTTGGTGGCGCCGGGGTCGTAGTCCACGGCAACGATGTTGGAGTCGGGGTAGTCGTCCTTCAGCACTCTAATCATGCCCTTGCCCACAATGTGGTTGGGCAGGCAGCCAAAGGGCTGGGCGCAGACGATGTTGGGGGTGCCGCTGTGGATGAGCTCCAGCATTTCCGCGGTGAGCAGCCAGCCCTCGCCCATTTTGCAGCCGTCGTTTAAGTACCCGCCGATGAGCTTGTGCAGGTCGGCGAATGTGCCGGGAGCCCGGAAGCCCGCCTTGTTCAGGGAGTCGATCATGTCCAGCTGACATTTCTCCACGTAGCCCATGAAGAACTTGCACACAGCTTCCTTCAGCTTGCTGCCTCCGAACATCTCCACATCGGAGACCCGGTTGTAGATCTTGAAAATGAGAAAGTCCGTGAGTCCGGGCACCACCGGCTCGGCTCCCTCGTCCAGGAGGAACTGCTCCAGCTGGTTGTTGCCCAGGGAGGAGAACTTGATGTAGATCTCGCCCACCACGCCAACCCGGACCTTGGGCTCGCCCGCCACGGGGATGGACTTGAAGTCCGCGCAGATCTCGTCCAGGATGATCTTCATCTTCTTCCGGGACATGCCGTCCCCCCGGTCGAACCGGTCCAGCAGCTCGTTCATCCAGTGCTCCACCTTGGCGGTGGTGTCCCCCTTGTTCACCTCGTAGGGCCGCACCTGGTTGGCCACGTTCATAATCAGGTCCCCGTACATCATGCCGTAGATCAGCTGGCGAATGAGGGAGACCGTCCAGTGGAAGCCGGGGTTCTTCTCCAGGCCGAAGGACAGGGAGAGAACGGGCACATACTCCAGCCCCGCCTTTTCCAGGGCCTTGCGCAGCATGTGGATGTAGTTGGAGGCCCGGCAGCCGCCGCCGGTCTGGGTGATGAGCAGGGCCACCTTGTGGGGGTCGTACCCCCCGTTCTGGATGGCGTCGATCATCTGGCCGATGACCAGAAGAGCGGGGTAGCAGGCGTCGTTGTGGACGTATTTCAGGCCGTTGTCCACCACGGACCGGCTGTCGTTGTTGAGGATGGCCACGTTGTAGCCGGTGCGCTCCAGGAGCTTGGCGAAGAGGCCGAAGTGGACCGGGAGCATCTGGGGGATGAGGATGGTGTATTCCTTCCGCATTTCCTCGGTGAAGAGGAGGCGGCCGGTGCTGTCGTATTCCAGCTTTGCCATGTCAGCGCCCTCCTTCCTTCTCTTTGTCCCGGGCTTCCAGGGCGGCCATCAGGCTGCGGATGCGGATCTTCACCGCGCCCAGGTTGGAGATGTCGTCGATTTTCAGTTGGGTGTACAGGTCGCCGCCCTCCTCCAGGATGGAGCGCAGCTCGTCGGTGGTGATGGCGTCCACGCCGCAGCCGAAGGACACCAGCTGGATAAAGGCCATGTCCGGCTGGGTGCACACATACCGGGCGGCGTTGTACATCCGGGCGTGGTAGGTCCACTGGTTCAGCACATGCCGGGGCTGTTTGGACATGTGGTGGAACACCGCGTCCTCGGTGATGAGCACGAAGCCGAAGGAGGTAATCAGGTCGTTGATGCCGTGGTTGATCTCCGGGTCCATGTGGTAGGGCCGGCCGGCCACCACCAGGATCTTTTTGCCATTGGCCCGGGCGTAGTCAATGTACTCCTGGCCCTTGGTGCGCACCAGAGCCCGGTAGTCGTCGTAGGCGGCATAGGCCCGGCGGATGGCCTTGACGCTCTCCCGCCGGGGAACGCCGAATTCCTTCTCCAGCAGCTCGGCCCCCTTCTTTTCAAAGTCCTTGGCCCGGTGAATGCCGATGTTGGGGTGGATGTACCGGACCTTGGCCAGGGCGGGGATGTTCACGCTGAGCAGGTCGGGGTAGTAGGCCACCACGGGGCAGTTGTAGTGGTTGTCGGAGACCCCTTCGTCGAAGTTGTAGGACATGCAGGGGTAGAAGATGGTGTCGATGCCCTCCTCCAGCAGGGCCATGATGTGGCCGTGGAGGAGCTTGGCCGGGTAGCAGACCGTGTCCGAGGGGATGGTCCGCTGGCCCTTGATGTACAGGCTCCGGGTGGACTCGGGGGAGAGGACCACCTCAAAGTTCAGGCTGGTGAAGAGCGCAAACCAAAAGGGCAGGTTTTCGTACATGTTCAGCCCGAAGGGGATGCCGATCTTTCCCCGGGAGCCGTCTCCCTGGCCCTTGCCCTGGAGGGAGCGCAGGTGGTCGTACTTGAATTTCAGCAGGTCGGGGATGTCCGCCTTGGGCTGGCCCAGGGGCACGGAGCAGCGGTTGCCGGAGATGAACCGGCGGCCCCCGTCGAACTTGTTGATGGTGAGGGAGCACCGGTTGGTGCACCCCTTGCAGGTGGCGGGTCGGGCCTCGTGGGTGAAGGAGACCAGGGCCTCGGGGGAGAGGAGGGAGGACTGTTCCAGCCCCGCCTCTTTGGCGGCCAGAGCCGCGCCGTAGGCCCCCATCATCCCGGCGATGGTGGGCCGGGTGACCTGGCGGCCGATCTCCTGCTCGAAGGAGCGGAGCACCGCGTCGTTGAGGAAGGTGCCCCCCTGGACCACAATGTGCTGGCCCAGGTCGTCGGCGCTGGCGGCCCGGATGACCTTGTAGATGGCGTTTTTCACAACGGAGATGGAAAGGCCCGCGGAGATATCCTCAATGGAGGCCCCGTCCTTCTGGGCCTGCTTCACGGAGGAGTTCATGAACACGGTGCACCGGGAGCCCAGGTTCACCGGGTGCTGGGCGAAAAGGCCCATCTTGGAGAAGTCCGCGATGGTGTACCCCAGGGCCTTGGCGAAGGTCTCGATGAAGGAGCCGCAGCCGGAGGAGCAGGCCTCATTTAATAAAATGGAGTCCACCGCCCCGTTGCGGATTTTGAAGCACTTCATGTCCTGGCCGCCGATGTCGATGATAAAGTCCACGTCGGGGGTGAAGTGGCGGGCGGCGTTTAAGTGGGCAACGGTTTCCACCAGCCCTAAGTCGCAGGAGAAGGCGTTTTTGATGAGGTCCTCCCCGTAGCCGGTGACCGCCGCCCCCTTGATGGTGACCCGGTCCCCGCACTGGGCGTAAATTTCCTGAAGCTGGGGCCGGACGATGCTCACGGGGTTGCCCTGGTTGGAGTGGTAGAAGGAGTAGAGAATGTTGCAGTCCGGGTCGATGAGCACCATTTTGGTGGTGGTGGACCCGGCGTCGATGCCTAAGTAAGCGTCCCCGGTGTACCCGGCCAGGTCCACCGTGGGGACGGTCATGGCGCTGTGCCGGGCGGAGAAGGCGTCATAATCTGCCGGGTCGGTGAAGAGGGGGGGCATGGTGTCCACCGGAGAAGCGTTGGTGGCCGCGTGCTCCAGCAGGTCCAGCAGCTCCTCGTAGGAACGCAGGTGGGCGGAGTCCTCGGTGCACAGGGCCGCGCCGATGGCGGCGAAGCAGTCCCCGTCCTCGGGGAAGATGGCGTGGTCGCTGTCCAGCTTCAGGGTGTCAACGAACCGCTCCCGCAGGCCCATGAGGAAGTGGAGGGGCCCCCCCAGAAAGACGATCTTGCCGGTGAGCTCCCGGCCCTGGGTCAGACCGGCCACGGTCTGGTCCACCACCGCCTGGAAGATGGAGGCGGCCACGTCCTCCTTCCGCCCCCCCTGGTTCAGGATGGGCTGGATGTCGCTCTTGGCGAACACGCCGCAGCGGGAGGCGATGGGGTAGATCTTCTCGTGCTTTAAGGACAGCGCGTCCAGCTCGTCCACGGAGACGTTCAGCAGGGTGGCCATCTGGTCGATGAAGGCGCCGGTGCCCCCGGCGCAGGAGCCGTTCATCCGCTCCTCCAGGGTGCCGCCGAAGAAGATGATCTTGGCGTCCTCGCCCCCCAGCTCAATGACCGCGTCGGTGCCGGGGATGAATTCCCGGACGGCGGCGGCGGTGGCGTAGACCTCCTGGACAAAGTCCAGGCCGCTGGCCTTGGCCACGCCCAGACCGGCGGAGCCGGTGATCAGCAGGCGGACCTGCTGCCCGCCCAGAAGGCCCCGCAGGCCCCGGAGGGTCTCGCAGGTGCGCTCCCGGGCCTTGGAGTAGTGCCGCTCATAGGAGCGGAAGAGAAGTTTATTCTGTTCATCCAGCACCACCACCTTGACGGTGGTGGAGCCGATGTCAATGCCAATTCGCAGTGCCATGGTTTCACCTCAAAAAGGGAAAGTCCTTCTTTCTACCTATGAAATTAAAGGTGACATTATTATAACGTAGAGACGGTCGAAAGACAACAGAAAACTTGTGGCAGAAAAGGAATTGCCGTTGACGGATGAGGAAAACTGTCTAAAAACGAGGCAGACAGGCGCGGAGGATACTCCAAAGCTCCTGTAGGGGCGGCTATCAGCCGCCCGCAGCCGTCCGGGGCATCGTGACGTTCCCCGGGCGGATGCTATCCGCCCCTACCAACCGACGCTGGGGGAAACTCAGGCCCCGCAGGTCAGCACCAACGCGTCCTCCTTCTCCTCCAGGTAAAGGGTCCCGCCCGCCTCCACCTCCTCCCGGAGAAGAAACTCCGCGGCGGGGTTTTCCACCTGGGTGCGGATCAGGCGGCGGAGGGGCCGCGCCCCGTACCGGGGGTCCAGGCCCTTCCGGGCCAGGTACCGGACCGCCCCTTCCGAGGGGAGAAAGTCCACCCCCTGCCCGGCCAGCCGCTGGGCAAAGTCCTCCAGGAGCTTCCTGGTGATGGCGGTCATCTCCTGGGGCCCCAGGGGGTGGAAGAGGATGATCTCGTCCAGCCGGTTGAGAAACTCCGGCCGGAACACCTGGCGCAGCTCCCGCTGGAGCACCGCCTTCCCGGCGGCCTGGTCCCCGCCCCCGGCAAAGCCCAGGGGAGTCCCGGCAGCCAGCCGGTCACCCCCCACGTTGGAGGTCATGACGATCACCGCGTTCCGGAAATCCGTCCGCTTCCCGTGGGCGTCGGTGAGGACCCCGTCCTCCATAATTTGCAGCAGCAGGCTCCACACGTCCGGGTGGGCCTTTTCCAGCTCGTCAAAGAGCAGCACCGAGTAGGGGTGGCGGCGGACGGCTTCTGTCAGCTGTCCCCCTTCCTCGTGGCCCACATACCCCGGCGGGGAGCCGGTGAGGCGGCTCATGGTGTGCTTTTCGGAAAACTCGGTCATGTCGAACCGGAGCAGGGCCTCCTCCTTGCCGAAGAGGAGCTGGGCCAGGGCTTTGCACAGCTCGGTCTTGCCCACCCCGGTGGGCCCCAGGAAGAGGAAGGACCCCACCGGCCGGTTGGGCTCCTTCAGCCCCGCCCGGCTCCGGCGGATGGCCCGGGCCACTGCCCGGACTGCCTCTTCCTGCCCGGCCACCCGGCGGCCCAGGTCCCGCTCCAGGTGCAGGAGCTTGTCCCGCTCCTTCTGGGTCAGGTCGCTCACGGGGATGCCCGTCCACTGGGAGACCACCGCCGCCACCTGCCGGGCGGAGACCACCGGCTCCCGGCGTCCGGCCCGCCAGCGGCCCAGCTGGGTCTCCAGCTCCCGGCGAAAGTCGCTCTCCGCGTCCCGGCACCGGGCGGCGGTTTCGTAGTCCTGGCCGGCGATGGCCTCGTCCCGCTCCCGGGCGGCCTGGCGGACCCGGGCCTCCAGAGCCCGCAGGTCCTCCGGGGGGTCCAGGGCCTGGAGCCTGGCCTGGCTGGCGGCCTCGTCCAGCAGGTCGATGGCCTTGTCCGGCAGCCGCCGGTCGGGGAGGTAGCGCACCGACAGGGACACGGCGGCCTCCATGGCGTCCTTGGTGAAGGTGAGGCCGTGGTGGTGGCTGTACCGGGGGGAGAGGGTCTCCAGGATGGTCAGGGCGTCCTGCTGGCTGGGCTCCTCCACCCGCACGGGCTGGAAGCGCCGCTCCAGGGCGGCGTCCTTTTCGATGAACCGCCGGTACTCCTCGGTGGTGGTGGCCCCGATGAGCTGGAGCTCCCCCCGGGCCAGGGCGGGTTTGATGATGTTGGCCGCGTCAATGGCCCCCTCGGCGCTGCCCGCCCCGATGACTGTGTGCAGCTCGTCCAGGAAGAGGATGACGTTGCCCGCCCGGTGAATCTCCCCCAGGATGTTCTTCATCCGCTCCTCAAACTCCCCCCGGTACTTGGTGCCCGCCACCACCGAGGGCAGGTCCAGGGCCAGCAGCCGCTTCTGCCGGAGCTGGTCGGGGACCTGGCCCAGGGCCATCCGCTGGGCAAGACCCTCGGCCACGGCGGTTTTCCCCACCCCCGGCTCCCCCAGGAGCAGGGGGTTGTTCTTGCTCCGGCGGATGAGAATCTGGATCATCCGGCGGATCTCCTCCTCCCGGCCGGTGACCGGGTCGTAGGTCCCCCGGCAGGCCAGCTGGACCATGTCCCGGGTGTGCTGGTCCAGGAGCCTGGTGGGGGCGGCGGAGGGAGGCGGGGTGTAGTCGCTCTCGCTGCGGGACCGGGGGGAGCAGGACCCGCCGGAGCTGCTGAGGGAGGCCACCGTCTGCCGGTAGAGCCGGTTGGGGTGCAGCCCCGCCTGGGTGAGCAGCTCCACCCCGCCTCCGTCCCCCTGGCGGAGCAGACCTAAGAGCAGGTGCAGGCTGCCCACCTGGGGGCTTCCCAGGCGGAGGGCTTCGCTCACAGACAGCTCCACGATTTTTTCCAGCCGGGGGGTCATCACCCGGGTCAGGGGGAGGGGAGACCCGGCCCCCACGGCGGCCACCAGCTTGTCCTGAAGCCCCCGGCGGGTGAGCCCCAGGCCGGTGAGCAGCCGGGCCGCCCCGGAGCCGGGCTGCTGGAGCAGGCCCAGCAGCAGGTGTTCGCTGCCTACGTAGTCATGGCCCAGCCGCCGGGAGACGGCCCCGGCGGCCTCCAGAGCGGCCTTGGCCCGGGGAGAAATGGTCACGGTTTTGATGGGGCATCCTCCTCTCCATGGGCCGACCCGGGGGTCGGAGGGGGCAATATGACAGATTGGCTTCGGTTTTCGTGGCTGTCCGAGACGGGGGCGCCCTCCAGGTCGGGGGTGATACTGCCCATCTGGACAGGGGGTTTCAAGGTGTTTTGCATAGAGAAATTCCTTCCTATGTGGTTTTCATGGATAAAATCCATAAAAATCATGCCCGAAAACTATAAAAATAACCAACATTTTTCTGTGATTTTAGAATTGCATTTTTGAAAAGATGTGGTACAATCATATGTGCCAAGAAAAATTTAATTGGAGGTACCTACCCATGTATGCAATCAATGCTGAACTGTGCACCTTCTGCAAGAAGTGCATCGAAGAATGCCCCACCAGCGCTATCGTTGAAGGCAACGTCGACGGCAAGGACGTCTGCGTTGTGACTTCCGAGTGCATCGACTGCGGCGCTTGCGAGGACGCTTGCGAGACCGATCCCAAGGCCCTGGGCTTCGTGGAGTAATTCTTTACACAGAAAAGCAAAAAGGTAAAAAACGAGCGTACCGAACCCTTTTCGGTGCGCTCGTTTTTTCATCTCCGCTCCCTCCGGCATAGAATGAAGGGGTGTCGCGCAGCAGTTGAGTTTTCTTATTCAATGTGATATAATACCAATCTACAATTTAAAATGCAGAATCCTGCATTTTGGCGGGATTCCTGGCATTCCCAAACGGTACCTGTTGTTTGGTTTCCCGGGCAGAGGCCCGGGGAGCCGTGTTCCCGAAAGGAGGGCCTTTCTTATGAAAATCGTTGTGTTGGCCGGCGGCCTGAGCCCGGAGAGAAACGTATCCCTTTCCTCCGGCACCCTCATTGCCGAGGCGCTGCGGGACATGGGCCACGAGGCAGCCCTGGTGGACATGTATTTTGGTCTGGAGGCCTATGACGGGCCTCTGGAGGACTACTTCCGCGCCCCCATCTCTGACGCGGGCAAGCGGGTGGACCCCCGCGCCCCGGACCTGGCGGAGGTCCAGGCTGCCCGGAAGTGGCAGAGCCCCAGCCTGTTCGGCCAGGGTGTGCTGGAGCTGTGCCGCCTGGCGGACATCGTCTTTTTGGCCCTTCACGGCGCCTGCGGGGAGGACGGCCGGGTCCAGGCCGCCCTGGAGCTGCTGGGCATCCCCTACACCGGCTCCAGCTACTTAGGCTCCGGCATCGCCATGGATAAGGACCTGACCAAGCGGCTCATCGCGGGCCTGGGGGTGAACACCCCCAGCTGGAAGCGGGTGGACTACACGGAAAAGGATGTGGACCATCTCACCAGCACCACCCGGGTGCCCTGCGTCATCAAGCCCGTGGACAGCGGCTCCTCCATCGGCGTGGCCATCGCCCACACCAAGAAGGAGCTCCACGCAGCCCTGCTGGAGGAGCTGAAGTTCGGCGGCCGCTGCGTGCTGGAGCAGTATGTGGCCGGCCGGGAGATCCAGGTGGGGGTTTTGGGAGACAAGGCCCTGCCCTCCATTGAGATCATCCCCAAGACGGGCTTTTACGACTACGAGAACAAGTACCAGCCCGGGGCGGCGGAGGAAATCTGCCCCGCCCCCATCCCCCCGGAGTGGGAGAAGAAGGTGGGCCAGGCAGCTCTCACCGTCCACCGGGCCCTGGGCCTTTCGGTGTACTCCCGGACGGACTTCATTGTGGACCAGGAGGGCACCGCCTGGTTCCTGGAGATCAACACCCTGCCGGGGATGACCCCCACCAGCCTGGTGCCCCAGGAGGCCGCCGCCGTGGGCATCGGCTACCAGGAGCTGTGCCAGCGGATCATCGACGAATCCCTGGCGGCCCGCAAGGCGGGAAAGTAACGAGACAAACCGCGCAAGGAGGCGGACTATGGAACCTATGACAGTCAGGCAGCTGCTGGCGGCCACCGGCGGGACCCTTCTGGGGTCCTGGGAGGACCTGGAGGCGGCGGTCACGTCGGTGGAGACCGACAGCCGGGTCATTCACCCCGGGGCGCTGTTTGTGGCCCTGCGGGGAGAGCAGACCGATGGCCACCGGTACATCACCGGTGCGTTGGAAAACGGCGCGGCCGGGTGCCTCACCGAGGACATCCCGGAGACGCTGCTGCCCGGGAAATTTTACATCCAGGTGCCCAGCACCATGCAGGCCATCGGCCAGGTGGCCAAAGCCTATAAGGAGCGGTTTCCCATCCCGGTAATCGGCGTCACCGGCAGCGTGGGCAAGACCACCACCAAGGACATGATTGCCGCGGTGCTGGGGGTCAAGTACCGGGTGCTGAAAACCGAGGGCAACTTCAACAACGAGCTGGGCCTTCCCCTGACCCTCTTCCGGCTGACCCCCAAGGACCAGATCTGCGTGCTGGAGATGGGGATGAACCACTTCGGAGAGATTGACTACCTCACCAAAATCGTCCGCCCGGACGTGGCGGTGATCACCAACATCGGGGACGCCCACATTGAAAACCTGGGCAGCCGGGAGAATATCCTGAAGGCCAAGAGCGAAATCTTCGGCCCCATGACGGAAAAGGACCTGGCGGTGCTCAGCGGGGACGATCCCCTGCTGCGCACCCTGGAGGGGCAGGTTGCCCCCTCTGTCCTCTTCTGCGGGGAGAAGGACCAGCCGCCCTACGAGGCAAAGGACATCCAGCAGCTGGGGTCCAAGGGCATGTCCTGCACGGTGAAAACCCCTAAAACCGAATTTTCCGTGACCGTCCCCGCCCTGGGGCGGCACATGATCTACCCCGTCCTCATGGCCTGCGCCGTGGGGGAGCAGTTCGGCATGACCGGGGAGGAGCTGGCCCAGGGCATCCGGGCCTTCGTCCCCACGAAAATGCGGATGAACGTCATCAAGCAGGGGGAGGTCACCATTCTGGACGACGCGTACAACGCCAACCCCCAGTCCATGCGGGCGGCCCTGGAGGTGCTGTCCCAGAGCGGGGGAGTCAGTCGGGTGGCCATCCTGGGGGACATGTTCGAGCTGGGTGACCTGGGACCGGAGCTTCACCGGAGCGTGGGGGAGTTTGCCGGCAGCCTGGGAAACATCGACGCGGTGGTGGCCGTGGGGGACCTGGCCTGGAACCTGTACGACGCGGCCTGCCAGTCTACCATCCACGACGTGATCTACGCCAAGGACAAGGAGGAGGCCAAGACCTTCCTGCCCGACCTGGTAAAGCCCGGGGCGGTGATCCTGGCCAAGGCCTCCCGGGGCATGGCCTTCGAGGAACTGGTCCTGGAGGTCAAGCGCCTGGCAAAACCCTGA
>JAEDJB010000200.1 GCA_016296565.1 Oscillospiraceae bacterium
ATCATCCCGGCGGCCAGGTCATGTCCCGGCCGCCCAGGACGTGGAAATGCAGGTGGAAGACGCTCTGGCCCGCCTGGGGGCCGCAGTTGGAGACCACTCGGAAGTCGGTTATCCCCATCTCCTGGGTCACCTTGGAGATCACCTCAAAGCAGTGGGCCACCACGGCAGAGTTCTCCGGGGTGATGGTGCCGCAGGAGGTGATGTGCTCCTTGGGGATCACCAGAAAGTGGGTGGGGGCCTGAGGGTCAATGTCGTAGAAGGCATAGACCTGGTCGTCCTCATAGACCTTCTTGGAGGGAATCTCCCCCGCCACGATCTTGCAGAATAAGCAGTCGCTCATGGTTTTGCTCCTTTCCGTTTCCATTATTGCTCCGGGATGATGGCCAGAAACTCCAGATCCTCATTCCCGTCGTTAATAAGGCTGTGCCCCTTGCCCTTGGGGCAGTAATGGCAGGCGCCGGGGTCCAGGGGCTCATACTCCCCCTCATACAGCACCTTGCCGTGGCCGGACAGGATATAGATCACCTCGCTGCTGGTCTCATGGACGTGCAGGCCGATGGTGGCCCCGGGGATGAGCTTGCCCCGCATGATCTTCCCCAGGTCATCCTGATACTTTCTCAGATACACTTCCTTCTCCCCGTCCCGCATGTGGGGAACGACGGTCTCAGGAATGGCGTTAAAATCAATCAGCATGGTTCCTTCTCCTTACAGTCCCAGCTTCACGGCCACGAAATCGTCCACGGAGGCCAGGGCATCATCCAGCTTCAGCAGGTCGCTGCCGCCGCCCATGGCGCTGTCGGGCTTGCCGCCGCCCTTGCCGCCGCAGATGGCGGTGACGGTCTTGATGATCTCGCCGGCCTTGATGCCAGCCTTGACGGCCTCCTTGCCGCAGGCAGCCAGGAAGGTGATCTTGCCGTCGTTCACGGTGGAGATCACCGCCACGCCGTTGGGCTGCTTGTCCCGGAGCATATCGCCCATCTGACGCAGCTTGTTGGCGTCAGCCCCGGGGATGGTGGCGGTGATGACCCGCAGGCCGCCCACCTCGTGGCCGCCCATGAGGAACCGCTCGGTCTCCCCGGCGGCCTCCTTGGCCTTGAACTTCTCGATGTCCTGGTGGAGTGCCTTGATCTCCGCCATGGTGCTCTTGGCCTTCTCCCGCAGCTCAGCGGGCTTGGTCTTCAGGGCGGCGGCCACCTCAAAGAGCATGGCCTGGTTCTGGTTCATCACGTCCAGGGAGACCTTGCCGGTGGTGGCCTCAATACGGCGGACGCCGGAGGCCACGGAGAACTCGCTGGTAATGTGGAACACGCCTACCTTGGCGGTGTTGGACAGGTGGGTGCCGCCGCAGAACTCCACGGAGTAGCCCTCACCCATGTCCACCACGCGGACCACCTCGCCGTACTTCTCGCCGAAGAGGGCGATGGCACCCTTCTTCTTGGCCTCCTCAATGGGCAGCTCCTGGGTGTCCACGTCGTAGCCCTCCAGGATGGCCTCGTTGACCATGGCGTTCACCTGAGCCAGCTCCTCAGCGGTCATGGCGGAGAAGTGGGTGAAGTCAAAGCGCAGCCGGTCGGGCTCCACCAGGGAGCCGGCCTGATGGACGTGGTCGCCCAGGACGGTGCGCAGGGCCTTGTCCAGCAGGTGGGTGGCGGTGTGGGCACGCATGACGGCCTTCCGGCGGTCTGCGTCAATGGAGGCGGTGACGGTGTCCCCCACCTTCAGGCTGCCGGAGGACAGCTTGCCGTAGTGCATGAACTTGCCGCCCTTGTTCTTCTGCACGTCGGAGACCTTGTAGGTGAAGCCCTCCCCGGTGAGCACGCCGTGGTCGGCCACCTGGCCGCCCATCTCTGCGTAGAAGGGGGTGCGGTCCAGCACCACGATGGCGTCGGTGCCAGGCACGATCTCGTCCACCAGCTGGTCCTCGGCCACAATGGCCACTACCTTCAGGCCGGACAGCTCGGTATGTTCATAGCCGTCAAAGACGGTGGAGGGGATCTCCTTGCCGAACTCCACGCCGGACCAGCCCAGGTCGCCCAGGGCCTCCCGGGCCTTTCGGGCGCGGACCCGCTGGGCCTCCATCTCCTTCTCAAAGCCGGCCCGGTCCAGGGTCATGCCCTCATCCTGGACCATCTCCTCGGTCAGGTCCACGGGGAAGCCGTAGGTGTCGTAGAGCTTGAAGGCGTCGCTGCCGGAGAAGACGGTTTCACCCTTCTTCTTGTGCTCGGCCAGGATCTCGGAGAAAATCTTCATGCCGCCGTCAATGGTCTTGGCAAAGTTCTCCTCCTCGGTGCGGATGACCTTGGTGATATAGTCCTGCTTCTGGCGCAGGTCCTTGTACTCGCACTCGTTCTCGTGGATGACGGTGTCGATGATCTCATAGAGGAAGGGCTCGTTGACTCCCAGGAGCTTGCCGTGGCGGGCAGCCCGGCGGAGCAGACGGCGGAGCACATAGCCCCGGCCCTCGTTGGAGGGGAGCACGCCGTCGCAGATCATGAAGGTAGAAGAGCGGATGTGATCGGTGATGATCCGCAGGGACACGTCGCTGGCCTGGCTGTCCCCGTAGTGGGCGCCGGTGAGCTCAGAGACCTTGTTGGTGATGTTCATGACGGTGTCCACGTCGAAGAGGGAGTT
>JAEDJB010000201.1 GCA_016296565.1 Oscillospiraceae bacterium
GCGGCGTACATCATATCCACCACGGCTGCCAGGTAATTGGCTTCCCGCAGGTCCTTGGCTTCAGCCAGGTACTGCTTGGCCTTTTCCAGCCCCTCGCCCACGATGCCCATGGTGCGGTTGTAGGACCGGGTGGCGGAATTCAGGGTTCCGTCCGTCAGGTCCAGCAGGGTCTTCCAGTCGTCCATCCGGCTGGCATCCAGGGGCAGAATGTGATAGAACCGCCCGTTGGTGGTGCGCAGATCCACCCAGGTAGGGATCACATCCACATCCTCCAGGTAGACGGTACCGTCGGAGTACTTGGAGAAGGTGACGTTGAACAGCACGCCGTCCTCGGTGTAGCCTGCGGGGAACAGGTCACTGATACCGGTGCGCTGGTTGGACACCGCGTTGCCCAGGGAGTAGATCACCACCGTTTTGTGATCCGGGTCCACGGTGCTGGTAAGCAGGTCCACAGGCTGCACCACATGGGGATGGCCGCCCACAATCACGTCAAAGCCCATGTCGCACAGCCGCTGGGCGATGGCGTTTTGCAGGGCGTTCTCCGTGGTGTTGTACTCCACGCCCCAGTGGATGAACATCATGGTGGCTTCCGCACCGTTGGCTTTCATTTCCGCCATGATCTGCTCCGCCTCGCGGTACAGCTTGTCGGGGTTGCTGTTCACAAAGTAGTTCATCTGGCCCTCGTCCTGGACGGCGGCAAGGCCGTTCAGGGAGAACTTGGTTCCGTCGCCGCTGTAGGCCCAGGTGTAGCATACCATGCCGATTTTGATGCCGTTCACATCTATGATCTGGTACTTGGGCTCCTCACCGTTCAGCTGGCTCCCCAGGGCCACCAGGCCGCTTTGGCGCACATGCTCCACGGTCCGGATGATGCCCGAGGCCATGGTGTCGCCGGAGTGGTTGTTGGCGGTGAGCAGCATATCAAAGCCGGCCTCCGCCACATCCCCGGCCAGGGCATCGGGGCAGTTGAACGCGGGGTTCCCCTGGTAAACATAGCCGTCGCCGCCGAAGGTGGTTTCCAGATTGGCAATGGCGTAGTCCAGGGAGGAAATGGTATCCTTGAAATAGCGGAAGATGGACTCAAAATCGTAGCTTCCATCGCTCTGCCGGCAGGATTCAAACACCGGCTTGTGCATCAATAGATCCCCCACGGTGCCGATGGTGGCGGTGGACACCACATGCTCCGGCTCGGGAGGCAGGGTGGTGGGCGGCTCCGTTGTGGGCGGCTCGGTAGGCTGGGTGGTGGGCAAGGTAGAAATCAGAGGCTCCGTGGGCTGGGTCTCCCGGGTGGGCACCAGAGATTCCAGGAGCCGGAACACCCCATTGTCCGAAGGAGTTTCGGCGAAGGTGGTATCATAGAAGTACCAGCCCAGAATGCCGATGCCCGCAACGGAAATGATGAGCACGGTAAACAGGACGATTTTCAGCGCAGTAATCAGGCTGCGCCAGAAGGTTTTCATAGGCTCTCTCCTTTCGGCCGTCAGGCGGCCTCCTGCGTTTCGGTAACGGCGGCCAGATAATCCGCCTCACGCTGCTGCTTCTGCTGGGCCAGGTATTCCCGGGCCTGCCGGATCCCGGAGCCGGTAAGCTCCAGGGTGCGGTCGTAGGATTTCTGGGCATTTGCCAGGGCCTCGTCCGTCAGGCCGAACAGACTCTGCCACTGGTCCCGGATGGAATCGTCCAGGGGGATGATGGGATACTGGGTCTGGGGCTCAGTGCGCAGGTCCACCCAGCAGGGCAGCAAATCCACCCCTTCCAGATAGACGGTGCCGTCGGAATACTTGCTGAAGGTCATGGAAAACAGCAGCCCATCCTCGGTGTGGCCGGTTTTCAGATCCATTTCCGCGATCCGCTGGTTGGACACCGCGTTGCCGGTGGAGTACAGGCACACGGTTTTCCGGTCCGGGTCTACCCGGCTGGTGAGCAGCGCCGCGGGCTGAATCACGTGGGGATGACCGCCCACGATCACATCAAAGCCCATGTCGCAAAGCTGCTGGGCAATCTGCTGCTGTTCGGCGCTGGGGGTGGTCTGGTATTCATTGCCCCAGTGGATGAACATCACGGTGGCCTCCGCCCCGTTTGCCTTCATCTCCGTCAGGCACTGGTTCACTTCCTGATAGAACGAATCCATCCGGCCGGGCACAAAGGAATTCACCAGAAGCGCGCAGGTGTCGGACAGGGTGTTTCTGTTCATGTACACCTTCCCGGCGGTGGGATTTTCCGGCAGGCCCTGATAGGTGTAGTTTACCATGCCGATTTTAATGCCATTCACTTCCTGCACCACATACTTGGGCTCGGAAACCTCCGCCCGGGTGCCCAGCACCTGCAGCCCCTTGTTTCGGACGGTGGTCACCGTGCGCAGGAAGCCATATTCACTGGTGTCGTAGCAGTGGTTGTTGGCGGTGAGCAGCAGGTCAAAGCCGGCGTTTTTCAAGGCATCCACGATCTCATCAGGACAGTTGAAGGCGGGGTGGCCGGAGTATTTGTAGCCCTTGTCGGAGCCAGCCAGGGTGGTTTCCAGGTTGGCCACCGCCAGGTCGGCAGCGGATGCGTAGGTGTTCAGATACTGGAAAATGGAGTCAAAATTGTAGCTGCCGTCGCT
>JAEDJB010000202.1 GCA_016296565.1 Oscillospiraceae bacterium
CCCGACCAGGTCAGGCGCGCCCCTTTCCGGGCACGAAAAAAGCCTCCCTTGCTCGGGAGGCTTCAGGATTTCGTTTCAAACTGTGACGCGCAGGAGCGGCAGGTGATCTGCACCTTGCCCAGCCCCCGGGGAATCCGCATGGGCTGGCCACAGGTGGGACACTTGAAGTAGTAGTATTCCTTGTCCGTCTGGAGGGTCTGCTTCCGCCGGCGGAACCACCGGACCACCGCCCGGAACAGGGCCAGGAACCGGGCGTTTTCCATCTGCCGCTTCTCCTGGTTTTTGGACAGCAGCCGGAACACCAGATACACCAGCACCACCAGGGCGGGGATCAGCAGGGGCAGGTAAAACCGCCCCAGGCCGGCCAGCACCAGGAAAATCACCAGCCAGAACAGGCTGTAGGCATCAACGCCCGGGTGCCGCTGCCAAAAAGTTTTCTTTGGTTCCGCCATGGGGTCACCTCCCTGGAAAGGCCGCGCCAGTTCCAGATTTTATTATACCCGCCGGGGAGAGACAGTCAAGGAAAGAAGGTAAAAAAACTGTAAATTTCAGGCATCCTCCGGCTCCGGCCGCACCCGCACCTCCCCGGAGGACAGGGTTCGGATGGTGCCGTCGGCCTCCCGCACCCGCAGGGAGAAGTCCTCCTCCAGGTCCAGGGCAACCCCCGTCCGGGTCTGGCCCCGCTCCAGGATCTGGATGGGACGGCCCAGCACCAGGGACCGGCTGCGGTAGTCCTGGAAAAAGGGCTTGTCCCCCAGGTTGGGGTAGAAGGAGAAAAAGTGGTTCAGGATGCTCCCCGCCAGCTGGCTGCGGCTCTCCAGCCCCTGGGGCTTGGAGGGAAACACCGCCCCGGCCTCGGTAAGCTCCGGGGGAAAGCCCTCGGCAGGGGGAAAGAGGTTCACCCCGATGCCCACAATGGCGTATTGCAGGCCGCCGGTCTCCAGGTCCATGGCCGCCTCGGTGAGGATGCCGCAGACCTTTTTCCCCCCGCAGAACACGTCGTTGACCCACTTGATCTGGGCGGGAATTCCCGCGCACTCCTCAATGGCCAGGGCCACAGAGGCGGCGGCGCAGGTGGTGAGGGACAGGGCCTCCTGGGCGGCCAGCTCCGGCCGGAGGAGGAAGCTCAGGTAAAGCCCCGAGTCCGGGGGGGAAAAGAAGGTGTGGTCCCGGCGGCCACGCCCGGCGGTCTGAGCCGCGGCGGCCAGCACCAGGCCCTCGGCCTCCCCCGCCTCCGCCCGCTGGCGCAGGACGGTGTTGGTGGAGGTCACCACCGGCTGGACCTCCAGCCGCAGGTTGGGGACGGAAAGGTACTGGGCGATGCTCTGGGGGGAGAGGATGGCGCTCTCCGCCCGGAGGCAGTAGCCCCGGTTGGAGACGGCGTCGATGGGGTAGCCGCTCTCCCGCAGCTGGGTGATAGCCTTCCAGACGGCGCTGCGGCTCACCTGGAGCCGCTGGGCCAACGCCTGGCCGGAGAAATACTCCCCCCGGTGGGTCTCCAGCTCCTCCAGGACACGGTCTTTTACCTGCATGGCACACACCTCTCGTCGTAAAAATCAACGGCGGGAGCAAGCCCCCGCCCTGCCGGGTGTCCCCGGTACGCCTGTAGGGGCGGCTATCAGCCGCCCGGCGTTGCGGGTCTCCTCAGCCTTTCTTCTGTATCTTATCCATATGGTTCAGCAGAATCTGGGCGCACTGGCCGGTGAAGAAGCCGGTGATGACCCCGGCGATCACCAGCACCGGGGCGTACCAGGCGATGGAGGCGGTGCCGGTGACAAAGGCCGCCACCAGGAGCTGCCCGGCGTTGTGGCCCAGGGCCCCCAGGATGCTCATGATCCAGATCTGGCTGCGCTTCATAACGGGCTTTAACAGGCACATGATGACCCAGCACAGCAGGCCCCCGGCCAGGCTGAAGGCCATGGCCATGACGCTGCCGGCCACCAGGTTTCCCAGAACCACCCGGATGAGCAGGATGGCCCCCGCCTCCTTGGGCCCCAGGGTCCAGATGGCGTAGAGGGTGATCACGTTGGCCACCCCCAGCTTCACCCCCGGCACGGCAAAGGGCAGGGGGATCTGGGCCTCAATGAGAAAGACAATCATGGAAATGGCCGTGAGCAGGGCCATTTGGGTGAGCTTTTTCGTGTTCATTCAAGATACTCCATCCAGTTGGACTTCCTCCCCGGGGTCGACCACCTCCGCCACCAGGCGGTTGGGCAGGCAGACGATGGGGTCCGCCGTCTGGTCCGTGGGGCCGTGGCGGACGCAGACCTGGTCCGGGCAGGAGGCCTCCTCCATGCGGACCTGGCCGTTTTCAATCACCAGCACGTTGCGGCCGCCGGCGTCGGTTTCGTAGACCTTGGTGCAGTCCTGGTCCAGGGGGAGCAGGTCCACCACCTGGCCGTCCTGGGTGACCCGGACCTGGCCGCCGGTCTCCCGGGCGAAGTGCACCGCCGCCATGCCCACCGCCGCTGCCAGCAGGATGAGCAGGATGAGCACCAGCCAGAACCGGTTGGATTTGCCCGGGACCTTGGAATCTTCGGCCATGAAAACACCTCCGGGAAACTTACGTTAATTGCAATTATCTTA
>JAEDJB010000044.1 GCA_016296565.1 Oscillospiraceae bacterium
CCACGGGGCCGTAAGCGTCGGTAGCCAGGGTGATGCCCAGGGTGGACAGCATGCCCACAGCGGCGATGCCGATGCCGTACAGGCCGCGGTTGAAGTCAGCGCTGAAAGCGCCGGTAGCGTCGGTGATAGCGGTGGAACCGCCGGCTGCGAAGTAGGAGATCAGGATAGCGGCAGCCACGATCAGGATGGAGGCGATGGTGGACATGAGGCCCAGGGAGACGCCGCCGATGATGATGGTGGCAGCGCCGGTCTCAGAGGCGGCAGCCAGCTTCTTGGTGGGCTTGTAGTTGTCGGAGGTGAAGTACTCGGTGAAGTAGCCGATGGCGCAGCCGCCCACCAGGCCGCAGAGGATGGCGATGAACACACCCCAGCTGCCGTTCTCAGGCCCGATGATGAAGTAGGTCAGAGGGATGGCAACGATAGCGGAGAGGACAGCGGCGGTGTAAGTACCGGTGCGCAGGGAGGTCAGCAGGCTCTTCTGGGTGGCGTCTTCCTTGGTCTTCACCAGGAAGGAGCCGATGATGGAGCAGATGATACCGCAGACAGCCAGAGCCACGGGCAGCAACATGCCGTTCCAGCCGTAGCCGGCGCAGGCGCCCAGAGCGAAGGTTGCCAGGATGGAGCCGACATAGGACTCGTACAGGTCAGCGCCCATGCCGGCCACGTCGCCCACGTTGTCGCCCACGTTGTCGGCGATGGTGGCGGGGTTGCGGGGGTCATCCTCGGGGATGCCGGCTTCCACCTTACCCACCAGGTCAGCGCCCACGTCAGCGGCCTTGGTGTAGATACCGCCGCCCACACGGGCAAACAGAGCCATGAAGGAAGCGCCCATGCCGTTCATGACCATGATGTTGCCCAGAGCAACGGGGTCAGAGATGCCGGCGCCGAAGTGCAGGATAGTAAACCAAATGCTGATGTCCAGCAGGCCCAGGCCCACAACGGTGAAGCCCATGACGGAGCCGGAGGAGAAGGCAACGCGCAGGCCGCGGTTCAGGCTCTCGGAAGCAGCCTGGGCGGTGCGGGCGTTGGAGCTGGTAGCGATCTTCATGCCGATGAGGCCGGCCAGCATGGACCAGATACCACCGGTCAGGAAGGCGAAGGGGGTGAACTTGGAGAGCATCCCGCCGTCGCTGGCGAAAGCGATGATCACCAGAATCACGAACACCACCACGAACACCTTGGCCACGGTGGTGTACTGATGCTTCAGATACGCGTTGGCACCCTCACGGATGGACTGCGCGATCTTCTGCATCGTGGCATTGCCCTCGGAATAGGACATTACCTTGTTGCGTTGGATGAGGGCAAACAGCAGCGCGATAACGGCGCCGATGAAGCCTATCCACAGATAGTTTTCCACGAACGACACTCCTTTTCTTTGTGGCACCACCCAGGGCAGGTGATGCTTTCATGAATAACATACCAATTTTAGCATAAGAACAGGGATTTGCAAGCTAAAGCCCATAATTTTCTTTCATTTCATAATTTTTTCATAAAAAATACAAAAATTCGAGAAGAAACTTGGAAAATCAGGGTTGAAATGACAATTCCCCCCGATGCCCTTTCGGCTTAGCTCCGCTTCCAGGTGGAGGGGAGCAGGAGCACCAGAACGGGGAAAATCTCCAGCCGGCCGATGAGCATGGTCAGGGTGAGCACCAGCTTGCTTAAGGGAGAGAAAAAGGCGAAGTTTCCGGTGGGTCCCACGGCGTCCAGGCCGGGTCCCACGTTGCTGATGCAGGCCAGGGCGGCGGTGAAGGAGGTGGTCAGGGAGCCGCTGTCCAGGCTCACCAGGGCGGCAGCGGCGGCCAGCAGCAGGCAGTACAGGGAGAAAAAGACAAACACCGTGTTGATGGTGCTCTCGTCCACCGCTTTGCCGTCCAGCTTTACCACCTTCACGGCTCTGGGGTGGGACAGCCGGCGGATGGAGCGCAGGCCGCAGCGGAACATCAGCAGGACCCGGGAACATTTCAGTCCACCGGCGGTGCTCCCGGCGCAGCCCCCCAGGAACATGAGCAGCACCAGAACCGTCTGGGACAGAGTGGGCCACTGGGCAAAGTCCGCCGTGGAGAACCCCGCTGTGGAGACGATGGTGGCCACCTGAAAGCAGGTGTCCCGCAGCGCGTGGGAGAGGGAGTCATACAGGGGACGGATGTCAAAAAAGATCACGACGACAGCCAGCACCACAGCAAGCAGGAAAAACCGCAGCTCGTCGCTGCGCAGGGCCTGCCTGGCCCGGCCGGTGATCACCAGGAAAAACACGGCAAAGTTCAGGGAGCACAGGAGCATAAACACGGTGATGATGATTTCGCAGGCGGGCAGGCCATAGGCGGCAATGCTGGCGTTCATCACGGAAAAGCCGCCGGTACACACGGTGGCGAAGGTGGTGACGGAGGCGTCGTACAAAGGCATCCCTGCCAGGCACAGGCAGAAAATCTCCAGCAGGGTGAGCACGATATATATGGTATAGAGAATCTTGGAGGACTGGGCGGTTTTGGGCACCAGCTTGGAGGAGACGGGCCCCGGAGACTCCGCCTGCACCAGCACCTGGGTGCGGCCGCCTACCTTGGGCAGGAAGGCCAGGGTAAAGATGAGCACCCCCATGCCGCCGATCCAGGAGGAGAAGGACCGCCAGAAGAGAATGCCCCGGGGGAGGGACTCAATGTCCGTCAGAATGGAAGCGCCGGTGGTGGTAAAGCCCGAGACGATCTCGAACAGGCAGTCCAGAAAGCTGTGAAATTCGCCGGAAAACCAGAAGGGAAGGGCCCCGAACAGACTGAAGGCCAGCCAGATGAGGCCCACCACCGCGTAGCCTTCCCGGGAGTAGAAGTCGGGCCGGGAGCGGAGATGGGCCAGCAGGGTCCCCAGCACCGCCACCAGGACGATGGTGAGGAGAAAGGGCCGGGGGTTCTCCCGGTAAACCAGGGCAACCAGGAGGGGCAACAACAGACACAGGGCCTCCACCTGAAGGGTGCGGCCCAGTGTCCGGAGCATCAGCTTGTAATTCATAGAGGATACCTCGCAGGGAAACCGGCCGCAGTCAGCTGCGGCCCCAGGTAGCGGGATGGAACAGAAGCAGGATGGGGAAGATCTCCAAACGGCCGATGAGCATCTCCAGGGAGAGAACGCCCTTGCTCAGCCCGGACAGGCTTCCAAAGCTGGAGACCGGACCCACGCCGTCCAGACCGGGTCCCACGTTGCTCAGGCAGCCCAGGGAAGCGGTGAAGGCGGTGGTGAGGGACACGCCGTCCAGGGACACCACCAGGCAGCCTGTGCCCAGCAGCAGGAAAAAGAAGATGAAAAAGACGAAAATGGTGTTCAGGGTCTCCTCGTCCACTGCTTTCCGGTCCAGCTTTACCACCCGCACCGCTCTGGGATGGGACAGGCGGAGAAGGGAGCGGATGGAGCAGCGGACCGCCAGCAGAATGCGCCCGCACTTGATGGAACCGGCGGTGCTGCCGGAGCAGCCCCCCACAAACATCAGCAGCACCAGAATGGTCTGGGCGAAGGGGGGCCACAGATTATAGTCCGTGGTGCAGAAGCCAGAGGTGGAGAGGATGGAGGTCACCTGGAACACGGCGTCTCGCAGGGCGTGGCCGGCGGTGTCGTACAGGGGAAGGATGCTCCCGAAGACCAGCAGGGAGGACAGCACCACCACCCCCAGGAAGAACCGGAGCTCGTCACTGTGCAGGGCCTGCCTGGCCCGGCCGGTGAGCACCAGGAAGAACACGGCGAAGTTCAGGGAGCCCAGGATCATGAAGACAATGGCAATGATCTCGCAGGCGGCGGAGTTATAGGCCCCCAGGCTGGCGTTCATGACAGAAAAGCCGCCGGTGCACACGCTGGCGAAGGTGGTGACCACCGCGTCATAGAGGGGCATCCCCGCCAGAAGAAAGGCGGCGATCTCAATGACGGTGAAGGCGATGTAAATAAAGTAGAGAATCTGAGAGGACTGGACGGTCTTGGGCACCAGCTTGGAGGAGATGGGGCCGGGGACCTCCGCCTGCACCAGCACCTGGGTGCGGCCGCCTACCTTGGGCAGAAAAGCCAGGGTGAACAGCAGCACCCCCATGCCGCCGATCCAGGAGGAGAAGGACCGCCAGAACAGGATGCCCCGGGGCAGGGACTCAATATCCGTGAGGATGGTGGCGCCGGAGGTGGTAAAGCCGGAGATAATCTCAAACAGGCAGTCCATGAAGCCTGCAAACTCCCCAGAAAACCAGAAGGGCAGGGAGCCGAACAGGCTGAAAATCAGCCAGATGAGGCCCACCACCGCGTAGCCCTCCCGGGAGAAAAACTCCGATTTGGACTTGATCCGGGCCATGAAGGTGCCCAGCAGGGCCACCGGCACAATGGTGAAGAGAAAGGGCCTGGGGTCCTCCCGATAGAGAAGGGCAACGACCAGGGGGAGGAGCAGACACAGGGCCTCCACCTGGAGGGTGCGGCCCAGCATCCGCAGCATGAGTTTATAGTTCATATCCGCTGCCTTTCCGTATCATTCCTTCTGAAACACGTCGGCAAAGGCCTGGATTCCCTTGCCGTGGGAGATGACAATGACCCGGTCCCCGGCGGAGAGCACCGTGGAGCCGGAGGGGATAATCACCTGCTCCTGGTGAAGCAGGGCGGTGATCAGAAAGCCCTTGCGGATGGGCAGGTCCATCAGGGGAATGCCCAGGTAAGGGGTCTTTTCGTTCAGGAGGAACTCCGCTGCCTCCGCGCCGGTGTCGGCGATGCGGTAGAGGGAGGTCATGACGCTGCCGCTCTTGTCCTGAAGGCCCCGGACCAGCCGGAGAATCCGGGCAACGGTAATGAGCTTGGGAGCCACCACGCTGTCCAGCCCGGCGGAGCGGACCACGGAGGCGTAGTTTTCCCGGTTGCACTTGGCGATGACCTTCCGGATACCCTGCTGCCGGGCGTAAAGGGAGGAGATCAGGTTGTCCTCGTCCCGGCCGGTGAGGGCGATGAAGGCGTCGTTGTTGGTAAAGTGCTCGGAAGCCAGCAGCTCCTGGTCGGTGCCGTCCCCGTTGAGGATGAGAGCTTCGGGGAGCCACTCGGAGAACATGCGGCACAAAGGCTCGCTGCGCTCCACCAGGGTTACCCGCACCCCCATGGACAGGAGCATCTTGGACAGGTAGTGGGCGATACGGCTGCCGCCGATGATGAACACCGAGTGGATACGGGGCAGATCCCGGCCCAGGGAACGCAGGTAGGCGGAGAGATTCTGGGGAGTGCCGGTGATATACAGCTTATCCCCCACCTGGGGCACGAAGGAGCCGTCGGGGATGATGACATCATCCTTGCGCTCCGCGGCGCTATAGAGGATGCCCCGGGTCTTGCCGAAGAGGGCAGACAGGGGCTGGCCCACAATGTGGTCGTCCTCCCGGACCATTACGCCGATCATTTCCACCTTGCCTCGGAAGAAGGTGTCCACGTTGGCCGCGGCGGGGAAGCGGAGCAGCCGGGAGATTTCCAGGGCGGTGGAGTACTCGGGGTTGATGACCGTGTCGATGTTCAGGTCCTTCCGCAGGGAGGCCAGGTCGTCGGTGTAGGCCACGTCCCGGATGCGGGCGATGGTGTATTTGGTGCCCAGCCGCTTGGCGGTGAGGGCGCAGAGCATGTTCACCTCGTCCAGGTTGGTGGTGGCCAGCAGCAGGTCGGCGTCCTCGGCCCCTGCCTCGCGCAAAACGGAAGGGGCGGCGCCGGGGCCCTTGATGCACATCACGTCCAGCATTTCGCTGGCCCGGTGGATGACGGCGTCGTTGTTGTCGATGATGGTAATGTCGTGGTTTTCCAGGGAGAGGTAGGCGGCCAGGGTTGAGCCCACCTTGCCGGCGCCTACGATGAGGATTTTCAAGAGAGATCCCCCTTTCTGAAGCAGCGGCGCCCGAAGGAGCGGGAGCCAAAGGATACAGACCAAGAGAATATTATTATGAATTTTTTATAAACCATCATATCACAGAACGAAGGAAGGTGCAACAAAGGGAAGTTTTTCCAATTCTCCCCGGCCTGGTATGGCTCTTTCAAACCAGCGGAAACTGTGGTATACTTCTCTTGTCCACCAGAGATACAAGGGGAAGGAGGCGGACGGAGTGTCAAAGGGACAAATGGATCTTACGGAAGGCGTCATTTGGAAAAAGCTGATTATCTACGCTTTGCCGGTGGTGCTCTCCTCCCTGCTTCAGTCGGCCTATTCCATTACGGACCTGATTGTGGCCGGGTGGTTTATCGGCAAGGACGGCATCTCCGCCATCAACAACGCCGGGCAGGTGATGGTGATTCTCACCCAGATTATTATGGGCATCACCACCGGCGGCAATATCCTCATGGGCCAGTATTTTGGAAGCCGTGACCATGCCAACCGGAAGGAGACCAACCGGACTCTCTTTACCTTTGCGGTGACCACCGGGGTGGTTATGACCCTGGTGATGATTCTGTGCAGCCGGCCGGTTCTGCTGGCGCTGAAGGCCCCCGCCCTGGGGGAGGCCACCGAGTACCTGCGGTTGTGCGCTTTGGGGCTGGTGTTCATCTTTGGCTACAACGCCCTGGCGGCCATGCTCCGGTCGGTGGGAAACTCCAAGCAGCCTTTTTACTGCGTGGCGGTCACCGCCGGGTGCAACATCGCCCTGGACATTCTCTTTATGGGCGTTCTGCACTGGGGCGTCCGGGGCGCGGCCCTGGCCACCGTGTTCTCCCAAGGGGCCAGTTTTGTGGTCTGCCTCATCTATGTTCTGGGCCAGCGGGAGCTGTTCGGCCTGGGAGACAAGGGAGAGGGATCTCTGCACCGGGGCAAGCTGGTGCAGATGCTGAAGCTGGGCATTCCCACCGCCATCCAGATGACCGTGGTGGGCCTGTCCTGGCTGGCCATGACCTTCCTGATTAACCGGTACGGGGTGGAGGCCTCGGCGGCCAGCGGCATCTGCGCCAAGGTCAAGGACGTGGCCCTGATGTTCACCATGGCCATCTACACGGCGGCCACCACTATGATTGCCCAGTGCCTGGGGGCCCAGAAGTACGACCGGGCCAGCAAGGTGGTGCACATCGCCATGCGCATCTCCCTGGGGGTAGCGGCGGTTCTCATCGTTCTCATTGAGATTTTCGCCCCCCAGATTCTCTCCATCTTCCATCCGGACCCGGTCACCATGGAGATTGCCCTGAAAAACCTGCGGATCGAGATTCTGGGACAGATCTTTTATGCCAGCTTTATGGTGTACAACGCCCTGCCCCTGGGGGCGGGCCACACCCTCTTTGCCCTGGGTTCCAGCCTGCTCAACTGCATCGTTGTGCGGGTGGTGATGGCGGTGATCCTGAACCACACCATGGGCCTTGTGGGCATCTTCTGGGCCTGCGCCATCGCCCCGGCCTCCTCCGTCCCCCTGGGATACATCTACGAGCACACCGGCGTGTGGAGACGCTCCATGGTGAAAGAAGGGTAACCGCCCCGCCGGGCAGGCGGAAAAGGCTATGACAAAAGCATCCTGAAACAAAAAGAGCTGCGCTGCAGAACCGATTCTGCAGCGCAGCTTTGTTGTTTGTAATGTAAGCGGTTACAGGTTGAAGAAGGACTGGATCTGGGTAGCCAGAACGATGGCCATGATAATGGGGATGAGGAAACGGAAGGCGAACTTGAAGTAAGCCGCGCCCCGGAAGGGCTTGCCGTCCTCCTCGCACTCGTCCTTCACCAGGTTGGGCAGACCCCAGCCCAGCAGCAGGCTCATGAGCAGAGCGCCCAGCGGCATCAGCACACCCTCGGTGATCATGTCGTAGAAGTCCAGCCAGCAGTCGTTCCACATGGCGTAGCCGGAGCCGCCGATCTCCAGACCCAGCAGCTCGAAGGGAGCCTTCAGAGCAGCGCCGCCGGAGCCCAGAGCGTCCAGGGCAGCGGGCAGGCCCACGATGAAGATGGCGATGGCGAACACCAGGGAGATCTTCTTCCGGTTGGGCTCCTTGCCCTTTCTCAGCTGCCGGTCCACTACGGAGGAGGTGCACACTTCCAGCAGGGCGATGGAGGAGGTAATGGCGGCGATGAACACCAGGAAGTAGAACAGGAAGCCAACCACGTTACCCACGGTTCCGCCCATGCCGTCCAGGAAGACCTTCTGCATGGAGGCGAAGAGCAGGCCAGGGCCCTGGCCGTAGTCCACGCCGAAGGCGGCGCAGGCGGGCATGATCATCATGCCGGCCAGCAGG
This sequence comes from Oscillospiraceae bacterium, assembly GCA_016296565.1. Lineage (GTDB taxonomy): Bacteria > Bacillota > Clostridia > Oscillospirales > Oscillospiraceae > Evtepia. Next base: position 8,182 of record JAEDJB010000044.1, read on the forward strand.
GCGAAGAGGGTGTCGGAGAAGGGGACGATGACGGCGTTCTTCTGGATGCTCTTGTCCTTGCTCAGGTAGGAGCCAAAGGTGATGTTGATACCCATGGCCAGAGACAGGGAGAAGAACATCTGCCCGGAGGCGGTTTTGAGCACGTTGAAGAAGCTCTTGGGATCGGCGAAGACGGAGAAGTCGGGCTTGAACATGAACTTGTAGCCCTCGATGGCGCCGGGCTGCATGGCAACGAAGATGATGATGCCGATGAGGATGACGCCCAGGGCGGGCATCACGGCTTTGCTGAACTTCTCGATGCCCCCCTGGATGCCGCCCATAACCACCACCATGGTGACGATCATGGCCAGGGCCAGGAAGAGGACCATGCTCTTGCTGTCATACAGCAGGAAGCCGAAGAAGCCGGAGCCCTGACCGGCAAAGCCGTCGGCTCCGAAGATCTGAACCAGGAAACCCACGCAGTACCGCAGGGTCATGCCGGCCAGCACCGCGTAGAAGCTGAGGATCAGGAAGGGGCAGAAAGCGGCCATCCAGCCGATGACCCGGTACTTTTTGGACAGGGCGGCATAAGCGCCGGCACCGGTGCCGGTCTTGCGGCCCAGGGCGAACTCGCCCATCATCAGGGCCACGCCGGCCAGGACTACCAGGACCAGGTAGATCACCAGGAAGGCGAAGCCGCCGCTGGAACCCATCTTGTAGGGGAAGCCCCACAGGTTGCCCAAGCCGATGGCCGAGCCGATGGAGGCCATGAGGAAGCCGAAAGTGCTCCCCCACTGGCCACGTTTGTTCTCTTGCATTTGTTTCTCTCTCCTTTGTAAGATAGAAAATCCGCGCCCCCGGAGGCAGCAAACTCCCGGGAGTACGGGCTGAGGAAGGGAACGCCTCGCCAAAGGTTCCGGGGCGGGCGTTCGGTTTGATGAGACCACTTTACACTAAAACCAGGGAGATTGCAAGCTGTTGTTTTCAACAGTTTACCCAAACCACCGGCCCAAACCGGGGAATTGGTCAACCCCTTGGGCCGCAAGGGGGCGCGACAGGAGAGAAAACGAGATAAAGTGTTTTAAACAACTAGAAAAATTGACAGATTGACAAAAATATTTCCCGAAATCTTCCAGATTTCAAGGTAGGTAATTGTGGGTGAAAAAATTTCAAAAAATTTTAGCGGGAAACCGGCAAAATCACGAAACCCGTTGCGGCGGTCCGGCCCGGACGGTATAATGACAGGAGAAGTGGGAGGAGGAAAGTCTATGCCCAATTATCGCCTGACGCTCTGCTACGACGGCACCCGCTGGAAGGGGTGGCAGAAGCAGGGAAACACGGACAACACCATCCAGGGAAAGCTGGAGGCCCTGCTCTCCCGGCTGCTGGACCAGCCGGTGGAGGTGGCCGGGTCCGGCCGCACCGACGGGGGCACCCACGCCCGGGGACAGGTGGCCTCCTTCCGGGCAAAAACCGACTGGACACCCCAGGAAATCCTGGCGGGGCTGCGCCAGTACCTGCCGGCGGACATCGGTGCCATCTCCCTGGAGGAGGCTCCGCCCCGGTTCCACGCCCGTCTGTCCTGCGTGGGGAAAACCTATGTCTACCGCATCTGGCGGAGCGAAGCCCCCAACGTCTTTGAGCGGAACTACCTTTACTTTTACCGGGAGCCTCTGAACCTGGAGAGAATGCGCCGGGCTGCGGACCAGCTGGTGGGCCGCCGGGATTTCCGGGCCTTTTGCTCCCTGAAGAAGTTTAAAAAGTCCACGGTGCGCACCCTGGAGAACATCACCATCGAGGACCTGGGCCTGGAGCTGCGGCTGACCTTTTCCGGGGACGGATTTTTGTATCACATGGTGCGCATCCTGGTGGGCACCCTCCTGGCCGTGGGCCGGGGGGAGCTGACACCGGAGGATATGGAGGAGATCCTGGCCAGCGGCGACCGGACCAAAGCCGGAGAAACCGTCCCCGCCTGCGGACTGTGCCTGGAAGAAGTTCGATATTGAGTAAAAAAGGACTTCTCTGCTGTCATCAGCAGGGAAGTCCTTTTTTGTTTCGGTGTTATCCCCGGGCGTCAGAAGCCCATTCCAGGGTCTGCTCCACGGAAACCGCCTGGTTCATGTTGTACCTGCCCAGGCCCAGCAGAGTCTGGGGCTGGCCCTTCACCAGGGTGTTGCAGCAGGCCTGGGTGGTAAAGAGAATATCAAAGCCGTTTTCCAGAAGGGTTACCTGAGCCAGGGTGTCCAGCTGGCCGTTGGGATAGGCCAGAACGTGAACCCGGTCCTCTCCTGTGCCCTGGGTGATGGCTTCCCGGATTTGGTCACAGTCCTGGGACAGGGCCTGGCGGTAGGCCTCCTCGGATTCCCCCTCCCACCGGAGGATGTTCTCCCGGGCCTGGCCGCTCTCATAGGGGGCCCACTGGTGCATGTCGTAGGTGTGGCTCTGGATGGAGATCACCCCGGAGTCCACCATCTCCCGGGCCTGTTCCCAGGTAAAGTGGGGGGTGATGGGGTAGTCCGTGTCCTTGTAGTGCTCGGTGTTCCCCACGGTGGAGCCGATGACGAAGATGGTGGCCTTCATCCCGTACTTTTCCAGGATGGGCCAGGCGTACTCGTAGTTGCTGAGATACCCGTCGTCAAAGGTGATGAGAATGGGCTTTTCCGGCAGGGCCTTGCCCTCGTTCACATAGGCCTGGAGATCCTCCGGCAGGACGGCGGTGTACCCCGCCTCCGCCAGGGCGGCAATCTGAGCCTCAAAGTGCTCGGGGGTGATGGAAATGTCCCCCTCCGCCTGAGGGTCAATCTGGTGGTAGAGGAACACCGGCACCTGGGCGGTGCAGCTCTCCTCTGCCTGGGGCTGGGCAGCCCGCAGGTCCTGAATGTGGACGGACACGTTGTCCGCCGTCACATACACCCCGAAGTCCTGGGGGATGTACACGGAGGCATCCCCAAAGACCCGGGCCAGGGCCATTTCCCCCACGCAGTTGCGGAAGTGGGTTTCGTCATAAAAGTACCGGGGCTCAAAGCTCACGGAGCTGTAGGAAAAGTCCCAGTAGTCAGTGACCTGGGCCAGCCGGGTGTAGAAGTCGGCCACCTGGTCAAAGTCGAAGTAGTCCCAGTAGTCAGCGTATACCGGGGCGCACAGGACCAGCAGGTTCACGCCCTTTTCCCGGCACAGGTCCCGGATGCGGGTCAGACTCTCCAGGGTGCCGGTGATGGCGTCCTCGTCGGTATAGCAGGTGGCCTCGGGGTAGTCAGCGAAAATGGGGTAGCTTTCGTAATACTGCTCCAGGCTCCCGATGGCCTCCGCGTCCCGGACCTTTTTGTCATAGGCGCCGGTGACCTCGTTGAACACGTCAAAGGACTGGGTGAGGTAGGTGTCCTCTCCCATGGCCTTCAGCTTGTCCAGGCTGTGGCGGGGGTCCATGAACAGGTACCTGGCGTAAAAGGAGAGGGCGCTCTCCCCGGTGGTCTCCGGGGGCATGGAGTAGGACAGGGGATTGGTCACCTGGTCGTAGACGCAGGCGTTGTCCAGGTAGACGTTCACCACCAGGTTTTTCACCTGGTAGTTTTCCAGCAGGTACACCGCGTCCTGCTCCACGTCCAGCATGTCCGCTCCGTACATAATCATGTTGTAAAAGCTGGCGTCCAGATACTCGTTGAGCTGCTCCGTGGGAAAGGAGCTGGTGGAGGAGCAGCCCAGAATGTAGGAATCGTACTCCTGGTGGTGCTCCTTCAGGTAGGTGATCTTGGCGGTGCGGGGGTTCAGGGTCATCTCGTAGGAGGGCCACTCCAGGGCTTTGTGGGTGAACACCCCGAAGGGGTCTGCCAGCCAGTTAAACCCCACCACGCAGGCCCCCAGGCAGAGGACCGTTGCGCAGAACAGCGCCAGCCATTGTTTCGATGTCATGGGTGCCCTCCTTCATTAGAATTGCTTGTAGATGAAATCGGAGGAAATGTAGTCCGCCCGCAGCACCCCGAAGCAGAAGAGAACCACCAGGGGAATCAGGATGGCCAGCCACTGAACGAAGGGAGTCTGCCCTTCCAGCACGGGGCGGATGGGCCCCTTCTTCTCCTGATACCACTCGGCGGCCAGCAGCACCGCCATGCTGAGAGCAATCACCAGAAAGTCGCTTCCGGACAGCCCCAGGGTGAGCAGGGTGCCGTTGGCCAGGTCGCCCCAGTGGGGGTGCAGGAGGGTTTCCTTCACCATCCACACAGCGGTGAGAAATCGGGGGGCCCGGGTGATGTACCGGCCCAGAAACACCAGCAGGTTGGTGCGGATCACCTGGAACAGGTGCCACCCCTTGGACTGGTCGTCAATGTGCAGGGCCTCTTTCCACTTGAGAAACCGGGGGGCCAGCAGCAGGGAGGCGGTGATGATGGCGCCGTTCCAGAAGCCGAAGGCCACATACCGCCAGTTGGCCCCGTGCCAGATGCCGATGACGAAGTAGATGATGAAGGTGGCCAGGGAGGTGGGGATGATCTTTCCCAGCTTGCCCTTGATGTGCTTTCGGGTGTACCGGCCCAGCCGGCCGAAGGGCTTGGACAGGGACATGGGGTAGAACAGGTAGTCCCGCATCCAAGCGCCCAGGGTGATGTGCCACCGCCGCCAGAAGTCGGTGAGGGAGGTGGAGAACACCGGCCGCCGGAAGTTTTCCGCCAGGTCGATGCCGAAGAGCTGGGCCACGCCCCGGGTGATGTCGATGCCTCCGGAGAAGTCGCAGTAGAGCTGGATGCAGTAAAAGAAGATGGAAAAGGCCAGCACGCTGCCGCTGTGGGACCAGGGGTCCCCCATGACACTGTTCACCAGCACGGCGGCCCGGTCGGCAATGACTAATTTTTTAAAGTAGCCCCACAGGATCAGCTGGATGCCGTATTTCAGGCTGGTGCAGTCCAGGCTCCGCTGGGCCAGAAGCTGGGGCTCCAGCTCATGAAACCGGCTGATGGGCCCTTGCACCATCTGGGGGAAAAAGGAGACGAACAGCAGGAGCTTGGCAAAATTCTTCTCCGGCGGGTGCTTGTCCCGGTACACGTCGATGACATAGCCCACCGACTGGAACATAAAGAAGGACACGCCAAGAGGGAGCACCAGCTCCGACAGGG
>JAEDJB010000203.1 GCA_016296565.1 Oscillospiraceae bacterium
CCGGTCTTGACTTTGGGCTCGGGGCAGACCCAGGCGGCGCGGCGCTTTTCCAGCTCCTCGTCGCTGACCTTCATGGAGATGGTGTGGTTGGGGATGTCGATGGCGATGATGTCCCCCTCCTGCACCAGGCCGATGTTGCCGCCGCTGGCAGCCTCGGGGGAGACATGGCCGATAGAAGCGCCGCGGGTGGCGCCGGAGAACCGGCCGTCGGTGATGAGGGCCACTTCCTTGTCCAGACCCATGCCGGCGATAGCAGAGGTGGGGTTGAGCATCTCCCGCATGCCGGGGCCGCCCTTGGGGCCTTCGTAGCGGATGATGACCACGTCGCCGGCCACGATCTTGCCGGCGTAGATGGCGGAGATGGCGTCCTCCTCGCTGTCAAAGACCCGGGCGGGGCCTTCGTGGACCATCATCTCTGCGGCCACGGCGGACTGCTTCACCACGCAGCCGTCGGGGGCCAGGTTGCCCTTCAGCACGGCGATGCCGCCGGTCTTGGTGTAGGGATTTTCCACGGGGCGGATGATCTCGGGGTTCCGGTTGGTCACGCCCTCCAGGTTTTCCGCCACGGTCTTGCCGGTGCAGGTGATGAGGGAGGTGTCCAGCAGGTTCAGCTTGGTCAGCTCCTTCATGACGGCGTAGACGCCGCCGGCCCGGTCCAGGTCCTCCATGTAGGTGTTGCCGGCAGGAGCCAGGTGGCACAGGTTGGGGGTCTTTCCGGAGATCTCGTTGGCCATGTCGAAGGACAGCTCAATGCCGCACTCGTGGGCGATGGCAGGCAGATGGAGCATGGTGTTGGTGGAGCAGCCCAGGGCCATGTCGATGGTTTCAGCGTTGTGGAAGGCGGCTTCGGTCATGATGTCCCGGGGCCGGATGTCCTTTTCCACCAGCTCCATGATCTTCATGCCGGCGTGCTTGGCCAGGCGGAGACGGGCAGAGTAGACAGCGGGGATGGTGCCGTTGCCGGCCAGGGCCATGCCGATGGCCTCGGTGAGGCAGTTCATGGAGTTTGCGGTGTACATACCGGAGCAGGAGCCGCAGGTGGGGCAGGCGTTGTTCTCATATTCCTCCACGCCTTCCTCGTCCAGCTTGCCGGCGTAGTAAGCGCCCACAGCCTCGAACATGTGGCTCAGGCAGGTGCGGCGGCCGTCGTTCAGGTGGCCGGCCAGCATGGGGCCGCCGGAGACGAAGATGGTGGGCACGTTCACCCGGGCGGCTGCCATCAGCAGGCCGGGGACGTTCTTGTCGCAGTTGGGGATCATCACCAGGCCGTCAAACTGATGGGCCAGGGCCATGGACTCGGTGGAGTCGGCGATCAGGTCCCGGGTCACCAGGGAGTACTTCATTCCCGTGTGGCCCATGGCGATGCCGTCGCACACGGCGATGGCGGGGAACTCCACAGGGGTGCCCCCGGCAGCCCGGATGCCTGCCTTCACCGCCTCGGCGATCTTGTCCAGGTTCATGTGTCCGGGCACGATCTCGTTATAGGAGCAAACCACGCCGATGAGGGGGCGCTCCAGCTCCTCCTTGGTGTAGCCCAGGGCGTAGAGCAGGGAGCGATTGGGGGCGGCGGGAATGCCTTTTTTCACAATATCGGAACGCATGAGAGTGTCCTCCTTGAATATCTATCACTAAGTTGTATGACTACACTTGCATTGTCTGACTATATATTATATGATAGGGGTACCGATGTCAAGAGGATTTCCGGCGGGACAGCCAGAAAAAGGGAGGAAACATGGAGAAAAAAAGTTTGTCTCAGCAGACTGCCGACCGGCTGTATAACATGATCGTGGCGGAGCGCCGGATGGAGCCGGGGGAAAAGCTCCCCAACGAGGTGGAGCTGGCCCGGGAGCTGGGGGTCAGCCGCACCACCCTGCGGGAGGCCCTGCACGCTTTGACCTCCCGGAACATTCTGGAGGTCCGCCGTGGGCGGGGCACCTTCGTCTCCCCCCAGATCGAGCACATCAACGACTACGGCTTTTCTGACTTAGAGCCGCTCCGGGGACAGCTGCGGGACCTGTTCGAGCTGCGGGAGATTTTCGAGCCCAGAGCCGCCCGGCTGGCCTGTCTCCGGGCCACCCCGGAGGAGATGGCGGAGATTCTCTCCCGGGGCCAGGCGGTGGACCAGTGCATCCGGGCGGGCCGAGACCGGACCCAGGCGGACCGGGAGTTTCACGCCGCCATTGTCCGGGCCACCCACAACGAGTTCATGATGCGCCTGCTGCCCATGATCAACCAGGCGGTGGAGGCGGCGGTGGTCTCCGGAGAGCACAAGGACCAGCTGGCGGAGGACACCCGCCGGGACCACGCCCTCATCATGGATTTCTTCCAGAAGCGGGACGCCGCCGGCGCCGAGCACGCCATGGCCATCCATATGCACCACTCCATCGACGTGATGGGACTGAAATAAAGGGGCTGGTACACTCCAGCGGAATGCCTTGAAGAAGCGATTCAGGATCGGTACGGCAAGGCCAGGTGGGTATCTCGCCGCGGTACCTTTTCAGCGCGCCCGAAGAGAGCATCTCAGGGGAACACCTCTCAGTCAGCTTCGCTGACAGCTCCCCTCTCCAGGGGAGCC
>JAEDJB010000204.1 GCA_016296565.1 Oscillospiraceae bacterium
AAAATGAAAGAACTTCCGAAAGTCTATGAACCACAGGCTGTGGAAAAGAAAATTTACGATATGTGGATGGAAGGCGGCTACTTCAAGGGAAAAATCGACCCGGAGAAAAAGCCCTTCTCCATTGTGATGCCCCCTCCCAATGTCACCGGCCAGCTCCATATGGGCCACGCCCTTGACGCAACCTTGCAGGATATTCTGACCCGCTACAAGCGTATGCAGGGCTATTCCGCTCTGTGGCTGCCCGGCGTTGACCATGCCGGCATCGCCACCCAGATCAAGGTGGAAGAGGTCCTCCGCAAGGAAGAGGGCAAGACCCGTTACGACCTGGGCCGGGACAAGTTCCTGGAGCGGGTGTGGGACTGGAAGGCCCAGTACGGCGACCGCATTGTTGAGCAGCAGAAGAGCATGGGCGTCTCCTGCGACTGGGACCGCAGCCGCTTCACCATGGACGACACCTGCGCCAAGGCCGTGCGCGAGACCTTCTGCGACCTTTACGACAAGGGCCTGATCTACAAGGGCAGCCGCATCATCAACTGGTGCCCCCACTGCCGTACCGCCCTGTCCGACGCGGAAGTGGAATACAAGGACATGCCGGGCAACTTCTGGCACATCCGCTATCCCATCGAAAACTCCGATGAGGAGTTCATCATCGCCACCACCCGGCCCGAGACCATGCTGGGCGACACCGGCGTGGCCGTCCACCCGGACGACGAGCGCTATAAGCACCTGGTGGGCAAAAACGCCATCCTGCCCCTGGTTGGCAGAAAGCTGCCCATCGTGGCCGACGAATATGTTGAGCTGGGCTTCGGTACCGGCGCGGTGAAAATGACCCCCTGCCACGACCCCAACGACTACGAGGTGGGCCTGCGCCACAATCTGGAGCAGATCAAGTGCATCGACGAGGACGCCAGGATCATCAACGGCGGAAAATATAACGGCATGGACCGCTACGAGGCCAGAAAGGCCATCGTGGCCGACCTGGAGGAGCAGGGCTACCTGGTGAAGGTGGAGCCCTACAGCCACAACGTGGGCTGCTGCTACCGCTGCGGCACCGTGGTGGAGCCCCTCACCAGCCCCCAGTGGTTTGTAAAAATGGCTCCTCTGGCCGAGAAAGCCATTGAAGTGGTGAAGGACGGGCGCATCAGGTTCGTGCCGGAGAGATTCACCAAGACCTATCTGAACTGGATGGAGAACGTGCATGACTGGTGCATCTCCCGCCAGCTCTGGTGGGGTCACCAGATCCCCGCCTGGTACTGCGCCGACTGCGGCCACATCACCGTCTCCCGTGAGGATGCCACCGAGTGCGAGCACTGCCACAGCAAGAACATCACCCGGGATGAGGACGTGCTGGACACCTGGTTCTCCTCCGCTCTCTGGCCCTTCTCCACCATGGGCTGGCCGGAAAAGACCGAGGAGCTGGACTATTGGTACCCCACCTCGGTCATGGTCACCGGCTACGACATCATCTTCTTCTGGGTGGCCCGTATGATCTTCTCCGGCATGGAGCAGATGGACAAGGAGCCCTTCAAGACCGTGTTCATCCACGGCCTGGTCCGCGACAGCCTGGGCCGCAAGATGTCCAAGTCCCTGGGCAACGGCATCGACCCCCTGGAGATGGTCCAGACCTACGGCGCCGACGCCCTGCGCTTTAACCTGATCACCGGCAACTCTCCCGGAAACGACATGCGCTTCTATGTGGAGAAGTGCGAGGCCATGCGCAACTTCTGCAACAAGATCTGGAACGCCTCCCGCTTCGTGATGATGAACCTGACCATCGACAAAAACGAGCTGCCTGAGAAGCTGGAGATCGAGGACAAGTGGATCCTCTCCAAGCTCAACGACGTGGTCAAAGAGGTCTGCGAGAACATGGACAGCTTCGAGCTGGGCGTGGCGGCAGGCAAGATCTACGACTTTATCTGGGACAGCTTCTGCGACTGGTACATTGAGCTGACCAAGCCCCGTCTCAACGGCGGCAGCGAGGAGCTGAAGCTCTCCGCCCAGAAGGTGCTGCTCTATGTGCTGACCGAGATTCTGAAGCTTGCTCATCCCTTTATCCCCTTCATCACCGAGGAGATCTGGCAGGCTCTGCCCCACGAGGGCGAGGCCCTGATGATCGAGCGCTATCCCGAGTATAAGAGCGAACTCAGCTTCCCCGCCGACGAGCAGAACTTTGAGATGGTCATGACCGCCATCAAGGCCGTCCGTGCCCGCCGCAGCGAGATGAACGTGCCCCCCTCCAGAAAGGCGCACCTGATCATCGCCACCGACAAGAAGGCCGCTTTTGAGGCAGGAAACAGCTATATCTGCAAGCTGGCCTACGCAAGCGAGGTCAGCGTGGTGGACGCGCCTCCCGCCGGCAGCGAGGGTATGGTCTCCGTGGTCACCGAAAACGCCCGTATGTTCATGCCCATGGCGGAGCTGGTGGATCTGGAAAAGGAGAAGGCCCGCATCGAGAAGGAGCTGGCCAACGCCGAAAAGCAGCTGGCTTCCCAGAACGCCAAGCTGGCCAACCAGAACTTTGTCACCCGCGCGCCCGAGCAGGTGGTCAATGTGGAGCGGGAGA
>JAEDJB010000205.1 GCA_016296565.1 Oscillospiraceae bacterium
AATCCGAACCCATCTCCGATTGGATAAAGGTTCGGATTATATTGATTTGGTGGAGACTACTGGACTCGAACCAGTGACCTCCTGCGTGTGAAGATACGCCGGGGGCGGAAAAAACGGTCTTTCCCGTCCTTTCCGCCCCTTTTGGCTCAAAATCACTTGCTGTCCGCTCTGTTGTCTCCGTTGTTTCCTGCCTGCTCCAGTTCCAGTCTGGGTCACGGTTTGGGTCAGAAAGATGATTCCTGGAAACGGGTGTATTGCGTATCCAAAGGCTGGGAGTACGCCGCCTTCGGCTGCGGCAGAAACAAGTAGCAGAAATGTCCTGACTCCGGAGAGGCGTACCATCAAGAGTTCTTTCTCAAAGAATGGATAATATCCAACTTTACAAGATCCCGCGCCCCCGCAACATACCGAGGATCACAACGACCAGGAATGCTGTCACGCAGACACCAATGAAGATGTCGATGTATTTCAGAGGGACGCCTCGGAATCTCTCGTAGAATTTCTCAATGGCGTTTAGTTGACTGGGGTCCCGGCGGGGGGCCGGTTCTTTCTTCTCATTCCGCTCCATAATTCTCCTGAAAAGGGCGGAAGGCCGCCAGAGCGGCCTTCCACACAAATGTCGGTTTACTTCTTGGCCAGATACTTCCGCAGGTCCAGAGCAACGGCCACGATGATGACCAAGCCCTGAGCGATGAAGGTGTAGGCAGGGTCGACCCGGAGGAACTGCAGACAGATCTTCAGGATCTCGAACACCAGCACGCCAACCAGGATGCCGGGCACCTTGCCCACGCCGCCGTTGGTGGAGACACCGCCGATGGTGCAGGCCGCGATGGCTTCCAGCTCATAGCCGAAGCCAGTGGCGGTGGAGGCGCCGCCAGCCTTGGCGCCCACCAGGAAGCCAGCCAGACCGTACAGTATGGCGGCCAGAACGTAAATGCGGATCAGAGTAGCGGTGACGTTGACACCGGCAACCTGGGCGGCGTTTTCGTTGCCGCCGATGGCATACATATACTTGCCGTGACGGGTCTTGTTGTACAGGAACCACATGAACAGGCCCACGATCAGGGCGAAAATAGCCAGATAGGGGATGGGACCGATCGCGCCCAGCGCCACGTTGGAGTAGCTGGACTTGAAACCGCCCATGGGCTGGTTGCCAGTGATGACGGAGCACAGGCCGTATACGATGGTCTGCATACCCAGGGTCGCGATGAAGGGGGGCACCTTCAGATAGGCGATGACGCAGCCGTTGATGGCGCCAAAGACGGCCATGACCGCCATGACGATCAGCATCGCAAGGAACCAGGGAATGTCAGGCAGGCCGGGGATCATCCGGGCAGCGTAGTCCACGCTCTGCAGCAGCATGGCAGACAGGCAGGCGGCCAAGCCGACCTGCCGACCGGCGGACAGGTCGGTGCCCTTGGTGATCAGGCAGCCGGAGACGCCGCAGGCGATGATAAAGCGGGGGGACACATTGGCAATCAGGTTCTTCAGGTTATTACCGCTGAAAAAGTTCTCAGTGCTGAAACCAACAGCCAGTGCCAGAAGAGCGATCAGGATGATAATGGCGTTGTTGGACATGAATTTTTTGATATCGAATTTTTTCTCCATGGTTTTCTCTCTCCTCCTTATTCAAACTGGGTCGCCAAAGCCATGATGTTCTCCTGGTTGGCGTCTTTGCCGTCGATAAAGCCGGTGACACGGCCATCACACATGACCATGATGCGGTCGGACATACCGATCAGCTCGCTCATTTCGGAGGAGATCATGATAATGCTCTTGCCCTGCTTGGCAAGCTCGGCAATGATGCAGTAGATCTCATATTTAGCACCCACGTCAATGCCGCGAGTGGGTTCGTCCAGGATAAAGACGTCCGGATCATTGGCAAGCCAGCGGCTGATGAGCACCTTCTGCTGGTTGCCGCCGGACAGGGACTGGATCAGCGTCTTGGAGGACGGGGTCTTGATGGACAGCTTTGCCACATTCTCCTGTACCAGCTCTTCGATCTTTTTATCATCCAGCATGATGCCGCCGATCAGGTATTTGTTCAGGGAGGACACGGAGACGTTATCGGCGATGGACAGCACGCCCAGAATGCCGGTAGCCCGGCGGTCCTCCGTCAGCATGGCGATGCCGCTGTTGATGGCGTCCCGGGGCTGGTTGATCTTCAATTCCTTGCCCTTGTATGTAATCTTACCGGAGCTGTGGCACCGCAGGCCGAATAGGCCCTCCATCAGCTCGGTACGCTGTGCGCCCACCAGACCGGCAACGCCCAGGATCTCACCCTTGCGGGCGGAGAAGCTGGCGTGGCGGAAGCTCTTGGGATTGATGGAGGTAAAGTCCTCCACCTCAAAAACCACCTCGCCAGGGACGTTTTCCCGCTTGGGATAGAGGTTCGTCAGCTCGCGGCCCACCATCTTGGTGATGATGAAGTCGGTGGTCAGCTCCTTGGACGCCCAAGTACCGATGTACTGGCCGTCACGCATAATGGTGACCTCATCGCTGATGCGGAGGATCTCGTCCATTTTATGGCTGATATAGACGATAGAAAC
>JAEDJB010000206.1 GCA_016296565.1 Oscillospiraceae bacterium
CTCTTTGGTTGACCCTCGTCCCATGGCTCTCTTCTCCTGCTCTCATGTATGATTGGTAAACCCATCGTAGCACCGCCCCGCGGGCTTGTCAACGGCCCCAGGCCCCCTCCAACCACAGGGGGCGGAAATATCCGGCGGGAGGCTTGTAAAAACCAGTCAATCCGATACAATGGGGACAGAAACCTGACCCACCGGTCAAAAAGAGAGGGGGAACCGCCATGGCAGAGCCGTACCGGCAGCTCCCGGCGGAGAAGCGGCGGCGCATCCTGGACGCCGCCCTGGAGGAGTTCGCCAAAAAGGACTACAAGAGCGCCAGCACCGACGACATTGCCGCCCGGGCGGGCATCTCCAAGGGGCTGCTGTTCTACTACTTCAAAAACAAGCAGTCCCTGTACCTGGCCCTGGCGGAGGAGACCAAGGGTCGGATCGAAAGCCACCTGAAGCTCCAGGAGATGCGGCAGATCACGGACTTTTTCGACATTCTGGAGTTCGGCATTCAGAAGAAGCTCCACTATCTGAAAAACATCCCCTGGATGCTGGAGTTTTCCCTGCGGATGTACTACGCCAGCGAAAACGACTTCGGCGTCCGGCTCCAGCGCTACACCACCGGCCTCATCAACGTGATGTGCAGGCAGTATTTCTCCCAGGTAGACCTGGAGAAGTTCAAGCCCGGCCGCACCCCCCGTCAGGCGCTGGACCTGCTTATGTACCTGACCGACGGCTACTGCCACATGCAGCGCATGGCGGGGAAAAAGCTGGATCTGGACGCGATGCTGGCGGAATACTGCCAGTGGCGGGACATGGTGAAGCAATATGTCTACAAGGAGGAGTACCAATGAGCGACAGGGTGATTGCCGCCCGGGGCCTGACCAAGGACTACGGCGGCGGAAAGGGCATTTTCGGCCTGGACCTGGCGGTGAGCAGGGGCGAGGTCTTTGGCTTCCTGGGCCCCAACGGCGCGGGCAAAACCACCACCATCCGCCTGCTGATGGGCTTCACCCGCCCGGACCAGGGCAGCGCGGAGCTGCTGGGTCTGCCCTGCTTCCAGCAGGCGGCGGCCATCCACCGCCATGTGGGCTACCTTCCCGGGGAGCTGGCCCTGATGGACCACATGACCGGGCGGGAATTCATCCGCCTCATGGCGGACATGCGGGGCCTTACGGACCTGAGCCGGGCCAGAGAACTGACCGAACGCTTCCAGCTGGACGACAGCGGGAAGATCCGGAAGATGAGCAAGGGCACCAAGCAGAAGGTGGGGCTGGTGTGCGCTTTCATGGCCGCGCCGGAGCTGCTGATTCTGGACGAGCCCACCAGCGGCCTGGACCCGCTGATGCAGAACGTGTTCATCGATCTGCTTCTGGAGGAGAAGGCCCGGGGGGCCACGGTGCTCCTCTCCAGCCACCTGTTTGAGGAGGTGGAGCGCACCTGCGACCGCATCGCCATCCTCCGCGCCGGGAAGCTGGCGGCGGTGGAGACCGCCGGGACGCTGCGGCGGGGCAAGGTGCTGCGCTTCTCCTTCGCCTCCAGCGACGACGCCGTGGCATTTGCCGCCCGGGTCCCCGGCGCACGCCGGGACAAGGAGCGGGTGGACGTGACCTTGACAGACCCCGGCAAGCTCTCTGCCCTGCTGGGTCTGGCCGCCGCCTACCCCGTGGCGGATCTGGAGGCGCGAAACCAGTCTCTGGAGGAGCTGTTCCTCCACTTTTACGGAGGTGACAAGTGATGCTGTGCTGGCCCCTTTTTAAGCGCGAGATACGCGCCAACTGCAAGGTGATGCTGATCTTCTGCGGGGTGTTCACCCTCTACGGCGCGGTGATCATCAGCATGTTCGACCCCAAGCTGGGGGACACCCTAAACGCCATGGCGGCCAGCATGCCGGAGCTCTTCGCCGCCTTCGGCATGTCCAACCCCGGCGCCACCATGCTGGAGTTTCTGGTGAACTATCTCTACGGCTTTCTTTTCCTGGTCTTCCCAGTGGTGATGATCCTGATTCTGGTCAACCGGCTTATGGTGCGGTATGTGGACCGGGGCGCCATGGCCTGGCTGCTGGCCTCCCCCCACTCCCGATGGACGCTGGCCCTGACCCAGGGCAAAACCCTGGGCCTGCTGGTGCTGCTGCTGACGGCCTACGCAACAGCAATGTGCATCGCCCTGAGCCAGCTCATGTTCCCCGGGGAACTGGAAACCGGGGCCTTCCTCCGGGTCAACATAGGGCTTCTGGGGATGCTGCTGTTTTTCGCGGGGCTGTGCTTTGCCAGCGCCTGCGTCTTTACCGAGAGCCGGTTCGCCCTGGGGGTGGGCGGGGGGCTGTGCGCGGCCTTCCTGCTCATCCGGATGCTGGGCCAGGTCAGCGAGAAGCTGGACTTCCTCCGCTGGCTGACCCCCACCAGCCTCTTTGACGCCTCCGCCATCGCCGCCGGAGACCCCGGCGGGCTGGCGCGGACGGGGCTGCTGTATCTGAGTGCGGCGGTGCTGTTTCTGGCGGGCATCTGGCGGTTCAGCAGGAAGGACCTGTGCCTGTAACGGAA
>JAEDJB010000207.1 GCA_016296565.1 Oscillospiraceae bacterium
TGCAGCAGGAGAAGAACGGCCGCCTGCTGGAATGGGCGGAGCGGATCATCCAGCAGCGTCAGTACGAAACCCTGGAAGATCTGGACCCGAGATCGGTGGACACGCTGACCGACGGGATTCGCCCCGAGGATGTGACCTGCCTGTTTCGGGTCACCGAGCTGGTTTTCCGCCGGGAGGAGGGGAGTCTGGACCGGTTTACCACGGTGCTGAACGCCCTCCATGCCGCCGGCGCCTCCTGCCTGATGCTGCTGCAGTGCCAGAATGGCAGAAGCGAACTGTACCTGGGCGCGGTGAACAAGCAGCGCTACGACAACGCCTTCTACATGAACACCATCCGGGATATCCTGCGCACGGGCCTGGAGGGAAATCTGCCCGGCACGGAGCTGCAGGAGATCGTGTCCAAAAAGGACATTGAAACAAAGCTGAGCCAGTGCCTGGACAACGGCTTCGACAGCCAGTGCGTCACGGCTGTCTCCTGCGTGGCGGGGGACCTGTCGGAAACCGGGAAGGCCGCCAACGGCATCGAAAATCTGCTGGAGGCGGTGGGCAGACAGAATTTCACCCTGATGGTTCTGGCGGACCCGGTGAGCCGGGATCAGATGCGGATCGTCCGGCAGGGATATCAGGACCTGAGCACCCAGCTGTCCGCCAACAGCGAGATGTCCGTTTCGGTTCAGACCGGAAAAAGCGCCACCTTCTCCGAAAGCTATTCCGAAACGGTGACGAAAACCATGGGCGAGAGCATCTCACTGACCCAGAGCCATACCTCCGGAACCGGCTGGAGCCGGGGCTCCAATCACAGCCAGGCGGACAACAGCACCGGGATGAAGCTGAAAAAAGGCGCGGTGGCGGCTGCCGCCCTTGGCTTTGGCGGCAATCCGCTGTATGCCATGAATCTACTGTCCAGCATGTTCATCAATCCTGCCCAGAACAGCATGAACGAGGGCACCAGCGGCAACGAGAGCGATACCAAAGGCACCCAAACCGCGAAGAATACATCCGTGGCCAAGGGCAGCAACACCGGAACCAGCAAGGCCATCGCCACCAACGAGGGATTGACCATCCAGACCACCACAAAGGACCGCCACGCCCGGGAGCTTCTGGATCGGGTGGAATGGTACTTAAACTGGCTGAACCGCTGCGAAAACTATGGCATGTTCAACTGCTGCGCCTATGTGATCTCCAGCAGCGCGGGCACCAATCTGATGGTGGCCAGCCAGTATCAGGCCCTGATGCAGGGCAGCGGCGAAATGAGCCAGCCGGTGACCATCAATACCTGGACCAGAGAAAACGGTGCGGACCGGGTGCGCCAGTCCCTGCTGCACATGCAGCACCCGGTGCTTCAGTGCGATGACATTGGCGACGGCCTGTCCCCCGCGATGCTGATGAGCAGCAAGGAGCTCTCCCGCCAGATGGCCCTGCCCCAGCACTCCGTGGTGGGCATCAGCGTGATGGAGTACGCCTCCTTTGGCCGGGAGGTGGTGCGCAAAACGCCCCTGAGAAGCGGCAAGGTCATGCGCGTCGGCTCCATTTCCCACATGGGAAAAACCGTGGCCCACCAGCCGGTGCTTCTGGATATGCAGAGCATGGCGGCCCACACCTTTGTGGCGGGCACCAACGGCTCCGGCAAGTCCAACACCGTGTTCCGGATCCTGGAGGAGCTGATGGACGCTTCCATTCCCTTCCTGGTGATCGAACCGGCGAAGGGCGAATACAAGAATGTCTTCGGCCGGGAGCCAAACGTCAAGGTTTACGGAACCAACAGCAGGAAGACGGAGCTGCTTCGGCTGAATCCCTTCTGGTTCAACGAGGATGTGGATGTTCTGGAGCACATCGACAAGCTGATCGATGTGTTCAACGCCAGCTGGCCCATGTATGCGGCCATGCCCGCTGTGCTGAAGGCGGCCATCGAAAGCGCCTACCGGGGCTGCGGGTGGGACTTGAAGCGCTCCCAGTGTAAGGGAAAATACCGCGTCTTCCCCACGGCCCAGGATGTGCTCGCGGAGTTCAACAACAAAATGGATTCCACCGCCTTCTCCGAGGAGGTGAAGGGCAACTATGTGGGCGCTTTGTCCACCCGGCTGGAATCGTTGTGCAATGGTATTTACGGCGAGATTTTCGGCGGCAGGAACCTGACCGACGGGGAGCTCTTTGACTCCAATGTGATCATCGACCTGAGCCGGGTCGGCGCTGCCGAGACAAAATCCATGATCATGGGTATGCTCATCATCCGCCTGCAGGAATACCGGATGAGCAGCGAGGCCATGAACCTTCCGCTGAAGCATGTCACCGTTCTGGAGGAGGCCCATCACCTGCTGCGCAGAACCTCCACCGCCCAGAGCGAGGATGGGTCCAATATGCTGGGCAAATCCGTGGAAATGATCTCCAACGCCATTGCGGAGATGCGCTCCTATGGCGAGGGCTTTGTGATCGTGGACCAGTCCCCGGGGCTGATGGATATGTCCGTCATGCGCAATACCAACACCAAGATGATCCTCCGCCTGCCGGAGGC
>JAEDJB010000045.1 GCA_016296565.1 Oscillospiraceae bacterium
CGTCCATTTCTCCGCTGATCCCCGTGCCGCCGATGAGATAGAGCTCCCCCTCCGCTGTCTGGTAGATGGGATTGGCATAAAAGCTGTGCAGCCCGCCATCAGCGGACACATAGAGGTCTGCTGTCACCACAATCTCGTCCATGTCGTCGTTTAGGTTAAACGCAGTGTACAGCTGCGCTTCCTCGGCGGTACTTGAGGTCCAGTAGGAATCCTCTCCGGCATCCACCGGAATGTAATAGATAGCAATCCCCTCCAGCCCGGGGAAGGTATAGTCCGGGTGCTCCGGGTCGTCGGACTGGTTTACCCCATAAATGCGCTCCTGATAGGCGCTGGTGTCTCCATCAACCAGAATTTCTTCCCCCTTTGTCACCCCGTCCAGATGGTCGTTCAGATAGGCTTCCAGGTCCATCAGGTCCAGGTACTCGGTGGTGACAAAGGCTCCCACCAGCCGGTCCTGACCGCTGCTCTCCTCCTTGGCCAGCTGGCAGCCGGTGAGGGACAGCAGCAGTCCGGCGGTAATAAACGATGCAAACAGGTTACGTTTCATTTTCAGCCTCCAATTCTCCGTCAAACTTCAAAATATCGCCTACGTCGCAGTCCAGAAAATAACAGATGCGGTTGAGGGTGTGAAAACGCACGCCCTTGGCCTTGCCGCTGCGGAGGATGGACAGGTTGGCCTCGGTGATGCCCACCTTGGCGCACAGCTCCTTTGAGGTCATCCCCCGGGCTTTCAGCACCTCTTCCAGACAGACCTTGATGGCCATGGCCATCCCCCCTTTAAATAAACAGATCGTTGTCCTCTTTCAGCTGCCGGTTCTCCCCCATGAGCTGGGTCAGCAGCAGGACCGCCAGCACAAAAACGATGGACAGCACCGGCAGAAGGACGGTAATGTGGACGGTGTACAGACTGCCCATGCAGATCAGCTGGAGCAGGTTCAGGGCGACGGTGACCAGAATGGTCAGCCCCAGGCTCACCACGCACAGGCGGGAGAGTCTTTGCGCGGCCTCCCCTGCCCCCTGGGAATAGGGGTCCTGCCGCCGCTCCGCCAGCAGATTCAGGGCGGAAAGAGTTACCAGGGTGTCCAGCACATAGGGCAGGGCAGCGGCCAGGTAGCGGGCGAACAGGAAGAGATAGCTGGGCAGCAGTGCTCCCTCGTTGCCCTGGTTGCCCGCCTGCAAAGTGTCCACACCGGAGAGGAAGTCCTGGAAGCAGCTCCCGCAGGCCAGAAAGACGAAGAGGGCCGCCAGAATTTTCAGGAACAGCGCCAGGTAATCCTGGAGCTTTCCCATGTCCGCTGCCTGGAAGTGGCGCAGGGCCCGGAGGACCCCGTAGCCGAAAGCCAGGGCGTAGACGCTGCCGCCAAAGAGGGCCTTGTTCATCTCCCCGTCCCCCAGGCCGTTGGGCGTGGGCACCAGAGAGGGGTTCACCATGTAATACAGGGCGGCAAAGACCAGGACAGTCAGCAGGACCAGCAGACAGTCCTCCCGGCAGAGAGCCCTCCGGCGGCGCAGGACCAACAGCATCCCCAGGGGCAGTAGGCTGAGGACTACATAGAGCAGAATTGCCAGGATGTTTCCCGCTGCTCCGGCCAGGGACAGCCAGCGCAGGCCTGCCCCGATCTGCTCAAAGGGAAAGGCCAGGGCGCTGGAAAACCACTGGGGCGCGGCGTCCCCCGCCCAGAAGAGGGCCAGGAAGAAAATTCCCTCCAGGACCAGAAAGGCCGTGAATGGGCCTCGGCTCTTGTTCATATCGGCACCTCCAAATTATTGTTTTTCGATAATTTCTATGTTAAGGATATCACGGGAATTATCGTTTGTCAATAATTTTATAGGGAGAAAATGGGACGGGCCTTTGGCCCGTCCCGTTGGTTTAATACAGATTCAACACATCGTCTGTGGTTGCAATTTTTTCTAACCGTTCACTCGCAGGTGGCAGTTCTTGTCCGTTTTCCCAAACTAAAATTGCTTTTCCCGGCGGACCAACATAAATGGCAGGCGTATCTTTGGGGAGAAAGTGCGTTCCGCTGTTATTTTCATCTTCAAAACGAGCAACATAGTAAACATCATGTAGACCCTCATCATTGGCTTTCCGGTTCATTTGGATAATACTCCGCATAGGTGTCACGTACACGGTTCCATCAGATTTTATCTCATGCCGAATAAAGTTGCACTGCTTATTGTTGTCCAAGTAAATATGAAAAATAATACTGCCATCCATGAGTTGGCTTACTTCCGACACCTCAACTTCCTGGACAGACACAGGGAAATCAACATACCAGTCAATCAAAAAGATCCCTACCGCAAACAACGCAAGCACCAGTACAGCTATCATTGTTCCGCCAAAAAAGTCACGTTTGCTTTTCTTTTTTGCATACGTTTCCACAGTGTGAAGCAAAATCTTCTTCTCTTGATCTGCATAAGGGATGATCTCTTGGTAATCCGAAAGGGTGGACCGACAACGCTGACAGGTGACCAAATGTTCTTCAACCAAGCGTTGGCTCTCTTCACTGCAAGTTTTATCGTGGTAGAAAGGCAGCAAATCCTCAACCACCGGGCAGGTCAGCTTCATGGCGCATCCTCCTTTTGGAACATTTCATCCCCAAGGATTTCCTGGACTCTGGCGTAATAGTAATCCCAGTTTATATCGGAAGAAAACGGATAGGAGTAGGTTTCTGCCATTTCTTCCATAGCCGGGCTGGCGGCCGGAAGCTCCTGTCCCCTCTCCCAGACCAGGATGCAGTCCTCAGGCGTCCCCATATACAGCTTCGTGACACTCGGATTTAAATAATAAGCGCTCCCCCGGCTGGACATGTCGTTTACATTACTCTGGATATACAAAGAAACGTACGCATTGAACAAACCTGCTTCATCCGTTCGATCCAGTTCGATCAGCGCATGCATCGGGGCAAAAAACATGCTGGTGGTTCCATCTTCGTTTATCTCAAAGCTGCAATCCACTTTTCCTAGTTTCTTCCCGTCGTCAACATACCAATGGAACAGCAGGGAACCATCTTTCATCTGGCAGACCTGGGAAATCAAAATATCCTCCGCTGCCACCGGCTGGTCCTTGATAACAAACAGACGAACAAAAGTCAGCACGATCACAACGGCCAGCAGGACGCAAAGCACGCCTTTTCCAAAGGCCTTTCTCTTCTCCTTCGTCCAGGCGTTTTTGGCCTCCCGCATTCCTTCCATATCCTCTTGGGGATGCTCCATCTGCTCCCGGAGATTCGCCAGGGCCTGGCGGCAGGCGGGGCAGGTTTTCAGGTGTTCCTCCACCAGGACGCGGCTGTCATCGCTGCACACCTGGTCGTAGTACAGGGGCAGCAGGTCCCCGATCAGTTGGCACGGTACGCTCATGGCATCGCCTCCTTGATTTTCCGTCTGGCCCGGTGGTAGGTCACCCGGGCCCAGCTCTCTGTCTTGTGAAACAGCGCCCCGATCTGGGTGAAGGGCAGCTCCCCGAAGAGCCGCAGGAGAAAGACCTCCTTGTAGGGCTCCTCCAGGTCGTGCATGGCCCGGTAGATTTCGGCGGCGCTCTCCTTGTCCTGGAGCATCTGCTCCAGCTCGTCGGTGTAGTAGGCCTCCTCCAAAGCCTCGTCGGACACCAGACGCTTTTCCTTCCGGCAGTAGTCGATGTAGGTGTTCTTGGCGATCTGGCACAGCCAGGCGTAGAGACTGCTGCGGCCGTCGAAGCGGTCCAGCTTGTTCAGGGCCTTAAAGAAGGACTCCTGGGTGACCTCCTCCGCCACCCACTCGTTCTTGCTGAGCACCAGAATGTACTTGTACACGTCCTTAAAATACCGCTGATAGACGGCGTCGAAGTCAGTCACCTCACCACCTCCCTTCATACATAAGACGGAGCAGGAACCCGTTCGTTACAACCTTTCCCCTTTTTCGCAGAAAAGACGGCACCGCGAAACACGGTGCCGTCTTTTTATTGTGCTTGAAATCTTGCCAGGGCGTCCTTACTTGTTCACCACGAAGTTTTCCTTGGTCAGTTCATTGTACTTGCCGCGCTTGACGTAGTGGGTGTGCAGGTACTCGTGAGAGTTGTGGCCGCCGGGCTCGCCCCACTCCTTGTAGAATTCCAGCAGGGACTGGTTCTCGTGGGACTTGCGGACCAGCTTGCGCTCGTCCTCGCCGTAGATGGCTTCCATTCTCTTCTGGCGGACAACGTTGATGTCCTGCTTGGGTCTCGGCTGGCCGCCGCCGGTGATGCAGCCGCCGGGGCAACCCATGACCTCGATGAAGTGATAGGGAGAAGTGCCGTCCTTCACCTGGTTCATCAGCTTCCGGGCGCCGTCGTAACCGCTGGTGACAGCAATCTTCACCTCGAAGCCCTCGGCAGCCTTCCACTCGGGCTTCACGTTCTCCAGCTTGATGGTGGCCTCGCGGATCTGCTCCAGGCCAACAATGGGAGAAACATGGAGGTTGGGGAAGGGCAGCTCGCGGCCGGTAATGATCTCATACACGGTACGCAGGGCAGCTTCCATAACGCCGCCGGTGACGCCGAAGATGTCGGCAGCGCCGGTGGAGAAGCCCAGAGGTGCGTCGAACTCTTCGTCGGGCAGGGACAGGAAGTCGATGCCCATGGACTTGATCATGTCGCCCAGCTCACGGGTGGTGAGAACTGCGTCCACGTTGGGCACGCCGTCGTTCTGCATCTCGGGACGGGCGCACTCGGTCTTCTTGGCGGTGCAGGGCATGATGGAAACCACATACATGTCCTCGGGCTTCTTGCCGATCTTCTTGGCGTAGTAGCTCTTCACCACAGCGCCGAACATCTGGTGGGGAGACTTGCAGGAGGACAGATGGTCCAGCTCGTCGGGGAAGTTGTGCTCGACGAACTGAATCCAGCCAGGGGAGCAGGAGGTCAGCATGGGCAGCTCTGCCACGCCGCCGGTGATGACGGAGCGGAAGCGGCTCAGGAACTCGGTGCCCTCTTCCATGATAGTCAGGTCAGCGCCCCAGTTGGTGTCGAAGACCTCGTCGAAGCCCATGCGGCGCAGGGCAGCAGCCAGCTTGCCGGTCTCGCAGGAGCCGGCGGGCAGGCCGAAGCATTCGCCGATGCCCACGCGGACAGCGGGGGCGGGCTGGACCACCACATGCTTGGTGGGATCGTTCAGAGCCTTCAGGACGCGATCCTTATGGCTGGTCTCACGCAGAGCGCCCACGGGGCAGACCACCACACACTGGCCGCAGAAGGTGCAGGCCGTGTTGCCGATGGGCAGGCCGAAGCCGGGGGTGATGATGGTCTGGAAGCCGCGGTTTTCCGCAGTGAGGATGGAAGTGGTCTGGATGTTCTTGCAAACGTTGACGCAGCGGCGGCACAGAATGCACTTGTTGGGGTCCCGGGTGAGGGACTCGCTGACGTCGATGGGCTTCAGGATGCGCTCGCCCTCGTAGGGGGAGTCCTCCACGCCCAGTTCGCGGCCCAGGGCCTGGAATTCGCAGTCCTGGTTCCGGGGGCAGGTCAGGCACTTCTTGTCGTGGTTGGACAGCAGCAACTCATACATGGTGCGGCGTGCTTCCTGAACCCGTTCGTTGTTGGTGTTGATGACCATGCCGTTCTTGGCCTCCACCATACAGGAGGCCTGGAGATTCTTGGCGGGAGGGCTGACCTGCTCCACCACGCAGATGCGGCAGGCGCCGTACTGGTTGATGCCCTCCAGATAGCACAGCTTCGGGATATGGATGCCGTTGAGTTCCGCAGCCTGGAGGATGGTGCTGCCCTCCGGCGCGGTACATTCTTTCCCGTTGATGGTGAGTTTAATATCTGCCATTTCTCTTACCTCCTGTCGCAACGCAGGCAGCGGCTTGCCTCGGCACGGGCGTCCAGCTCATGCATGCCCAGGTTCCGTTCGCAGAAGCTGCCGACTGCCTTCTCCGCCTCAATCTGTCTTGTCAGGAAGCGGTTATGCGGGACGATGTCGCCCTCGATGTGATAATCGGTGATTTCCTGGTCGAAGCCCTTGGCCAGAATGCCTTCGCCGCCCAGATACTTGTCGATGCCGGCGGCAGCCACCTTGGCCTCGTGCACGGCGTTGACGATGTCCTTGGGACCGCGGTGTGCGTCGCCGCCCACGAAGACGCCGGGCATGGAAGTTGCCTGGGTGTAGTGGTCTGCAATGACACGGTCGCCGTTGAGCTTGATGGTACCCTTAATGAACTGGGTGTCGGGCGTCTGAGAAATAGCGGGGATGGCCACGTCGAACTCTTCCACATAGCTCTCGCCGCTGGCTACGGCCTTGCGGCGGCCGGAGCTGTCGAACTGGCCCAGCTTCTGCTTCATGATGCAGATGCTGTTGAGCTTGCCGCCGATGCCGATGAACTCGGTGGGGTTGACCAGGGTGCGGATCTGCACGCCCTCTTCCAGAGCGTCCCGGATTTCCACCTTGTCAGCGGGCATATCCTCTTCGGTACGGCGATAGAGCATGACCACTTCCTTGGCGCCCAGACGGACGGCGGTACGGGCGGAGTCGATGGCGGTGTTGCCGCCGCCGATGACGGCCACCTTCTTGCCGGTGAAGTCCAGGTCTCTATGCAGGAATCTGCGCTTGAGGAAGTCCAGGCCGGGATACACGCCCTCCAGGTCCTCGCCGGGGATGCCCATCTGCAGGGCCTTCTGTGCGCCGATGGCGATGAAGATGGCGTCATAATTCTTCTGCAGGGAGCGGAAGGAGACGTCCACGCCGATCTTGGTGTTCAGGATGATGTTCACGCCCACGCGCTCGATGTTGTGGATCTCGCGCTCGATGATGTCCAGGGGCAGACGATAGTCGGGGATGCCGTAGGTCATGATACCGCCGGCGCGCTTCTCGGCCTCGTAAACATCCACGTGATAGCCCAGACGTGCCAGGTAATAGGCGCAGGTCAGACCGGAAGGACCGGCGCCGATGATGGCCACCCGCTTGTCCAGGTCAGCCACAGGCTTCAGATCCTCGTCGAAGGGGAAGCCCTGGCTGTAAGCCCAGTCGGTCGCGAAACGCTTCAGCTCGCAGATGTTCATGGCCTCGTCTACGCTGCCGCGGCGGCAGCGGCTCTCGCAGGGATGGGTGCAGACACGGCCGCAGATGCCGGAGAAGGGGTTATCCCGCAGCATGATGCGGGCAGCGCCCATGTAATCGCCGGTGGCGATCAGACTCATGTAGCCGGGGATGTTGATGCCAGCGGGACATGTGTTCTCGCAGGGGCTGGAGACCAGGTCGCCGCAGACGCCGGCGGTACAGATCTTCTCCACGATGTGCTGCTCATACTCCTTGCGGAAGTACTTGATGGTGGACAGCACGGGGTTGGGGGCGGTCTGGCCCAGGCCGCACATAGCGGTGTCCTTGATGATAGCGCCCAGGTGCTCCAGGGTCTCCACGTCGCCGGGCTTGCCCTCGCCGGCGGTGATCCGGTTCAGGATTTCCAGCATACGCTTGGTGCCGATACGGCAGGCGGTACATTTGCCGCAGGATTCCTCCTGGATGAAGTCCAGATAGAACCGGGCGGTATCCACCATACAGGTGTCCTCGTCCATGACGATCAGGCCGCCGGAGCCCACGATGGAGCCCAGGGCTGCCAGAGATTCGTAATCCAGGGGGGTGTTGATGTTCTCAGCGGTGATACAGCCGCCGGAAGGACCACCGGTCTGGGCGGACTTGAACTTCTTCCCGTTGGGGATGCCGCCGCCGATGGAGTAAATAACCTCGGACAGGGGGGTGCCCATGGGCACTTCCACCAGGCCGGTGTTCACGATGTTGCCGGACAGAGCGAAGACCTTGGTGCCGGGGCTCTTCTCGGTGCCGAACTGACGGAACCAGTCCGCCCCGTTGAGCATGATGGCGGGAACGGTGGCCAGGGTCTCCACGTTGTTGATGATGGTGGGCTTGCCGAACAGACCACTCTGGAAGGGGAACGGGGGCTTCTGTCTGGGCTCGCCGCGCTGGCCTTCCACGGAGGCCATCAGAGCGGTTTCCTCGCCGCAGACGAAAGCGCCGGCGCCGATGCGGATTTCAATATCAAAATCAAAGCCGGAGCCCATGATATCCTTGCCCAGCATACCTTCCTCGCGGGCCATCTCCAGAGCAGCCTGGAGACGTTCCACGGCGATGGGATACTCAGCGCGGATGTACACGACGCCGTGATTTGCGCCGATGGCATAGCCGCCGATGAGCATGCCCTCGATGACGCTGTGGGGGTCGCCCTCGAACACGGAGCGGTCCATGAATGCGCCGGGGTCGCCTTCGTCGGCGTTGCAGATGATGTACTTTTCGTCGCCGGGCTGGTTATAGGCAGCCTCCCACTTCACGCCGGTGGGGAAACCTGCGCCGCCGCGGCCGCGGAGACCAGCCTTCTTCATCTCTTCGATGACTTCCATCCGGTCGCCCTTTTCCAGGATCTTGGCCAGGGCCAGATAGCCGTCCTTGGAGACGTAGCTGTTGATGCAGTTAACGTCGATCAGGCCGCAGTTGCGCAGGGCGATACGGACCTGGTCACGGAAGAAGGCCACCTCGTGGATGTTGGAGACGCGCTTCTTCTGGATGCTGTCATAGAAGGTGTAGTCGATGACAGGCTCGCCGCCGATGAAGTGCTTCTGCACCACATCCTTGACCCGTTCGGGGGTCATCTCGGTGTAGTAGGTCTCGTCAGGCAGGACATAGACCACAGGACCCACGGCGCAGGTACCCATACAGCCTCTCTCGATGACGGCCACCTGATCGCTCAGGCCAGCCTTCTCAATCTCTTCAATCAGGGCGTCCCGCACGTCCTTACAGCCGGAAGACATGCAGCCGGTGCCGAAACATACCATAGCCAGGTGGCTGTACTTGCCCATCTTTTCCAGATAGGCCTCTTTCATATTCTGAAGGTCAGCAATGCTTCTGATCATGCTCCCACACCTCCTTCCGCAGTTTCCTCAGGGGCCTTTGCATACAGGGAGAGAATGCCTCTGAGCTTTGCAGGGGTAACCTGCTTATACACGTCGTCGTCCACCATCATAGCGGGAGCCAGACCGCAGGCGCCGATGCAGCGGGCGATCTCAAAGGTGAACTGTCCGTCCGCGGTGGTACCGCCGACTTCAACATCCAGCTCGTTCTTGATGGCGTCAACAACCTTCTTGCCGCCGCGAACATAGCAGGCAGTGCCCTGGCACATGCGGATGGTGTGCTTGCCTCTCTTCTGGGTGGAGAAGAAAGAGTAGAAGCTTACAACACCGCTCACTTCCGATACAGGGATCTCCATTCCGTCAGCGATGAACTCCTGCAGCTCCATGGGGAGATAACCAAAGATCTCCTGGGCAGCGTGGAGCACCATGATCAGAGACCCTTCCTTTTCTCTGTACTGCTCGATCACATTGGCAACGGCATCATAAAGAGCCTTTTCGTCAGCGCCGCAGGTCGCGCAGCAAGTATCCGGTCTTTCGTTCATAGTTTTCCTCCTTTTTACCGCGGACAAAAAGGGAGATAAAAGTACATTGTCCGGGATTCAGTTTAGAAAGCCAACTCGGCCAAACCAAGGGAATGTGCCGTTCAGGATTCCCCCCGAAGGCGGGAGAACCCAACCCGAATCCGACCCCCTCGCGCTCTGGCCGGGCGCTTCCGGAGACCAGGTGAAACGGACCCCCTGTCCTCCCCCGGGCAAGGGGGACAGAATATCCAAGGAATGTGCGTATAGTGAATCCGTTTAGTCAAATTTAATTATATGTTCCTATCATGTCTTTGTCAACTATAAAATGTTTTAGAAAATGCCGCATCTTCTATCTTGTCATGCAGAGAGCAACTACATATTGTGGAGAAAGTGTTGTTTTTTCCACGAACCGTTTCAAAAAACGGGGGGTGGAATGCAAACACGGGGCTGCAGTCTTGCAAAACTGAAGCCCCGCGTTTGAGGTAAGGATGCAATTATGAAACAAAAATTTTGGCAAGAAAAATAAAAAATTTGGTATTTCTTATAAAGCAGTTTGCCGCATGGGATAGGGATGGGCGTGGGCGGCGCTGCTGGCACGGGACATGGTGGCCACCAGCTTGTCCAGGTCGAAACCGGGAATTTCGCTGAAAATATCATCCAGCCGCTGATGCAGGCTGGCCCGGAACACATCCGCCAGGCGCACCCCCTGCTCCTCCAGGTGGATGATCCAGGACCGGCGGTCGTTCTCATCCAGGGTGGTGGTCAGGTATCCCTTTTTCCGCAGCGACTCCACCATGCGGCAGATGGAGGAAACCGACAGGTGCAGGTTGGTGGCCTGGAGTTTTTTCTGGGTGCAGGCTTCGGGATTCAGCGCGAGGTGAACCAGAACGAGCATCTCATTCTCAGAGAGATTGTTTTCCTTCCCTATGTCACTCAGGATCATGCGGTACTGCTCCGTGATGGCGTAGCAGGCGTTGATCAGAGTAAAGGATTCATCTGCATTATAAAGGAAAGTTTCTTGTGTGCTCATACGAGTTACCTCCTTTTCCGCTTTACTGTGATGACACATACAGGAAATTTTCTTTTCTCTTCCTTACAGGTGAAACTATAGCACTGGAAAGAAAACTTTGCAAGTAATTTTTTTCGTCCTTCAACATTTTTGTCGTAATATACAATTTATTGGGGTTAAATTCAAATATTCTACAATATTCCAGTATTTTCTTGCATAGAATTATGCAGGATTCTTTTTGTTCCCTTCATAAAGCAGTCAATCCTGCAAAAATTTCAGCTTCCCCTGCCCTGCCCGGCAGCCAAAAAAGGAGCACCGGGTTTTCCGGTGCTCCTTTGCGCGGATGGTTTCTCTGGAGAGGTCATGTTCCCAGGTAGGCCTTTTTCACGTCTTCGTTGGCCAACAGCTCCCGGCCGGAGCCAGACATGGTGATCCGCCCGGTTTCCATGACGTAACCCATGTGGGCGGTTTTCAGGGCCATGTTGGCGTTCTGCTCGATAAGCAGGATGGTAACGCCGTTCTTGTTGACCTCCTCGATGATCCGGAAGATCTCCCGCACCACCAGAGGAGCCAGGCCCAGGGAGGGCTCGTCCATCATCATGATCTTGGGACGGCTCATAAGGGCGCGGCCCACGGCCAGCATCTGCTGCTCGCCGCCGGACAGGGTTCCCCCGGCCTGCCACTCTCTCTCCCGCAGGCGGGGAAACAGATTAAAGACCCACTCCATGTCTGCGGTGATATCGTCCTTGCGCAGGTAGGCCCCTACCCGCAGATTTTCCTTAACGGTCAGGTCCGGGAAGATCCGGCGGCCCTCCGGCACCAGGGTGATGCCCCGGGAGACGATCTCCGTGGGGTTCTTGCCGGTGATGTCCTCCCCCTTGTAGAGGATCTTGCCCCCTCTGGGCTTCACCAGACCGGAGATAGCCCGCAGGGTGGAGCTCTTGCCGGCACCGTTTGCGCCGATGAGGGTGACGATCTCCCCTTCCGGCACGTCGAAGGAAATGCCCTTCACGGCCTCAATACCGCCGTAGTTGACCTGTAAGTTCTGAATGCTGAGAATCGGTTCACTCATCTTCTACTACCCCCAGATAGGCGTCAATGACCCGCTGATTCTTCTGAATCTCCGCAGGCAGACCCTGTGCGATCAGGCTGCCGAAGTCCAGAACGTAGATCCGGTCGGAGATATTCATAACCAGGTCCATATGGTGCTCGATCAGCAGAATGGTCAGGTTGTACTTGTCACGGATTTCGTGGATGAAGTCCGCCAGCTCCAGGGTCTCCTGGGGGTTCATGCCGGCGGCAGGCTCGTCCAGCAGCAGCAGCTTGGGATCGGTGGCCAGGGCCCGGGCGATCTCCAGCCGGCGCTGCAGGCCGTAGGGCAGGCTGGTGGACAGCTCGTCCTTAAACTTCCACAGGCCCTGCTCCCGCAGCAGCGCCTCGGTCTCCTCCCGCATCCGGGCCTCTTCCTTGCGGCTGGTCCGGAAGGTGGCAGAGAACACATTGTGCCTGGCCCGCATGTGCTTGGCGATGATGACGTTTTCAAACACGGTCATGCTCTTCCACAGGCGGATGTTTTGGAAGGTCCGGGCGATGCCCAGCTTGGTGATGTGGTCGGGGGTGGGAGCCAGGGTGTGCTTCTGCACGTACATGTCCGCATTCTCACCCTTGTAAAGATTCTTCATCTTGCCCCGGGGATGGTTGCAGATCATGGGTTGGTCCTGGAAATAGACAGCGCCGTTGGTGGGCTGGTACACACCGGTGATCACGTTGAAGGCGGTGGTCTTGCCGGCGCCGTTGGGGCCGATGAGGGCGACGATCTCCCCCTGGTTCACTTCCAGGGACAGGTTGTTCACAGCAACCACGCCGCCAAACTGCATGGTGGCGTTTTCCACCCGCAGAACACTCTTGCGCTCACTCACTGTGTCTCACCTTCCTTTCCCGCAGCGGCAGCTACCTTGGCTTCCTTCTTTCTGCGTATCTTACGGATCATCCCTGCGAAGGATAGCTCCTTGTCACCCATGATGCCCCTGGAGAAGAAGAGCACGATGATCATAATGACGACGGAGAAAACCACCTTCCGGAAACCATCCCGGAAGAAGGGGATATTAAAGTGAGTATCCATAATGGTGATGCCGCCGCTGTCCAGGAAGCGCAGCCACCACTCGGAGGCGGCGATGTACAGGAAGGAGGCGATGCAGCTGCCGGAGATGGAGCCGATGCCGCCGATGACCACCATCAGAAGAATTTCATAGGTCATGGAGGTCCGGAAGGGAGCCGCCTGCACGGTGGTCTGGAACATGGCCAGCAGGGCGCCGCCCACACCGGCAAAGAAGCTGGAAATCACGAAGGAGAGCATCTTGTGCCGGAAGAGGTTGATGCCCATGGCCTCGGCGGCCACCTCATCGTCCCGGATGGCCTTGAAGGCCCG
>JAEDJB010000046.1 GCA_016296565.1 Oscillospiraceae bacterium
CATTGAAAAAAGGGCCTGTAGAGACAGGCCCTTTTGGGGAAACGAATGGGCGGGATCAGTCCAGGTTCTGCACCATCCGCAGGGAGATGGCCAGGGCCTGTTCCCGGGTGGCGTTGGCGTAGCCCTCAGCGGTCTGCTTGTCCGTAATGTTTCTGGGGGCGAAGAGGTTGTCTCCCACGCCGTTGATGATGTGGTTGGCCACCATGAAGTAGACGCTGTCCCTGGCATAGTCGGAGATGTCCTGGTCATCCCGGAAGGGGGCGGGTTTGGTGTAGGACAGGGGGAACTGATCGTCCGCGGCCAGGGTCCAGCCGGGCATGGTGGCCCGTTTGAACACCCGGGAGAGCATGGTAGCTGCCTGCTCCCGGTTCAGCAGCCGGTCAGGGGAGAAGGTGGTGTCTGAGGTGCCGTTGGTGATGCCGACGTTGTAGGCCTTGAGAACCTCCACGTCCTGGCAGTCGGTGAAGGGATTGATCACCGCCGGCAGGGCCTTGGTGCCCGTGAGAGCCTCAAAGACTTTCACGGAGACTGCGGCGAACTCCGCCCGGCTGATGTCCTGGGTCAGGTCCTCGCCGATGAGGCAGTCGGGAATGAGGTTTTCCTTGTAAGCCTGCTCCATCTCCGGGGAGGCCCAGCTGGAAACCTCGGAGCCGTAGGAGGTTTTGATGGCGGAGGTCACGCCGTCCCGCAGATAGGGGTACAGGGAGGTCTGAACCCAGGGAGAGTAGTCCATCTCCTGGTCCTGAAGGGCGACCCAGGCGTTCAGGGCGGAGAGCACGGTGTAGTAAGAGGTATTGTTTACCGTGACAGGCTCGCTCAGAAGAGCCTGAACGGTAGAGAAGGTCTTGGCTGTCTGGGAGGTGGTTCCCATGGAGAGCCCGGTGTTCACATTGTCATTCCGGAGGGCAAAGCAGTTGGTGAGGGTGCGGCTGCCGGCGCCGCCGGCAATGAGATAGCCGCCGGAACAGAGGTTCTCCCCCACAAACAGACAGTTGCGGATGTCTGCTTTGGTGGTGCCGCCGGAGATGCCGCCCACCAGAGACTTGCCATCCACCGTGGCGGCGGAGTAGCAGTTGTAGATTTTGCTGCTGCTGTACACATCTCCGATGATGCCCCCGGCGCAGCGGCTGCTGTAGCAGAAGCCGTCGGCAGAGCAGTTGTAGACGTGGGAGCTGTTGGTCCAGCCCACGATGCCGCCGGAGCGGTTTTCCGTGTAGACAGAGGTGTTGTCGTTGTGGCAGGAAGCCACCACAGAGCTGCTGTTGGCGTAACCCACCACGGCTCCGGCGTGATTTCCCACGGAAAGATAGCTGTCCTTTACCGTAACGTTGGACACGGTGGCCTGGGAGATCACCCCAAAGAGGCCCTGGTATTCGGCGTTGCTGTCGTTGATGTACAGGCCGGTGATGGTATGACCCTGGCCGTCAAAGTTCCCCTGGAAGGGGTGGTCGGGGGTGCCGATGGGGGTCCAGGAGGTGAAAGAGCCGGAGTTCAGGCTGCCGTCCTGATCCACCACATTGGTGTTGAGGTGGATGTCCTGGGTAAGGACCACAGTGACCCCTTCAAAGCTGCTGCCGGCGTTTACCTGGGCGGCAAAGGAGCGAAGCTCAGCTTCGGAGGAGATGGTGCGGGTCTCCGCTGCCGAGGCGGTGGGCAGAAGGCAGCAGGCGAGCACCAGGGCAAGGAGGATGGGAAGAAGCCTTTTCATTCGTTTCATAGCAATTCTCCTAGTCTTGAGCAAGAAAAACTCTGGACGCCCAAGGGACGCCCAGAGTTTTTAAGCAGTAAATTCAGAAGCTGTGTCTAATGTTAAATTAGCACTTCTCGAAGATAGCAGCAACGCCCAGGCCGCCGCCGATGCACAGGGTAGCCAGGCCCTTCTTGGCGTCGGGACGCTTCATCATCTCGTGCAGCAGGGTGACGATGATACGAGCGCCGGAGCAGCCCACGGGGTGGCCGATGGCGATAGCGCCGCCGTTGACGTTGACCTTGCTCATGTCGAACTCCAGCTCACGAGCCACAGCGATGGACTGAGCAGCGAAAGCCTCGTTGGCCTCGATCAGGTCGATGTCGTTGATGGTCAGGCCGGCCTTCTCCATAGCCTGACGGGAAGCGGGGATGGGGCCGGTGCCCATGATCTTGGGATCGACGCCGCCCTGGCCCCAGGAGACAACCTTGAACAGGGGCTTCAGGCCATACTTGTCAACAGCTTCCTTGGAAGCCAGGATGATGGCGGCAGCGCCGTCGTTCAGGCCGGAAGCGTTGCCGGCGGTGACGCGCTGAACGCCCTTGTTGTCGTCGGAGGGAGTCATGTGGGTGGCCTCGAAGGTCATCTCAACCTTGTCGATGCTGCCGTCAGCGGAGGTGGGGAATGCGCCCTTCAGCTTGGCCATCTTCTCCAGGGTGGTGTCCTTGGGATGCTCGTCGGTGTCGAAGACGAACTCCTTCTTCTTCTGCTTCACGGTGATGGGAACGATCTCGTCCTTGAAGCGGCCGGACTCGATAGCAGCCAGAGCCTTCTTCTGGGAGTTGTAGCCGAACTCGTCCAGCTCTTCGCGGGTGATGCCCCAGATGTCGCAGATGTTCTCAGCGGTGGTGCCCATGTGATAGTTGTTGTAAGCGTCCCACAGGCCGTCCTTGATCATGGTGTCGATGATCTGGGTGTGGCCCATACGGGAGCCCCAACGGTTGCTGGGGATGGCATAGGGAGCGCCGCTCATGCTCTCGGTGCCGCCGCACATAACCAGATCAGCGTCGCCGGCCTGGATGGCGCGGGAACCCTCGATGACGGTCTTCAGACCGGAGCCGCAGACCATGCTGACGGTGTAGGCGGGAACCTTCAGGGGCACACCGGCCTTAACCATGCACTGACGAGCCACGTTCTGGCCCTGAGCAGCGGACAGAACGTTGCCGAACATAACCTCGTCCAGCCACTCGCCCTTCACGTTGCCGCGCTTGAGAGCCTCGGCGATGACAGCAGCGCCCAGGTCAGCAGCGGGGACGTCTCTCAGGGAGCCGCCGAAGGTGCCGACGGCAGTACGGCAGGAACTCACAACATATACGTCTCTCATAGTAGATCGTACCTCCAAAAAAATATTTAACAGAGTAAAGGCTTGAATATTTACCGCAACATTATACTGGGCACGTCCGCAAAAATCAACTGTATTTTTAAAATTTCCGGGCGTTTTTTCAACTTTTTCAGTTTGGCCCTGGGAGGGTTACGGTTCCTGCCCGGCGAAGAGGGCTTCCAGCTGGGCTACCAGATCACTTTCACCCACAGTGGAGTAGTCAGAGCCCACGATGAGCAGGGCGCCGTCGCTGCCGCAGCCGAAGTTGTAGGCGGCGACCTCCTGGCCGGATTGGTCCAGGGACTGGAGGGTGATTTCATAGTAAGCGCCGCCCTGGGGAACCACCACGGAGCCGCGGCCCCGGAGGAAGCGGACCTGGGTGTTTTCCATGGCCTGCCACAGGCCGGCCACCTGGTCGGCGGAGTCGACGGTGAGGGTAACGGGGTCCTTGTCCTGCTCGTAGAGGACGATCTGCCCGGCGTTGGGGGCTTCGGTGCCCTCCAGGCAGTCCATCAGGGGCTGGGCCCGCATGAACACCAGGGCGTAGCAGGCGATGAGGACCACGATGACAGCCAGACCAATGAGAACGGCGCGGGTTCTTGTTTTCATAATGCAGTCTCCTTTTTGGGGCGCCGGGCATCCTTCCCGCCCGGCGAAAAAATACGGTGTTTCTCATTATACAACGAAAGAAGGGCAAAAGGCAAGAAAAAGGCAGAGCTGACGCTCTGCCTTCAACTTGTCGAAAAAGGCAAAGCCTTTTCCGACAAGAGGGGATAGCAGTCCACTGCGCGCAGGGTCTGTGCGCCAAGGGCGCACAGACCCCACACTTGCGGCCTGAGAAGTATGTTCTCCGACGTACATGGCCCAGGCCACCTTCTCTTGGCCTTTGGCCAATTCACCTTGCGCCGCCGGAGAACATGATTGGATTGCCTTTGCTGCCTGCGGGCAGCAAACGCTGCGAGGCTTTATACACCTTCCCTGCGTGTCAGGACCCGATAGCACGCATGCAGGGCGGGATGCTCTCATTCCGCCGCGCCGTAGTCCTCCAGCACCATCCCGGCCAGCTTGATCACGTCGTCGCCCTTTTTCAGCCGCAGAGCCAGGTGGGGCTTGTCGCCGGCGGAGAAGAGCAGGCGGCGGCGGTACTTTTCCAGGCCGCACACGGCGGCCACCTTCTGAAAGTCCGGCTTGGGCAGGGAGAACCGGAGGGTCTCCTTCTGGGCGATCTCGGAAATCCCCAGCCTTGCCGCCCTGGCCCGCAGCAGGGCGATGGCGATGAGGTTGGTGACCCCCTGGGGCGGGTCGCCGTACCGGTCGATGAGCTCGTCGGTGATGTCGTCGGCCTCCTCCTGGTCCTGAATCCGGGCGATGCGGCGGTAGAGGTCCATCCGCTGCTCCGGGGCGGGGATGTACTTCTCCGGGATGGCGGCGGACACCGCCAGATCCACCAGGCACTCCTGGGGCTTGGGCACGGGCTTGCCCTGCTCCTCCAGCACCGCTTCTTCCAGCAGGCGCAGGTACAGGTCGTAGCCCACGCTCATGAGAAAGCCCGACTGCTCCGGACCCAGCAGATTTCCTGCGCCCCGGATTTCCAGGTCCCGCATGGCGATCTTGAAGCCGGAGCCGAAGGCGGCGTACTCCCGGATGGCGGACAGGCGCTTGGACTGGTCCTCCGTGAGGACCTTGTTCCGGCGGTAGGTGAGATAGGCGCTGGCCCGTCTGGCCGACCGGCCCACCCGGCCCCGGAGCTGGTGGAGCTGGGACAGGCCCAACCGCTCTGCGTCTTCGATGATGAGGGTGTTCACGTTGGGCAGGTCGATGCCCGTTTCGATGATGGTGGTGCATACCAGAATGTCCAGGTCCCCGTCGGTCATGCGGCTCATGATGTCTCCCAGCTGCTCCTGGTCCATCTTGCCGTGGGCGGTGGCCACCCGGACCTCCTCCCCCAGCAGGGAGCGGATTTTGGCGGCGGTTTTGTCAATGGTCTCCGTGCGGTTGTGGAGGTAGTAGACCTGGCCGCCCCGCTCCAGCTCCCGGCGCATGGCGTCGGCCAGGACGCCCCAGTCGTGCTCCAGCACATAGGTCTGCACCGGCTGGCGGTTGGTGGGGGGCTCCTCCAGGGTGGACATGTCCCGCAGGCCCGACAGGGCCATGTTCAAGGTCCGGGGGATGGGGGTGGCCGACAGGGTGAGCACATCCACCTGCTTAGCCAGCTTCTTGAGCTTTTCCTTGTGGCCCACGCCGAAGCGCTGCTCCTCGTCCACCACCAGCAGCCCCAAGTCCTTGAACTGGATGTCCTTTCCCAGCAGCTTGTGGGTGCCGATGAGCAGGTCCACCTCCCCCTGGGCGGTTTTCCGCAGAATCTCCCGGGTCTGGCCGGGGGTGCGGAAGCGGGAGATCATCTCAATGTCCACGGGGAACTGGGAGAACCGCTTGAGGGCGGTCATGTAGTGCTGCTGGGCCAGCACGGTGGTGGGCACCAGCATGGCGGCCTGCTTGCCCTCCAGCACGCACTTCATAATGGCCCGGAAGGCCACCTCGGTCTTGCCGTAGCCCACGTCCCCGCAGAGAAGCCGGTCCATGGGCACGGGCTTTTCCATGTCTCCTTTGATCTCCGCCGCTGCCCGGAGCTGGTCCTCGGTTTCGGGGTAGGGGAAGAGGGCCTCAAAGTCCCGCTGCCAGGGGGAATCCGGGGCGAAGGCGTGGCCTGCCAGCCGCTGGCGCTGGGCGTAGAGCTGGATGAGGCCCTTGGCCATGTCCTTGGCAGCCTTCTTGGCCTTGGTCTTGGATTTTTCCCACTCGCCGCCCCCCAGCTTGGACAGGCGGCGGCGGTCCGGGTCGTCCCCGCTGCCGATGTATTTGCTCACCAGGTCCAGCTGAAGGGCGGGGACGTAGAGCACATCCGCCCCGGCAAACTGGAGCTTGATATAGTCCCGGTCGGCCCCGTCCACGGACATCTTCACCATGCCCACGAACCGGCCGATGCCGTGGTGCTCGTGGACCACCAGGTCCCCGGGGGACAGGTCGGTGAAGGACTCCAGCCGCCGGCGGTTGGGGTCGGACTTCCGCCGGGGCCGCTTCCGGGGTGGGGGCGCTTCCCCCTCGCACAAAACGGCAAACCTGCCCTCGGGGCAGTCGAAGCCCGCGGAGAGACCGCCCACGGCGATGGTGATCCGACCGGGCTCAGGCAGGTCGTGGAGAAGGGTGTCCACAGCGGCGTAGATTTTTTTCTCCCGGAGCATCCCCTGAAGGGCGTCCGCCTTTCGTTGGGTGGAGGCCAGCACCACCACGGAGAAGTCCTCCCGCCGGTAGTGCTCCAGGTCCTCGGTGAGGGTCTCAAAGCGGACGCCGTAGCCGGTGAGCTGCCGGACGGTGAGGGAGAGGAGAAAGGCCGGGGGGATGGGGGGATTTCCCGTGGCGAAGGAGTCTAAATAAAGTAAGGTCCGGGGGGCCAGCTCCCCGCACAGCTGGTCCAGGGGCTTGGCAAAGTCCGCCTTGGGGCCGGAGAGCAGCCCCTGCTCCAGCAGGGCGGTTACGTCCTCCCCCAGCTGCCACAGATAGTGCTTGGCCCGGTCGGCGGCCCGGGGGGTGTCGAACAGGGCCACCAGGGCGTTTTGGGGCAGGTAGTCCGCCGCTGTTGCCAGGGTGTCGTAAACAGCGGGCAGGGACAGGTCCGGGGGATCGGTCTCCGCGCCGATGACCTCCCCGGCGGGGAGAAGGGTGCAGGTCTCCCGCTGGGCGGTGCGCCGCTGGGTCACCGGGTCGAAGAGCCCCATGGAGTCAATCTCGTCTCCCCAGAACTCCATGCGCACCGGCAGGTCCAGGCCGGGGGAGAACACGTCCAGAATGCCCCCTCGCAGGGAGAACTGGCCGGCTCCCTCCACCTGGTCGCAGCGGCTGTACCCGGCGGAGACCAGAAAGTCGGTCAGACTTTCCAGGTCGCACACCTGGCCCACGGAAAGGGTGCGGCAAGCTGCCCGGAACCGGTCCGGGGGCAGGGTGCGCTGCATGAGGCCCTCCGCCGTGGCCGCCAGCACCGGGCAGGCTCCCTTGTCCAGGGCAGCAAAAACCGCCAGCCGCTGGTGCTCCCACTGGCGGGAGGCAGCGCCCGGATGAAACTGAAAATCCCGGGCCGGGAGCAGGGGGACCTCAGCGCCGGTGAAGGCGGCCAGGTCCAGGGCTGCCCGCCGGGCCTCCCCCTCGTCGGCGCAGACCACCACCAGGGGACGGCCGGTGTCCTTGTGCAGGGCGGCGGCCAGATGGGCCCGGTGGACCGCGGCCAGGCCGGAGAGGGCCAGGGGGCTTTTGCCCTGGTTCAGGGCGGCCAGCAGCCGGGGGTAGTCCCCCAGCCGGGTGAGAAAGCCGGTGAGGGCGGAGGTAGCGTTGTTGGGCATAGGGGGGACTCCTTTCTAGGGGAACAAATAACGCCCTGGCTCCCCCAGAGGGGGAGCCAGGGAGGGGCCTTATCCGTTAAACCTGGCCATGGCCTGGTCCACGCCCTTGTCCAGCAGGAGGGTCACGGCGTCGGCGGCCCGGGTGATGGCCTCTTCCATGGCCTTCCGGTCCTGGCCGGTGAAGGGACTCAGGACCCAGTCGGCCATGTCGCTGTCAGGGTGGGGCTTGCCGCCCACCCCCACCTTCACCCGGGGAAACTGGTCCGACCCCAGGTGGGCGATGATGTTCTTTAAGCCGTTGTGCCCCCCGGCGGAGCCGCTGCGGCGCACCCGCAGCTTGCCCTGGGGCAGGGCCACGTCGTCGGAGATCACCAGCACCCGCTCCGGGGGGATTTTGTAGAACCGGGCGGCCTGGCCCACGGCCTCCCCGGAGAGGTTCATGTAGGTGGTGGGCTTCATGAGCAGCACGGATTTGCCGCCGATCACCGCGGTGTTGGTAAGGGCCTTGAACTTCAGCCGCTGGACGGGGATGCTCTCCCGCTCGGCCAGCTCGTCGATCACCAGAAAACCCATGTTGTGGCGGGTCCACTCATACTTGGGGCCGGGGTTGCCCAGGCCCACCACCAGCCACTCCACCGGCCCGGGTCGCTTGGAGAAAAACATAGAAAAACCTCCGGAACACAGGATAAAAACACAAGAGAAGGCGGAGCGCTGCTCCGCCTTCTTTTCTGAATAAAGGTTGCGGGAATAAATTACACAAACAGGCGGGACACGGAGTCATCGTGATAGATGGAGCCGATGGCCTCAGCCAGCATGGGGGCGGCGGAGAGATACTTGATCTTATCACATTTCTCGCCCTCTTTGGGAGGAATGGTGTCGAGGAAGAGAACTTCCTTCAGGACGCTGTCCTGGATGCGCTTGATGGCGGGGCCGGACAGAACGCCGTGGGAGGCGCAGGCATAGACCTCGGTAGCGCCGCCGATTTCCACCAGGGCGTTGGCAGCGCCGCACAGGGAGCCGGCGGTGTCCACCATGTCGTCCAGGAGGATGACCCGCTTGCCGCGCACCTCGCCGATGATGTTCATGACCTCGGAGGAGTTGGCCTTCTGGCGGCGCTTGTCCACGATGGCCATGGTCATGCCCAGCTTCTGGGCGAAGGCTCTGGCCCGGGCCACGGAGCCCACGTCAGGGGAGACCACCATGGTGTTATCGGTGTCGTCGCCGAAGCGGGACTTGAAGTAGTCCACGAAGAGGGGGCTGCCCAGCAGGTTGTCTACGGGGATGTCGAAGAAGCCCTGGATCTGTGCGGCGTGCAGGTCCATGGTCAGCACCCGGTCCGCGCCGGCGGAGGTGAGCATGTTGGCCACCAGCTTGGCGGAGATGGGGTCACGGGGTTTGGCTTTCCGGTCCTGCCGGGCGTAGCCAAAGTAGGGGATCACGGCGGTGATGCGGCCGGCGGACGCCCGCTTGAAGGCGTCGATCATCACCAGCAGTTCCATGAGGTTGTCGTTCACAGGAGAACAGGTGGACTGGATGACGAACACGTCAGAGCCGCGGACGGTTTCGTAGATGGAGACGAAGCACTCTCCGTCGGAGAAGTTGCCGCACTCCAGGTTGCCCAGCGGCAGACGGAGCTCCTTGCAGATGGCCTCCGCCAGTTGCCGGTTGGAGTTACCGGCGAAAATCTTCAGGTCCTTGCCATGTGAGATCATCGTAACATCCCTCTCGATTCATATGTATTTTTTCACTTCAGCCCCGCAGGAGAACAACGGGGCGCACTTCCACGATTTCATTATAACAAACTTCACCGGGTTTTGCATTAACTTTTCATAGAATTTTACAGAAAAAAACCAACGGGATTTCTCCCTTCCTGCCAAAGTTCCGGGCTGGAAGGAAAAGCACGAAAAATCCCTGAAAACCGGTTGTCAGTGAAAAAAAGACATGCTATTATAATAAAATTATGGGTTACTAACCCTGCTGCGCCCTTCTTCCCGGAGACAGGAGCGCAGGATTAACCAATCAAAGGAGAATGATTCATGAAGAAACGCATGCGCAGAGTCCTGGGTGCTGCCTTGTCTCTGGTGATGGCCATCGGCCTGCTCAGCGGCTGCAGCAGCAGCTATGACCCGGTGAAAGAGGTCATGGGCTACAGCCGGTCCACCGTTATGTTCACCGTCAATGGCAACGACGTGACCGCCGGCCAGTTCTTCTTCTGGATGGCTCAGAACGCGGACACGGTGGCTTCCTACTCCCAGATGAGCGGCGCCACGGAGATCGACTGGACCACCCCCATGGGCGACGATATGACCATGGACGACTATGTGAAGGACCAGTCCAAGGCGGCGGCGGTGTTCTATAACGTCATCGAGGCCAACGCCAAGGACAAGGGCTACACCATGACCGAGGAGGATAAGGCGGACTATGAGGAGCAGGTGGCCCAGGCCCAGGAGCAGATGGGCGGGGCGGAAGCCTATGAGCTCTTCCTGAAGAAAAACTGCCTTACCGAGGAGGACATGGAGGAGCTGAGCTCCGTGGGTGTCCTGTACGGCCACATGCTGGAGGGCATGTTCCGGGAGGGCGGCGAGTACGCCCCCACCGAGGAGGAGCTGGACCAGTACATCCAGGATGAGGACCTGATGTACGCCAAGCACATCCTGTTCATGACCATGGACTCCACCACCGGCGCTGCCCTGTCCGATGAGGAGGTCGCAGAGAAGAAGGCCGCCGCTGAGGCGGACCTGGCAGCCCTCCAGGCCATTACCGACCCGGTGGAGCTGGCAGAGACCTTCGACGAGCTCATGAACGAGCACAGCGAGGACTCCGGCCTGGCGGACAACCCCGACGGCTACCTGTTCACCTCCGGCGACATGGTGGAGGAGTTTGAAAACGCCACCAAGGAGCTGGAGCCCGGCCAGATCAGCGGCATCGTGGAGACCACCTACGGCTACCACATCATTCTGCGCCTGGACCCCAAGAACGCTCCCACCCTGAACGCCCAGTGGGGCGAGGACCAGATGGGCGCTCTGGTGGACCAGTGGACCAACGAGGCCGAGGTGGTGACCACCGAGGAGTTTGACGCCCTGACTACCGCCGACTTCTACGAGAAGCTCACCGCTTATCGGGAGACCCTGGACCCCACCGAGGAGGACACCACCGACGTGACCACCGAGGAGCCCGCCACCGGTGAGGACGCAGCCACTGGTGAAGACACCACCACCGGCGAAGATGTGACCACTGGCGAGGATGCGGCCACCGGCCAGGATCAGAGCACTTCCGCAGAGGACGGCGCTGAGACCGCTGACGGCGAAACCACGGAATAAAACAAAGCAGGAGAGGAATCCTTTGGCTTTCCCCCGCTCCCCAGGCTGCGCCTGCCGGAGCGGGGGATTTTTGAACTCTGGAAAAATTTTCCTCCCATCTCACAAACCGACACAATCGAAGCCCCCTTTCCGGTATCCTGAAAGCAGACAAACCAAGGACAACCAGTCTGGAAAGAGGGAAGACCATGCGTTTTTACAGTGAATCGCTGCGCCGGGCAGCGGAGGCTCTGGAAACCGACCCCGACCGGGGCCTCACCGCCCAGGAGGCCGCCCGCCGGCTGGCCCAGTACGGGGAGAACCAGCTGCGCCAGGCCAAGCCCCCCAGCCTGCTTC
This sequence comes from Oscillospiraceae bacterium, assembly GCA_016296565.1. Classification (GTDB taxonomy): domain Bacteria; phylum Bacillota; class Clostridia; order Oscillospirales; family Oscillospiraceae; genus Evtepia. The sequence goes on from JAEDJB010000046.1 coordinate 11,116, forward strand.
TCCGGTGCCTGGGGCAATTGAAGGACCCCATGATCCTGGTGCTGCTGGCCGCCGCCGCCCTGTCCTTTTTCGCCGGGGGCGGGCAGGACTGGCTCGACGCGGCCATCATCCTGCTTATCGTGGTGTTCAACACCGTGATCTCCGTCTCCCAGGAGGACAACGCCCGGAAGGCTCTGGAGGCCCTGCGCCAGCTCTCCGCCCCCAAAGCCCGGGTGCTCCGGGACGGCGTGGAGAGCCGGATCGAGAGTACCCAGCTGGTCCCCGGGGACGTAATTTTGCTGGAGGCCGGGGACTATGTCCCCGCCGACGGCCGGATCTGGTGGCAGGCGGGGCTTCAGACCGACGAGTCCGCCATGACGGGAGAGTCCCTGCCGGTGCACAAGCGGGGCGGCAGCGGCCTGCCCCCGGAGACCCCTCTGGCCGAGCGGAAAAACATGGTCATCGGGGGCACCGCCGTCACCGGCGGCCGGGCCAAGGTGCTGGTGACGGACACGGGCATGGAGACGGAGATGGGCAAGATCGCCGGCCTGCTCCTGGACCAGGCCCAGGGGGAGACCCCCCTCCAGCGGAAGATGGGGGAGGTGTCAAAGGTCCTGTCCCTGGTGTGCGTGGGGGTGTGCGCGGTGATGTTCGGCCTGGGGGCCCTCCAGCACCGGGACCTGCTGGACATGTTCCTCACCGCTGTGGCCCTGGCGGTGGCCGCCATCCCCGAGGGGCTGCCCGCCATCGTCACCATCGTCCTGGCCATGGGGGTGGGGCGGATGGCCAAGCAGAACGCCATCATCAAGCGCCTGCCCGCCGTGGAGACCCTGGGCTGTGCCTCGGTCATCTGCTCGGACAAGACCGGGACCCTCACCAAAAACCAGATGACCGTGCTGGAGGTCTGGACCCCCGGGGGGGCCCTCCGCCAGCGTGCTCTGACCCTGGGGACCCTGTGCGGGGACGCCCAGAAGGGGCCGAAGGGCTACCTGGGGGACCCCACCGAAACCGCCATCGCCGACCTGGCGGACAAGGAAGGGCTGCCAAAGGCCGGCCTGGACCGGGAGAACCCCCGCCAGGGGGAGGCCCCCTTCGATTCCTCCCGCAAGCGCATGGCCACCTGCCACACCCTGCCAGGGGGCGGGACCCTCATCGCCGTGAAGGGCGCCCCCGAGGCGGTGCTGGCCAAGTGCACTTACATTCTGGGCTCCGGCGGTCCCCGTCCTCTGGGGTCGGGGGAGCGGGCCAGCATCCAGCGGGAGAACAGCCGCCTGGCCGGCCGGGCCCTCCGGGTGCTGGCGGTGGCCCAGCGGGAGACCCGGGGGCCGGTCCGGGATTTCACCCCGGAGGAACTGGAGCGGGACCTGGTGTTTGTGGGCCTTATCGGCATGATGGACCCGCCCCGGCCTGAGGTCCGCCAGGCGGTGGACCGCTGCGCCCAGGCCGGGATTCGCCCGGTGATGATCACCGGGGACCACCGGGACACCGCCGTGGCCATTGCCCGGGACCTGGGGATCTACCGCCCCGGGGACCGGGCGGTGGACGGCGGTCTCCTGGACCTGCTGCCCCAGGAGACCCTGGAGGAGGAGATTGACCGATTCTCCGTCTTTGCCCGGGTGACCCCGGAACACAAAATGCGCATCGTAAAAGCCTGGCAGAAGAAGGGCCATGTGGTGGCCATGACCGGGGACGGGGTCAACGACGCCCCCGCCCTGAA
>JAEDJB010000047.1 GCA_016296565.1 Oscillospiraceae bacterium
ATCCTGGAACTCTAATCTACAATTTCATACCGAAAGGGAGTATATACAATGCTGGATATCAAGATCGAAAAGACCAAGAATCCCAAGGCAAAGCCCACCGGCAAGCTGGGCTTCGGCAAGGTGTTCACCGACCACATGTTCGTCATGAACTACACCAACGGCAAGGGCTGGCACGATCCCCGGATCGTCCCCTACCAGGACATCACCCTGTCTCCCGCCTCCATGGTGTTCCACTATGGTCAGGAGATGTTCGAGGGTCTGAAGGCCTACAAGGGTGAGGACGGCGTCAACTACCTCTTCCGTCCCGACATGAACGCCAAGCGCACCAACGACACCAACGACCGTCTGTGCATCCCCCAGATCCCCGTGGAGGATTTCGTCCAGGCTGTGAAGGCAGTGGTGAAGGTGGACGAGGACTGGATTCCCACCGAGCCCGGCACCTCCCTGTACATCCGCCCCTTCATCATCGCCACCGAGCCCTTCCTGGGGGTGGATGTGTCTGAGACCTTCCTGTTTATGATCATCCTGTCCCCCTCCGGGGCTTACTATGAAAGCGGTCTGGAGCCCGTGGGCATCTGGATCGAGGACGACTACGTTCGCGCCGTCAAGGGCGGCATGGGCTTTGCCAAGACCGGCGGCAACTACGCAGCCTCCCTGGCCGCCCAGGTGAAGGCCCACAACGACGGCTATTCCCAGGTGCTGTGGCTGGACGGCGTGGAGCGCAAGTACATTGAAGAGGTGGGCGCCATGAACATCTTCTTCAAGATCGACGGCAAGATCCTCACCCCCATGCTTAACGGCTCCATCCTGCCCGGCATCACCCGGAACTCTGTGCTGCAGCTGTGCCGGGAATGGGGCATGGACGTGGAAGAGCGCCGCATCTCCGTGGACGAGCTGATCCAGGCTCAGAAGGACGGCAAGCTGGAAGAGTGCTTCGGCACCGGCACCGCTGCGGTCATCTCTCCTGTGGGCAAGCTGCGCTACAAGGACGAGGTCATGACCATCGGCGGCGGCAAGATCGGCCCCGTCAGCCAGAAGCTCTATGACACCGTCACCGGCATCCAGCTGGGCAAGCTGGAGGACAAGTTCGGCTGGCGCGTTGTGGTGGAATAAGTCCAGAACAATGAAAAGGAAGGAGGCTCCGGCCTCCTTCCTTTTTTTGTGCCCGATGGCTTGCCCGCATTCTGTGGCTGTTGTCAGCTCCCATGGGTCCGGGCATCAAGCATCCGGGTTTCCTGAGTCTCCAGCCTGCGGAAGAATCGCCTTGCGCAGAGACCTACGCCGCACAGAACCACCCCCGTGGGCACGATCACCAGAAAAACCGCGTGAGAAAACGCGTCAAAGGCTATGCCGTACATGATTTGGCTGACGGGCTGGGCGCACAGGGTAATGGTGGACGTATAAGCCATAATTTTCCCGAGCATGCTTTCCGGCGTAAGCTGCTGAATAATGGACAGGCCAAAAATCGAAAAGATGCTGGCGATCACCTGGATGATCACAAAGAAGCAGAGTAAGGTCCCATATCGCAGAAAAACCCCTGTGGGAAGGAGAAAGCTGGCGCCCACGGGAAACAGGCAAAGCCCGAGCCCCAAAATCAGGAGGCTCAGCTGGGAGGTGCGAAATCTTGCAATCAGAAAACCGGCGGCAACACTGCCCGCAAGGCCGGCCAGCCCCAGAACACTTTCCACGGCGCCGTAATAGTTTGCGCTCAGCCCGAGGGTGTTCCGCACCATATAAGGCAGGCCCACCAGCGCTGTGCCTTGGATGAAAAACGCAACCAGAGCGACCAGGAGAAGGAGCTTCAGAATGGCGGTTCTTTCCCGGCAAATATAGCGGAAACTGACCGTCAGGTCGCTCCGAAGGGTGACGAAAAACGACCCTTCCGGCCTGGCAGGAAGCCGGGGCAGCCGGATAAAGCACTCAAACAGAGCCGTTGCAAAAAAGCATGCCGCCCCCGTATACATAACCGTCCTCAGGCCAAAGGCGGTGTAGAGCATGCTGCCTGCAAAGGGGCCTGTTAAGGCAGAGAGTGCAGAAACCTGATTTACAACCGCGTTTCCCCGAACGAGATTGCTGCCGCGCTGCATTTGCGGGACACAGGCCTGGGCGGTGGGAGATTCAAAGGCCCCCAGCACGGACATGACGACCAGGGTTGCCGCAATGACCAGCAGGTCGTTTCCACGGGTCAGGAAAAGGGCGGAAGCCAGGATCGCAAGACCGGACAGAACGTCCAAAGCCACCATGATGTTGCGCCTGTTCACCCGATCGGCCAGCACGCCGCCCAACGGAGACAGCAGAATCGTCGGCAGCATAGCGGCGGCCAGGAAACCGGCGAATACTGCTGCGGAACCGGTCCGTTCCAAAACATACATGGACAGAGCAAAGTCCAGGATGCAGTTTCCGAACAATGACACAGCCAGCCCTGCAATCAAAAGGGAGAAGTTTCTGGTAAAAAGTTTTTCTCGCATGGGATTCCTCCTGTATCTAATATATTTTACGCACATCTAATTTGATGGGAAAAGAAAAATGAATCCCAAGATTAGATTCATATCAAATATAATACACGAATATTAGATATATGTCAAGCAAATAAAAGCAAGGTGCTCTGCACCTTGCTTTTATTTATCCTCTCCCAGGAGGAGCGTATTCAATGTTTGAATGGTAGTCCGTAGGGTGTCCTTTGAGACCGAGTAGTAAACCCTGCCGTCCCGCTTTTCCACCTCTACTAAATGATGGCTTAACAGTACGTTCATGTGATGGGAAACGGTGGCTGCTGTCAGGTTCAGCGTCTCTGCCAGCTCCAGGTTATACTTTGGCGATTTTAACAGCGACAGCAAAATATCAAACTTACTGCTGTCACTCAAGGCTTTCAGGATAGGCAGAAGGTTTTCTTGGGAGGTCTTGGCCTGTTCCACCATCTGATACAAATCGTTGACGAAGAGGCCGACGTAAGAAACAGACGCGGAGCCTGCGGTATGGACAAGCTCCAGGGTCGGATAAATCAGGGTGGGCGTTACCAAAGCCCCCTGATGGAGTTTGTCTCCAAAGGACTTTCCCTTTGGAAAGGCCTCCAACCGTTTGCGCAGCGGGCGGCTGACTGCGGCGATGGCGGCTTCATAGGCCGGAATGTTTTGCCGCACGATATGGGACAGCTTTTGAATGCTCTCTTTGGGAGATTGCAGGATGAGCATCATCTTCCAGCAGGTGGTGGGAGAATACCCCGAGGACTTCAGCCGGGCGATCATGCCGCTGGTTGAGGGAGGGGCGGCAGATTCCAGCGCCTCGCCGTCGGAAAGGACATCCATCAATGCCAGTACGATTTCTGCCCCGGTGATCTCGTTCAAGTTGCTTTCGAACCACGCCGGATGACTTGCCGCAGCAATTTGCAGCAAAATAACAAACTCATTGTCCTCGCCGGAAAAGAAGAAGTCAAAATCTTCCTTGCTCACAGGAGACATTGATTTCTGAAAGGCAGAAAAATATTTCTTTGGAAGGGGAGTGATCTTTCGGTAGAAGGCATCCCCGTTGATGCTGCAGTCAGCCGCGGCCTTTTCCCACAGCGCTTTCTGGTCCAAATAGGGATGGGCGCAGGTGTAGAGCAGGCCGATAATTTCAAAGTATGGGTTCAGGTTTGCTGCGATCTCCATGGTAAGCCCCCTTTGTTAGAACGAGATCGAAGAAAATTGATGTATATCATTATACCCGGAGAACACTGAAAACACAAGGGCCGCCCTTGCAATGAAGACCAAAAAACAGTATAATATGCAATCGAATCCGATATGAAAAACACCAGGAGGAAAGATATATGGATCAACTGGTATCCCGGCTGCTGCTCTATGGAGACCTGGGGCAGGACAGCATCCTCATGAAGCTCTCAAAGCTCTTCCAGGACTGGAAGGGAAACAACTGCCCCCGTCAGGCCCTCATCCGGGGGATCTATGACCAGGTGAAGGCCCTGCTGGACCTGGCCACCGACTACGGTTTTGACGAAAACCTGTGGCAGAACTACCTGACCTTCCTGCTCATGACCAACGAGAACTCCTTCAGCCTCATCACCGAGCGGGTGGGGGAGCTGGACGGGTCCGTGAACCACTTTGCCAAAAACGACTTTCAGGTGTTCCGCAGCCTGTTCCACTATGATTTCTCTCCCATTGAGCGGGATCTGGGCATCGACTGCTTCACCACTCTCTGCCACTACAAGGCCATCTACAAGCACGAGCGGCGGTACAACAAAAACGTCAGCGAGAAGGTTCGGGAGTTAAGCCACCGTCTGGCTGCGGCTCAGGACGAGGAGGAATTTTTCTCCTTGGTCACCGACCACTACCGCCAGTATGGCGTGGGCCTCATCGGCCTGAACAAGGCCTTCCGCATCAAGTCCGGCCCCAACGGGGTGGAGCTGATCCCCATCTACAACACGGACAAGGTCATGCTGGCCGACCTGGTGGGCTACGAGAGCCAGAAGGCCCAGCTGCGGGGAAACACGGAGGCTTTCCTGGCCGGCCGCAGCGCCAACAACGCCCTGCTCTACGGCGACGCGGGCACCGGCAAGTCCTCCAGCGTCAAGGCCCTCATCAACGAGTACTACGACCAGGGCCTGCGGATGATCGAAATCTACAAGCACCAGTTCAAGGACCTGTCGGCGGTGATCGCCATGGTGAAAAACCGCAACTACCGGTTCATCATCTTCATCGACGACCTGTCCTTTGAGGAGAACGAGGTGGAGTACAAGTTCCTGAAGGCGGTCATCGAGGGCGGCGTGGAGACCAAGCCGGACAACGTGCTGCTCTACGCCACCTCCAACCGGCGGAACCTGATCCGGGAGACCTGGAAGGACCGGGGGGACATGGAGCACGACAACGACGTGCACCGGTCGGACACCCTGGAGGAAAAGCTCTCCCTGTCCGCCCGGTTCGGCACCCGTATCCAGTATTCCGTCCCCAACCACAACCAGTTCAAGGACATCGTCCTGGAGCTGGCCCAGCGGGAGGGGCTGAAGGTGACCAAGGACGTGCTCCTGGCCGAGGCCAACAAGTGGGAGCTGCGCCACGGGGGCGTCTCCGGACGCACCGCCCAGCAGTTTATCAACTACATGTCCGGGAGCTTCCCGGTGAGCGAAACCTGAATAAACGAGCAGCGGTCAGTCAGGCATTTCCGGCTGGCCGCTGTTTTCAAAGAAAGGAGAGACAGCCATGAAGATCGGAACCTATGTGCACCAGCTGCCGGTTACCTTTTCCGTGACGGAGACGGTGAAGCGGTTTGTGAACCTCTATCTCATTGCCGGGAAGGACTGCTGGCTCATCGACGCCGGGGTGGCCGGGTGCGGGGAGACCGTGGCGGCCTATCTGAAAAGCATCGGGCGGGACATGTCGGAGCTGCGGGGGATTTTCCTCACCCACGCCCACCCGGACCACATGGGGGGCGCGGCGGAGCTGAAGGCGAAAACCGGCTGCCAGGTGTACGCCAGCCAGGGAGAGTGCCCTTGGATTCAGGACCGGGACCTGCAATTTAAGGAGCGGCCCATCCCCAACTTTTACGGCCTGGTGGGAGGCAGCGTGCCGGTGGACCGGGTGCTGGCAGACGGAGACGCTGTGGAGCTGGAGACAGGCCTGACCCTTGCGGCAGTGAGCACCCCCGGCCACGGCGCGGACGACCTGTCCTATCTTTTAAAGGAAGAGGGGGTGCTGTTCACCGGGGACGCGGTGCCGGTGGCGGGGGACATCCCCATCTATGTAAACTGGGAGCAGAGCCTTGCCAGCCTGGCCCGGCTGAAGAGCCTGCCCGGGGTGAAGGCCTGGTGCGCCGCCTGGGATCAGGTGCACTGGGACCAGGAGGGCCTGGCAGCCATTCAGCGGGGAGAGCAGGTGATCGCCCGGCTGGGAAAGGCCGTGGAGCAGGTCTGGACCCCGGGAATGCCCCTGGAGGAAACCGCCGCCAAGGTCTGCAGCGTGCTGGGGAGTCCCGGCCTCATGGGAAATCCCCTGTTCCTGCGCACCATCGCCAGCCACTGCACCACCCGGTAGGGCGGCTGCCCCGCCGGTAGACAACCCGACCCGCCCCATGCTATACTATCCCCATCAACCTGCGCGAAAGGAGGCCCCGCCATGGAACGGCTGCTGCTCATTGAAGACGATCTGGCCCTGGGAGAGGGCGTGCGCCTGGCGCTGCAGAGCCAGGACCGATCGGTGACCCTCTGCCGTTCCCTGGCCCAAGGGCAGGCGGCTCTGGGGGAGACGGCCTTTGACCTGCTGATCCTGGACGTGAACCTTCCCGACGGCAGCGGCCTGGAGCTGCTGGGGCAGCTGCGGGGACAGGTGCCGGTGATCCTCCTCACCGCCAACGACCTGGAAACCGATATTGTCACCGGCCTGGAGCTGGGGGCGGAGGACTATATCACGAAGCCCTTCTCTCTGGCGGTGCTCCGGGCCCGGGTGAACGCCCAGCTCCGCCGGGGCAGAGCCGCCCGGCCGGGGGTGGTGGAGACCGGGGACTTTTCCTTCGACTTTGACCGGATGGAGTACCGGAAGGCCGGCCGCCCCATCGACCTGAGCAAAACCGAGCAGAAGCTGCTGCGGGTGCTGGTGGAAAACCGGGGCGTGACCCTCAGCCGGGCCGACCTGGTGGACCGGGTGTGGACCGACGGGGCGGAGTTTGTGGAGGAAAACGCCCTGTCCGTGGCGGTCAAGCGGCTGCGGGCCAAGCTGGAGGACGACCCAGCCAGGCCCCAGTACCTGAAAACGGTCTACGGCATCGGCTACACCTGGGCGGTGAAGCCATGAAAACCGTTCTGCTGATCGCTGCTTTGGCCCTGGCCGCTGGGGCGCTGGCCTATGCCCTCTGGTGCCGCCGCCGGGAAAGACGCACCCTCCAGACCCTGGAGGCCATGCTGGAGGCAGCCATCCGGGGGGACTTTTCGGAGGAGACCTTTGACGAGAGCCTGCTCTCTGCCGTGGAGGCCAAGTTGGCCCAGTATTTGTCCGCCTCCCTGGTGTCCGCCCGGAACCTGGGGGAGGAAAAGGAGAAGATCAAGACCCTCATCGGGGACATCTCCCACCAGACCAAGACCCCCATCGCCAACATCCTTCTCTACGCCCAGCTGCTGGGAGAGCAGGACCTGCCGGCGGAGGGCCGGGCCATGGCCGCCGCCCTGGAGGGGCAGGCGGAGAAGCTGGACACCCTGATCCAGGCTCTGGTGAAGCTCTCCCGGCTGGAGACCGGGGTGCTGGCCCTTCACCCGGCGGCCGGTCCGGTGTGGCCGGCGGTGTCCGCCGCGGCGGAGCAGGTCCGGCCCAAAGCGGCGGAGAAGGGGATCACCCTTCGTTTGCGCCCTTCCCAGGAATGGGCCCGGCTGGACCCCAAGTGGACCGAGGAGGCGGTGTACAACCTGCTGGACAACGGGGTGAAATACACCCCTGCCGGAGGAGAAGTGACCGTGACCGTCACAGCCTATGAGCTTTTCTGCCGGGTGGACGTGACGGACACCGGCCCGGGCATCCCCGAGGGGGAGCAGGCGAAGATTTTCGGCCGGTTCTACCGGGCCCCGGGGACCTGGGAGACCCAGGGAGTGGGCATCGGCCTGTACCTGGTCCGGCAGATTGCCGCCGGGCAGGGGGGCTATGTGAAGGTGTCCAGCCGGCCGGGGCAGGGGAGCACCTTTTCCCTGTTTCTGCCCCGGGGGTGAAATGTGACCGAACCGTCAGATTTCAGAAAGAATGTGGAAAGATTCCTGTGATAAAGTCTGTGTTGTAAGGAACAACACAGACTTTTTTCCAAGGAGGAGACTCTATGACCATATTGGAGACCAAGAACCTGCAAAAGGTATACGGCGCGGGGGACACCCAGGTCCGGGCCCTGGACGGGGTGGACCTGCAGGTGGAAAAGGGGGAGTTTCTGGCGGTGGTGGGCACCTCCGGCTCCGGCAAGTCCACCCTGCTGCACATGCTGGGGGGACTGGACCGGCCCACCGCCGGGTCGGTCACCGTGGACGGCAAGGAGATTTTTACTCTGAAGGACGAGGCCCTCACCACCTTCCGCCGGCGGAAGATCGGCTTCGTGTTTCAGAGCTACAACCTGGTGCCGGTGCTGAACGTGTATGAGAACATCGTGCTCCCCGTCCAGCTGGACGGGAACCAGCCCGACGAGGACTATGTGGCGGAGATCATCCGCACCCTGGGGCTGGAGAGCAAGCTCCAGCGCCTGCCCAACCAGCTCTCCGGCGGCCAGCAGCAGCGGGTGGCCATCGCCCGGGCCCTGGCGGCCAAGCCCGCCATTATCCTGGCCGACGAGCCCACCGGCAACCTGGACAGCAAAACCAGCCAGGACGTGATGAGCCTGCTGAAGGTCACCAGCCAGCGCTTTGCCCAGACCATTGTGATGATTACCCACAACGAGGAGATCGCCCAGATGGCCGATCGGATCGTCCGCATTGAGGACGGGCGCATCACGGAACGGGGGTGAGGGGATGATCCGCGTATCCAACGGGAAAACCCTCCGCCGCCTGGGGTACCGAACGCTGAAGGCGGCCCGCACCCGGAACCTGATTGCTGTGCTTGCCATTGCGCTGACCACGGTGCTCTTTACCTCTCTGTTCACCATCGCCCTGTCCATCAACGACGGGTTCCAGCAGTCCAACTTCCGCCAGTGCGGCGGCTGGAACCACGGCACCTTCAAGTACCTGACGGAGGAGCAGTTCCAGACGCTGAAGGAGGACGAAACCATAAAGGCCTGGGGCCTGCGGCGGTTTTTGGGGATGCCCACGGAGGAGCCTTTCCGCAAGGACCATGTGGAGGTGGGGTACTCCGATGAAAACCAGGCCCACTGGATGTACTGCGACCCGGCAGAGGGCCGTCTGCCTCAGGAGGGCACCAACGAGGCCGCCACGGACACCCGGGTGCTCTCCCTGCTGGGGGTGGAGCCGGAGCTGGGGGCAGAGTTTACCCTGACCTTTGATGTGGACGGCCATCCCACCACCCAGACCTTCACCCTCTGCGGCTGGTGGGAGTATGACGAGGCCATCCTTGCCAGCCATGTGCTGGTGCCCCAGAGCCGGTTGGAGGAAGTCCTGGCGGCGGTGGGGACCGACCTGGAACACAGCGCCGACGGCATGACCGGCAGCTGGAACCTGGACGTGATGTTCCCCAACGCCCTGCACATCCAGCAGGACATGGACCAGGTGCTGGCAAACTGGGGGTACCAGTCCCAGGAGCAGGGGGACAATTACATTTCCACCGGGGTCAACTGGGGGTATACCGGCTCCCAGCTGGCGGACCAGGGGGACCCTGTCCTGTTCCTGGCCCTGGGAGCCATGCTGGTTCTCATCATCTTCACCGGGTACCTGATTATATATAATGTGTTTCAGATTTCCGTCACCAACGACGTCCGGTTCTATGGTCTGTTAAAGACCATCGGCACCACGGGGCGGCAGATCAAAGCCATCCTCCGGCAGCAGGCCCTGATCCTCAGCGGGGCGGGCATCCCCATCGGCCTGGTTCTGGGCTGGCTGGTGGGGGGACAGCTGGCCCCGGTGGTGATCCGCCGGCTGGACGGGGTGGAGAACGTGGTCTCCGTGCGCCCGGCGATCTTCCTGGGGGCGGCGGCCTTTTCTTTGCTCACGGTGCTGCTCTCCTGCGCCCGCCCCGGGCGGATGGCCGCCAGGGTCTCCCCGGTGGAGGCAGCGAGGTACACCGAGGGCGGCAAACAAAAGGTCCGGAAGGGACAGAAAGGGGTCTCCCTGCCCGCCATGGCCTGGGCCAACCTGGGCCGCAGCAAGGGGCGGACGGCGGTGACCATCCTCTCCCTGTCCCTGGCGGTGGTGCTGCTCACCGTGACGGTCACCTTTACCAAGGGGTTCGACATGGACAAGTACCTGCGCAATTTCGTCTCCGCGGACTTCATCCTGGCCGACGCGGGCTATTTCCAGACCGGGGCTGAGCTCTTTCGCGAAGACAAAGCCCTGCCGGAGGAGGCTATCGAAGAAGCGGCCGCCCAGAGCGGCATCACCCAGGGTGGCCGAACCTACGGCCGGACCACCCCGGTGCAGGAGTTTGTCACCGAGGACTATTTCCGGGCCATGCACGGCCGCTGGAATGACCAGGAGGCCCTGGACGCCCTGGTGGACTGGACGGAGAGGGACGCCGCCGGGAACCTGGCGGACGACGTCCAGCTCTACGGCATGGAGCCCTTCGTTCTGGACCAGCTGACGGTGCTGGAGGGGGACCTGTCCAGGCTCAGGGAGCCGGGGGAAAACTATGTGGCGGCGGTGTATGCCGACGACGACTACGGAAACCCGGTGGAAACCTCCCACTGGGCCAAACTGGGAGACAAGATCACCCTGCGGTATGTAGAGAAGTACGAGTATTACGACCCGGAGACCGGAGAGGTCTTTGCCGAGGGCGAGAGCCTGGAGGGTCGGACCTGGCAGGTCCGGGCGGCGCAGTACCGGGACGTGGAGTACCAGGTGGCCGCCCTGGTGGTGGTGCCCAGCTCCCTGAGCTACCGGTATTACGGGACAGACGAGTTTGTCATGAACGACCAGACCTTCCTCCGGGACACGGGAAGTTCCTCGGTGATGTACTACGCCTGCAACACAACGGAAGAGGCCAACAGCGCCATGGAGACCTTTTTGCAGGACTTCACGGACGGCTCTCCCTACGACTATGAGAGCAAAGCCACCTACGAAGAGGAGTTTGAGAGCTTCCGCTCCATGTTCCTCCTTCTGGGCGGAGCGCTGAGCTTCGTGGTGGGCCTTGTGGGCGTGCTGAACTTTGTAAACGCCGTGCTCACGGGTATTTTCGCCCGGCGGCGGGAGTTTGCGGTCCTCCAGGCCGTGGGCATGACCGGGCGGCAGCTGAAAACCATGCTGGTGTGGGAGGGGCTGTTCTACGCCCTGGGGGCGGCGGCGCTGGCCCTGGCGGTGACGGCGGTTCTCAGCCCCCTCACCGGCTCGGCTTTGGAGAGCCTGTTCTGGTTCTTTACCTACCGGTTTACCCTGTCGCCCATCCTGGTGCTGGCGCCGGTGTTTGCCCTGCTGGGGTGCCTGGTGCCCCTGGCGGTGTACCGCGCCGCGGCCAGATCCACCCTGGTGGAGCGCCTGCGGGAGGCGGAGAGTTAAAAAGCAAAACAACGCGCCCCCTGGGAGGACAGCTTGCTGTCTCTCTCAGGGGGCGTGCTGCTCTATGTATTCAGGAAGGTCGTTTGGCCAGTTTGCGCTGCCTGGGGTGGACGCCCTCAACGGCCTTCAGCCGGGGCTTATCCGCATCGGCACCTTCTCCGGCGTGGCCACCCACTGGCTGCCCAAGGCGATCCAGGAGTTTCAGAAGGACTACCCCAACATCGACTATGAACTGCTGCTGGGGGACTACCGGGAGATTGAACAGTGGATTCTGGAGGGCCGGGTGGACTGCGGCTTTCTCTGCCTGCCGGTGCGCCCGGAGCTGGAGACCCTGTTTCTGGCCCGGGACCGCAAAACCGGGAAATCGGGGGAATTATTTTGGCAGTCACCGTTGGAAAGTGCAAAAAACGGCGGGGAATCGGGGGCGCGTCTGTGAAAATCTCTGAAAAGCACAAAAAAATAAAAAAATCAAATCAGATTCCCGCCGGAGCCCTTGACAATTTCCGGGGGAAGTGCTACATTAACTTTAGCACTCGGGGGAACTGAGTGCTAAAGTTAAGCCCGAGGCCAAAGGAGGCCAGGAAAAATGGAACTGTCGGAGCGGAAGAAGCAGATTCTTCGCGCGGTCGTGGAAAACTACATACAGACCGCGGAACCTGTGGGTTCCAAGGCCATTGTGGCCAGCGCAGGACTGAAGGTCTCCTCCGCAACGATCCGAAACGAAATGGCGGAGTTGGAAAACCTGGGCCTGCTGGAGCAGCCCCACACCTCCGCCGGGCGGATTCCCTCCCCCCAGGGCTACCGGCTCTATGTGAACGAGCTCATGGAGGAGCACCGGCTGACCATGCAGGAGACCCAGAAGATCAACGAGGCCCTGCACACGAAAATCCGCCAGATGGACCAGGTGATGACCGAAGCGGGAAAGATCATCTCCCAGCTGACCAAGTATCCCACCTTCTCCCTGACCACCGGCACCCGGAAAGCGGTGATCAACCGGTACGACCTGCTGATGGTGGAGGAAAACGCCTTCATCGCCGTCCTCATGACAGACACCCAGGTGGTCAAAAACAAGCTGTTCCGCCTGCCTACCGAGCTGTCGGACACCCAGCTTCAGCTGCTGGGCACCCTGCTGAACACCTCTTTTACGGGCCTGACCCTGGAGCAGCTCACCCCGGAGCTGATGCGGGTGGCTGCCCACGCAGCGGGGGAGGCCTACAGCCTTATCAGCCTGGTGGTGTCCTTCGCCATGGAGGTGCTGGAGGATCTGGAGAGCAGCGTGGTTCACACCGCGGGCATCCCCACCCTGCTGACCCACCCGGAGTACCAGAGCCTGGAAAAGGCAGAACCCCTCATGAATTACCTGTCCGAAATGGGCGACGGCATGAATCTGCCGGTGATTCAGGGGGACCACGTTCGCATCCTCATCGGCCCGGAAAACGTGGCCGACGAGCTGAAAAACTCCAGCGTAATCATGGCAAGCTATGACATCGGCGGAGGCATGCAGGGCGTCATTGGCGTGGTAGGCCCCACGCGGATGGATTACGCAGATTTGGCGGCCCGTCTTTCCTACTTTGCGGAAGGACTGTCCCGCATGTTTGGAAAGGGCGAGATCCCACCGCCCGCCGGGGAAGATCCCCAGGATTAAGG
>JAEDJB010000208.1 GCA_016296565.1 Oscillospiraceae bacterium
GTTCCGTCGGGGCTTTTGGTATTAGCGCTGATATTCGAAATCTAAATTGTACATGCTCACCAGGTCGCCATCCTTGATGCCCATTTCCTCCAGCTGGTCGAAGAGACCGGCAGACCGGAGCATCCGGTCGAACCAGTTCCGGGACTCGTAGTTGGAGAAGTTCACGTTGGCCATGATCTTCTGGAGCCACGGCCCCTCGATGATCCACACGTCGTCCTCGTGACGGATGGTCAGCGGCTGGGTGGTGTCCACCTCCGGCGGACGCTCCACATACTCCGGCTCGTAGACGATCACCGGGGGCAGGTGGGCCAGCTCCCCGGCGGCGGCCTTCATCAGCTCCCGCACCCCCTGGTGGGAGGCGGCGGACAGCTCGAAGAAGGGCAGGCCCAGCCCTTCCACATGGGCCTTCAGCTTTTCCAGAAGAGAACGGTCCTCCAGAATATCCACCTTGTTGGCGGCCACCAGCATTCGCCGGCTGGCCAACTCCGGGCTGTACTCCTGCAACTCCGCGCAGATGGCCTCGAAGTCCTCCACCGGGTCCCGGCCCTCGGAGCCGGACACGTCCACAATGTGGATCAGCAGGCGGCAGCGGTCAATGTGCCGCAGAAAGTCGTGGCCCAGGCCGGCCCCTTCCGCCGCACCTTCGATGATGCCGGGGATGTCAGCCATGACGAAGGAAACCCCCTCGTCCACGAACACCACCCCCAGGTTGGGGAACAGGGTGGTGAAGTGATAGTTTGCGATCTTGGGCCGGGCCTTGGTGGCAACGGAGAGCAGGGTGGATTTGCCCACGTTGGGAAAGCCCACCAGACCCACGTCCGCCAGGAGCTTTAACTCCAGCAGGACGGTTTTCTCCTTGCCGGGCAGGCCCGCCTTGGCAAACTGGGGCGTCTGCCGGGTGGGGGTGGCGAAGTGCTTGTTGCCCCAGCCGCCGTTGCCGCCCCGGCAGAGGACGAAGGGCTCGTCCCCGGACATGTCCTGGATGATCTCCTTGGTCTCCGCGTCCCGGATGACGGTGCCCCGGGGAACCTTAATGATGAGGGGCGCGCCGTCCTTGCCGGTGCACCGCTTGCCCGCGCCGTTGCCGCCGTTTTCGGCCACGTATTTCCGCTTGTAGCGGAAGTCCATCAGGGTGGACATGCGGTCGTCCACCTGGAGGATGATGTCCCCTCCCCGGCCGCCGTCCCCGCCGTCAGGGCCGCCGGCGGCCACATATTTTTCCCGGTGGAAGGACACCGCGCCGTTGCCTCCCGCGCCGGATTTCACCAGAATGCGGGCGGTGTCGATAAAAGTATTTGCCATTGGGTACCTCCCTGTGCAGGCAGAAAAGTGAAACTTTAAAAAAGCCCCGAACGGGTTGCCGTTCGGGGCTTAGGGTACTGCGTATGCGGCAGAATTATTCCGCAACAGCCTCCACGATGGAGACCTGCTTGCGGTCCTTGCCCAGCCGCTCAAACTTGACGCGGCCGTCCTTCAGGGCGAACAGGGTGTCGTCTTTGCCGATGCCCACGTTGGTGCCGGGATGAATGTGGGTGCCGCGCTGACGAACCAGGATGTTGCCGGCCAGAACGAACTGACCGTCGCCGCGCTTCACGCCCAGGCGCTGAGCCATGGAATCGCGGCCGTTACGGGTGGAGCCAACGCCCTTCTTATGTGCGAAGAACTGAAGTCCGATATGAAGCATAGGTTACACCTCCATGACGATAATGTGTTGGGGATATTCCTCCTGCAGCTGGACGAAGTAGAGCATCAGAGCCGCCAGAAGGGTCTGGCAGACCTGATCGGCCTCTCCCTCCAGGTTGCGGGGGAGTTTGAGGGAAATGGAAGCATCCCTCTCGCTGACCTTCACCGCAGCTTCCAGGCCGAGCACGTCGTTGATGGCGCACTCGGTGAGGCGGACGGCGCTGGTGATGGCGGCGCAGAGGATATCCTCCCCGGATTCGGCCAGGCCGCTGTGCCCCTCCACGGTGAAGGAGACGATGCGGCTGCCGTCAGTTGCAAAGGATGCGGTGGTCATTAAGCGTTGATCTTCTTGATTTCCACCTTGGTGTAGGGCTGACGATGGCCCTGACGCAGGCGGTAGCCCTTCTTGGGCTTGTACTTGAAGATGACGACCTTCTTGCCCTTGCCGTTCTTCACCACGGAAGCGTCCACGGAAGCGCCTTCCACCACGGGAGTGCCGAACTTGGGCTCGTCACCCAGGACGGCCAGGACCTTGTCGAACTTGATCTCGTCGCCGGCTTCGTTGTTCAGCTTCTCGATGAACAGGACATCGCCTTCTGCGACCTTGTACTGCTTACCACCAGTCTCGATGATTGCATGCATGCTGTGTGCACCTCTTTCCTTAATTACGGGCTCGCTGTCGGGGGCGGGACCGGGACTGACAAGCCGCAGTCCACTTATCACCCATTCAAAGCGGCTTTAAAAGTATAACAGCGGACAAGCGAAAAGTCAAGGGTTTTAGGCG
>JAEDJB010000048.1 GCA_016296565.1 Oscillospiraceae bacterium
AGAATGCTTCCTGCACGAAAGCTCACCTCTCGTTTCTACATTTAAAATACACAGGATCAGTCCGCCCCTGCCCCACTCAGAGATCTCCGTCGGGCTCCTCCAGCAGCCGGATGGCCGCCGCGTATTTCTCCGCCCGCTGCCGGGCTTTCTCATCCACATGGACCAGGCGGGTCAGGTCGCTGTTGTGGCGCAGATCGGCCAGCTTCACCTGCCGGGCGATGGGGTCCTCTTTGAGGGCCGCCACATAGGCCAGGTAGGGAACCGACGGGTCGTGGGTCAGCCGGGCCAGAGAGGACAGGACCGTCTGGGGAAAGCCCAGCTTCTCCAGGTCCTCCAGGGTGTAGGGGGTGTCCTCCACCACGTCGTGAAGCAGGGCCACTACCGTCGTCAGCTCGTCCGGCATCTGCTCCGCCAGATGGAAGGGGTGAAAGACATAGGGCAGGCCGCTCTTGTCGGTCTGGTCCTTGTGGGCGGCAAAGCACAGCTTTAGGGCCCGCTTGGTCAGGTCGGTATAGAGCATCAGATGGTTTCCAGATAGGCCAGGATCTCCCCGGCGTTGGTGTCCGGCTTGACCTTGGGCATAACCTTTTCAATGACGCCCTCCTCGTTAATGAGGTAGGTGGAGCGCACCACCCCCATGCTCACCTTGCCGTAGAGTTTCTTCTCCTTCCACACGTCGTAGGCCTGGATGGCCTGCAGCTCCGGGTCGGACAGGAGCACAAAGGGCAGGTCGTGCTTGGCCGCGAACTTCTGGTGGGAGGCCACGGAGTCCTTGCTGACGCCGATGACCGCCACGTTCTTCGCCTTGAACCCCTCATAGGCTGCGGCAAAGGCACAGGCCTGCCGCGTGCAGCCGGGGGTGTTGTCCTTGGGATAAAAGTAGAGCACCACCTTTTTCCCCAGGAAATCAGACAGGCTGACGGGGTTGCCGTCCTTGTCCGGCAGGGTAAATTCCGGTGCTTTGGTTCCTGCTTCCAGCATGTTATGGTTCCTCCTTAATAAATGTATAGGTCGTGTCGTTGGATTCCTCCGGGGAAAAGCGGTAGCCCAGCCGGCAGAAGTCCCGGATCTGCGCCGGGTCCTGGATCTGGCGCTCGGCCAGGTAGCGCACCATCTCCCCCCGGGCCATTTTGCACAGGGTGCCCTTTTCGATGAGCTTGTCCTCTTTCCGCTCACAGAACAGGACGGTGATAAACTTCACCTGGCTATTCAGGTGGGCGGACACACAGCGGCTGTACTCCTTGGAGGCCAGGTTCAGAATACAGTCGGTTTCCGAGAAGAGGGTCTCCGCAATGCTGTCTCCCCAGAAGCTGTAAAGGTCTTTTTCTTGTCCCACAGCCAGCTTCGCCTGCATCTCCAGCCGGTAGGGCGTCACCCCGTCAAAGGGGCGGAGGACTCCATAAAATCCCGAGAGAATCCGCAGGTGCTCCTCCACGTAGGCCAGGGCCTGGTCGGAGAACACCCCGGGGGACATGTACTGATACTGAATGCCCTCATAGGCCAGGATAGCCGGGGTTAAATTCCGGTGTAGGTCCATGGTTTCCAGGCGCTCCATGTTCACTTTGGCAATGGCGTCGCTGCACTTCCAGAGGGCTTTCAGCTCCTGGTAGGACAGCTCCCGCAGCCGCTCATACAGCTGCTGGGTTTTGGGCAGCAGCTGGGGCAGGCCGCGGCAGGGGAAGCTGTCGGTATCCACTTTCATTTTCTTGGCCGGGGAAAGGATGATTCGCATAGGCCCTCCTGACAGCCGCCGGTCCAGGCAGACCGGCAGCGGGATCAATTCTTTTCCTATTATAATGCGTACCGAACAAAGCCGCAAGCCTTGAAAGCCAAGGCTTGCGGCTTTGGGGATTATTCGGTCTCATAGGGCCAGTCCTGGATTCCGCCGAACTCATAGACCTGGGTGTAGCCCAGCTGCACCAGTTCGCTGGCCGCCGCCTTGCTGCGGTTTCCGCTGCGGCAGTACACCAGCACCACCGTGTCCTTTTCGGGGACCGCGGCGGAGGCGCTTTCCTGGGTGATCTCACCCACCGGCAGAAGCACCGCCCCGGGGATGTGCCCCTGGTCGTATTCCTCCTGCTCCCGCACGTCCAGAACCACGGCGCCCGCGCCCACGTCCATCATAGCCTTTGCCTCCTGGGCGGTGATCTGCTGGTAGCCGGGTTCCTCCTTCTGGCCTCCCCCGCCGCAGCCAGCCAGACCCAGGGTCAGCAGGGCGGTAAACAGCCAAAGCATCCGTTTTTTCATGGTATCTCCTCCTTGGGGGGCTTGTCCTTAGGATACCACATCTGCCGCCCTTTTAGAAGGCCACCTTCATTCCAAGGGCCACGCAGCAGAGGATCAGGGCGCAGGGCACATAGAGATAGCGGCCCGCGCTGTACCACAGCCCGCCGTGGGGACGGGCCAGACCCTTGTTGATCTCCTCCAGCAGGTCCTGCTTCCGCATGATCCAGAACCAGGACAGAGCGCCCAGGGTGGCGCCGATGGGGATAATATAGATGGACACAATATCCATCCAGGGGCCCCACTTGCCGATGGATTCCATCTGCAGGCCGAAGCCCAGGCAGACCACGCACAGCAGCAGGAGCACCGCCTTGCGGCTGAGCTTGGGGAACCGGTGCTGGAGGGACTCGCCCACGGCCTCAAACATGTTCTGCAGGGAGCTGACCCCGGCAAAGGTCATGGCCGTGTACAGGATGATGGCAAACACCCGGCCGAGAGGAATGTCCTGCAGAATCCGGGGCAGGGTGACAAACAGCAGCGCGGGTCCTGCGCCCACGTCCAGCCCGTAAGCAAAGCAGGCGGGGATAATCACCAGAGCGGCCACCAGGGCGGCAATGGTGTCGAACAGGGCCGTGCGGATGGCGATGTGGACCACATCCTCCTCGTCTCCCAGGTAAGCGCCGTAGACAATCATGCCGCTGCCGGTAACAGACAGGGAGAAGAAAGCCTGTCCCATGGCCCAGACCCACACCATGGGGTCCTTCAGGGCCTCCCAGCGGGGGGTGAACATGAACCGGTAGCCCTCCGCCGCCCCGGGCAGCATGGCCACCCGGACAGCCAGGATCACAAAGATGATGAAGAAGAGGGGCATCATCACCTTGTTGGTCTTTTCAATGCTTCTGGCCCCCAGCACCAGGGTGAGCAGGGTGCCCACCACCACGATGATGTGGAAGGGAACCACAGAATAGTCCGCAGAAGAGAAGGCCTCAAACCAGCTGGAGGTATCCACCGTCATCAGCTCCCCGGTGAGGGAGTGGAAAAAGGCCTTGAGCACATAGGCGATGATCACCGCGTAGCCGATGGCAATGCACATGGAGCCAGCCAGAGGGAGACAGCCCACAAGTCCGCCGGCCCGGCCCAGCTTCCTGCTCCGGGTTGCCCAGGCGGCCCGGTAGGACCCCAGGGTGCCCGTGCGGGAGCGGCGGCCGATGGCATACTCGGCGGACAGACCCACCACGCTGAACAGGGCAATGAAAATCAGATAGGCCACCAGAAAGGCCCCGCCGCCGTTGGCCCCCATTTTCGCCGGGAACCCCCAGACATTGGCCATACCCACGGCAGAGCCAACCGCCGAGAGAATGAACCCCCACCGGCTGGTAAACATGGAATGCTTCTTGGAATGCATGGACACCGTCCTCCTCGTATTGTGGGGCAAACCCTCCGGGCGGACTGCTCACCACTTGACATTCTGTCATATACCTTATACTATTTATCAATATATGTCAAATACATCTTTTGCAAACTGCCGCAAAACCTGCACCGGTCTCCCCCGTTTCCCCTTGCGGGGCGGGCTCCCCTGTTGTACAATACAGACAAGAGACGAGAAACAGCTGGGAGGCGGCAACATGGAACTTACCTTTGACCAAGTGGCGGACATGCTGGACGAAATGGCGGAGTCCTTCCCGCCGGTGTTTTTCGAGGGGCTCAACGGGGGCATTCTCCTCCAGGAGGAGGAAAAGCAGGACCCCCTGTTCCCCGAGGGGGAGATGTTCTTCATGGGCGAGTACGTTCAGGACGAGTACCTGGGCCGGTTCATTAACCTGTACTACGGCTCCTTCCTGGCCTCCGCCCGGAACGAGGACTGGTCGGAGGAAACCTGGCGGGAGGAGCTCTACACCACCCTGGCCCATGAGTTCACCCATCATGTGGAGTCCCTGGCCAACGCCCACCGGCTGGATGACCAGGACGAGGAGGACATGCTCCGCTACCTGGAGGAATACGGGCTGAAGAAATAATTCCCTCGTAATCCGGTGGGATTTCTTCCCCCAAAATTCGCCACAAAATCTTGTGGTCCCGTCAAAACGGTTACAGAACGGTATCAACATGTTGAAAATTTTTTACGATTCCGCACAAAATATTCCCCGAAAATATTGAAATTCCTCTGATTTTGTAGTATCATGTAAAAAATGCTTAAATGTGCCCATTCTGTCCATTTTTTGGACCACTTGAGCGTATTGAGATGGGAGAGAGCATAGAGGAGGTACCTGCACATGGGATTCTTTGACGCACTGCGGCGCAAGCCACTGGACGAGGACCTATACGAAGATTACGAGGACAGCTACGCATACGAAGAGGAAGACAATCAAAGCTGGGCATCCGAAGGTGCGCAGCCCATCCACAGCGTCGCCGACATGCAGGTCGTGCTGGTGTCTCCGCTGGAGTATAAGGACGCATCCAAGATTGCTGATCTTCTGCGGAACATGAAGTTTGTGGTGCTGAACCTGGCCAAGACGGACAAGGAAATTGCCCGCCGCCTGCTGGACTTCGTCTCCGGCGTGATTTACGCGGAGGACGGCCACATCATGAAGGTCGCTACCAACGTCTATGTGGTGGCCCCCTACTTTGTGGATCTGCATGACAACTCCGGTGACAACGACCGGGGGGATCTCTACTTCTGATTTACCATTCTGTTGTCATAAAAAATCGGTGCATGGTTTTCCATGCACCGATTTTTTTATTTCTCAAAAGCTCTCCCGGAGAACCTGAAGGATCTCTGCCTGGGTCAGCGTGTGGTACCCGCCCCGGCGGCGGAAACAGGTGGCGGCGATGTCCGCCAGCCGGGTGTCGTCGGGGATACCCAGCTGACGAAGATTGGCGGTCATGCGGCTGTCCCGGATGTAGGCAGCCAGAGCGTCGATACCCTCCAGGGCGATCTCCTGGTCGCTCTTCCCTGCCGGGTCGATGCCCCACACGTTTACCGCGAAGCGTTTAAATTTGGGCAGGCCGTAGGGGCACACCAGCCGGTAATAGGCTGGGGAAATGGCCGCCAGACCCATGCCGTGGGCGCAGTCGTAATAGGCCCCCAGCTGGTGCTGGATCTGGTGGACCTCCCAGTCCTCGGTCTTGGAGGGAGACAGCAGGCCGCTGAGGGCCAGGGAGGAAGCCCACATCAGGTTACTCCGGGCGGTGTAATCCCGGGGATTCTGAATGGCCGCGGGGGTGTTGCGGATGATGCTCTTCATGACGGCCTCTGCCAGGTCGTCGGAGAGGTTGTCCCCGTCCTCGGGGCTGAAGTAGATCTCCATAACGTGGGAGAGGCTGTCAAAAATCCCGGAGACCATCTGGTACTCCGGCAGGCTGTAGGTAAATTCCGGGTTCAGGATGGCGAACCGGGGGTAGATGGCATAGTCCCAGCAGGAGGTCTTGACCTTGGTTTCCTCGTTGGTGATCACCGCGTCTCCGTCCATCTCCGAGCCGGTGCCCGCCATGGTGAGGATGGCGCCCACGGGGATGGGGTCGCAGTCCGGCTCCTGCTTTTCGATCCAATACTTGGTCCACAGGTCCCCCTCCTCCACTGCCGCCAGGGCCACCGCCTTGGCGCAGTCGATCACCGAGCCGCCGCCCACCGCCAGGATCAGGTCCGCCTGGCAGGCCCGGGCCAGAGCGCCCCCCTCCAGCACCTTGGCATAGGTGGGGTTGGGCATGATGCCGGAAAACTCCGTAACCTGTTTCCCGCACTGGGTCAGGATCTCCATGACTTGGTCATAGATCCCGTTCTGCTTGATGGAGCCACCCCCGTAGGCCAGCAGGATGCTCTCTCCGCAGCCCTCCAGGATGGCAGGCAGGCTCTCCATGGCGTCTTTCCCGAAGAACACCTGGGTGGGGTTAAAGTATGTAAAGTCCTGGTTCATCGTATCCTCTCCTTTCCGGGGCAATCAGCCCAGAATATCCTCTATGGCGTCCTGGTCCAGAACCGTGACGGTTCCCCGGCCCAGGGAGACAATGCCCCGGCTGGCAAACTGGTTCAGTGTGCGGGTGACCACCTCCCGGGAAGAGCCGATGTACCGGGCGATCTGCTCGTGGGTGGCGGAAAACACCGGGGATTTTCTCCGGCTGCACTCCTCCTTCAAGAAGGAGGCCAGCCGCTTTTCCAGGCTGAAAAAGACGATCTTCTGCAGGGTGCCCAGGGCGCTGGCATACTGCTGGGCGGCGTGCTTGTATACCATCCGCTCCACATCGGGGTTTTCCTGCATCAGCTGGGCCAGCACCGCCGCAGGAAGGATGGAGAGCTCCGTCTTTGTCTCCGCCGTCACGATGCTCTCTGACTCCATCCCCTGAAACACGCAGGAGGCAGAGAGAACGCAGGTCTGCCCGCTCTCTGCCCGGAACAGGGTGATCTCCCGCCCCTCCTCGGACAGGGCGGTGAAGGCCAGCCGGCCCTGATGGACGAAGATCACGCCCACGCAGGCGTCCCCATGGCGGTGGACCACCTGCCCCTTGCGGAAGGTAAACCGCCGGATGGAGCCATCCAGCACCTTTTTCTGTTCTGATGTGAGGTAGGAATAAAAGGTAATATCCCGATTCATTGTTGACGCACTTCCTCTCTCCTTCCAATAACCTGGGCGCGGCAGGCCCCAAATTATATCTTTTTTTCGTGACCTAGTCACTGGGCACGGGTTTCCTCAGATGGTATTATAATAACACAAGTTCAAACAACTTACATCCATTTTCTCATATTTTGACGACACGAAAGGAGTTTTTCTCATGGATATGAAGTTCTATAAATGTTCCCACTGCGGCAACATCATCGCCTATGTGAACGCCAGCGGCGCCAAGGCCAGCTGCTGCGGCGAAGAGATGACCGAGATCGTCCCCAAGACCGCTGACTCCTCCACCGAGAAGCACGTCCCCGTGGTGAAGGTGGACGGCAACCTGGTCACCGTGACCGTGGGCTCCACCCTGCATCCCATGGAGGAGAAGCACTCCATCCAGTGGATCAGCCTGCAGACCGAGCAGGGCAACCAGCGGAAGGCTCTGGCTCCCGGCCAGGAACCCACCGCCGTCTTTGCTCTGGCTCCCGGCGACAAGGTGGTTGCCGCTTACGAGTACTGCAACCTCCACGGCCTGTGGAAGGCATAAGCTCCGTCCGTATCCTCCGCGCCCGCCCCTGCGTAAGCAGGCGCGGGCGCTTTTCCCATTCCTTGACGCAACGCAGAAAACCTATTATTCGGAGGGGATTCCCATGAGTATTCAAAGCACACCAAGAGCCAGCCGCCTGCACATCGGTCTGTTCGGCAACCGGAATGCCGGCAAGTCCTCCCTCATCAACGCCCTCACCGGCCAGGACATCTCCCTGGTCTCCCCGGTGGCGGGCACCACCACCGACCCGGTGTACAAATCCTTCGAGCTTCACGGGGTAGGGCCCGTGGTGTTTATCGACACCGCCGGCCTGGACGACCAGGGCGACCTGGGCGCCCTCCGGGTGGAGAAAACCCGGCAGGCCCTGGACAAAACCGACCTGGCCCTGCTGGTCCTCACCCAGGCCCCCCAGGCGGAGCTGCCCTGGCTGGAGGAGCTGAAGGCCCGGGGCATTCCCACCCTGGCGGTGCTGAACAAGGCCGATCTGCTCCCCGATCCGGAGGGGCTGGCCCAATCCCTCTCCGAAACCCTGGAGATCCCCGTGCTGGCAGTGAGCGCCGCCCGGGGGGAGAACATCTCCGCCCTGCGCCAGGCCATCGTCCGCCAGGTGCCCGACAGCTTCTGGGACCTGACCATCACCGGGAACCTGGTCCAGGAGGAGGACCTGGTGCTGCTGGTGATGCCCCAGGATATCCAGGCCCCCAAGGGGCGGCTGATCCTCCCCCAGGTGCAGACCATCCGGGAGCTGCTGGACAAGAAATGCCTGGTGATGAGCTGCACGGCAGACTGCCTGCCCGCCACCCTGGCCGCCCTGGCCCGCCCCCCCAAGCTCATCATCACCGACTCCCAGGCCTTCCCCACCGTCTGGCAGCACAAGCCCCCGGAGAGCCTGCTCACCTCCTTCTCCATCCTCTTCGCCGGGTATAAGGGGGACATCCACGCCTTCCTGGAAGGGGCAAAGGCGGTGGAGGCGCTCACGGAAAGCTCCCGG
The DNA here is from genome assembly GCA_016296565.1 of Oscillospiraceae bacterium. Classification (GTDB taxonomy): domain Bacteria; phylum Bacillota; class Clostridia; order Oscillospirales; family Oscillospiraceae; genus Evtepia. Next base: position 8,354 of record JAEDJB010000048.1, read on the forward strand.
GTGCTCATCGCCGAGGCCTGCGCCCACGCCCCCCTGGAGGAGGACATCGGCCGGGAGAAAATCCCTAAGCTGCTGCGGAAAAAGGTGGGAGAAAACCTCTCCTTCGACTTTGTCCGGGGGAACGACTTCCCCCAGGACCTGACCCCCTACGACCTGGTGATCCACTGCGGGGCCTGCATGTTCAACCGGCGGCATGTGCTCAGCCGGATCGCCCAGGCCAAGGAGCAGCAGGTGCCCATCTGCAACTACGGTGTGGTGCTGGCCTGCGTGGCGGGGATTCTGGACAAGGTTTGCTACGCGGAATAACCCGATGAAAAAAACGGACCGTCTCATGTTGCCGTGAGACGGTCCGTTTTTTGTAGATCTGCCCTTTAAAACCGGAAATAGATGAAGGGGTTATAGACCGAGCTGACGATACACACCATACACAGCAGGAACAGCAGGCCGTACAGCCCGTCCTCCAGAAGGACCCACCCGGGGGTCTGCCTCTTGGGAAGCTTTTTTGCCACCGGGAAGGAGAACAGAAACGCCAGGGGCAGGTAGAGCAGGGCAAAGAGAATCCCCGAGTCCGCCGAGATCACCTGGGCCAGACTGGTCCCCTGCCAGACGAACATGGTGTGCAGGGCGTGGGTGAGCTGGGAGAAGTCCGTCAGGTTAAAGAGCACCCAGCCCAGGTTCACCACAAAGAAGGCGTAAATCCACTGGACCAGGGCGGGCAGCTTCTCCAGTACCCGGCTCAGGACAAACTTTTCCAGCAGCAGCAGGCCCGCGTAGTACAGTCCCCACAGGATGAAGTTCCACTCCGCCCCGTGCCAGAAGCCGGTGAGACCCCAGACCACCAGGATGTTGCGGACCCACTTGCCCCGGCTCACCCGGCTGCCCCCCAGGGGGATGTAGATATAGTCCCGGAACCAGGAGGACAGAGAGATGTGCCACCGCCGCCAGAACTCGGTGGCCGACCGGGACAGGTAGGGGTAGTTGAAGTTTTCCAGAAAGTGAAAGCCGAACATCCGCCCCAGGCCGATGGCCATGTCGCTGTAGCCGGAGAAGTCAAAGTAGATCTGCATGGTGTAGGCAAAGGCCGCCAGCCAGTACATGACGGTGCCGTAGATCTCTGGGTTTCCTCCGTAGATCAGCTCTGCCACGGCGGCAGCGCCGTTGGCCAGGATGACCTTCTTCCCCAGGCCCAGGATGAACCGCCTGAGCCCCGCGGCCACGTCCTCCCAGGACTCTTTACGATGAAGAATCTCCTCCTCAATGGTGCTGTACCGGACGATGGGACCGGCAATCAGCTGGGGGAAGAAGCTGATATACAGGAGCAGGTAAAAGAAGTTCCGCTGGAGCTTCACCTTGCCCCGGTACAGGTCAATCACATAGGAGAGGATCTGGAAGGTGTAGAAGCTGATGCCGATGGGCAGGGCAATCTCCGGGATGGTCCCCTGGACTGGCAAAAGCCGGGTCAGGTTGTCCCAGAAGAAGTTCAGGTATTTGAACACCAGCAGGTTCAGAACCACCAGAACAACAGTCACCACAAACATCGCCCGTCTGGCCCGGGGCTTGTCCCGCCAGGCCGCCATGGCAAGGCCCCCCAGGTAGGCCACCACCGTGGCGACCAGCATCATGACCACATACTTAGGCTCCCCCCAGGAATAGAAAAGCAGGGAGAGCACCAGGAGCAGCCCGTTCCGCCAGGTTCGGTTTTTGCACAGGTAGTAAGGGATCACCGCCAGGGGCAGGAACAGGCAAAGAAACGTTAAGCTGCTGAATACCACGGCGTCAACCCTCCAGATTAAAGGCGTCCTGAATGTAGAAGTCGATGTTGCCCACCAGCAGGACCTTGGTGATCTGATGCTCCTGCACGTAGGAGGAAAGGTCAAAGGGCTCTCCCATGCTGTGGGCATAGTAGCGCAGGTCCACCGAGTACAGGGTGTCGTAGTGGCTGGCCAGGAGCTTCAGCACGGCGTTGTCGAAAGACTCCCCCACCACCAGGAGGTTCCCCCGGCCCTGGGTGCCGGTGGAGAGCACGGTCTCCCCGTTGTCCCCGCCGTAATAGCCGCCGTAGGAAACCGGCTCCCCGGCCTCTCCCGCAAGATAGGCCGCCTGGTTTCCATAGTCCTCCGCGGGCGCGCCGTCGATGGTGACGGTCATGGCAGGAAAGGCATAGGGATAGCCGTAGAAATCCTCGGTAAAGACCCCCTCTGCCCCCACGGTGGAAGCCTTCTTGCCGCTGAACGTGCTGCTGAGGTGCACAGCCTCTCCGGTGGGCTCCAGCAGCGCCTCCCGGATGCCCAGCAGCTGGGCCAGCTGGCAGTAGCCCCGGTAGGAGCCCTGGTGGTTCCAGTGGGCGTCGGTCTTATAGAAATTGGCGGAAAAATCCTGGAAGCTGTCGATGGTATACACCCCCATGCGCCCCTGGGGCAGGTTCAGGTGCTCCAGCAGGTACTGGGACAGGCCGGTTTTCCCCCCGGTCTCAAAGTCCATGTCGGTGTCCTTTTCAATATAGTAAGCGTAAAACTCCAGGTCCGGGTGGCGGGCAAAGGTGTCGTTCAGGGACTGGCACTTGGCTTCCAGCTCCGCCTGGACCGAGCCCACATACCGGGGCCAGTAGGTCAGATAGCCCTCCCCGAACAGCCGCAGGCCGTTAAAGTCCACATACTGGTCGCCGGAAATTCCCGCCAATCTCCCGGTCCAGTCCAGGGTCCCCTTCTGAAACCCGGCGGTGACCCGGTTGTACAAAGACTTCATGGTCTGGGCCAGGGGGATCTGATCCATGAGGGCCGTGTCCACCCCGTCCTGAAAGGAGCCGTCCAGGTAGCTCTCCGCCGAGAAGGCAGGGATCTGACCGGCATAGCGGTTTTCATAGGTGTTGATCTCCTCGGGAAACAGCAGGGTCCGGGCCAGACCGGCCACCAGAACGGCCATGACCCCGCAAACAAAAAGAATGTGAATCTTCTTCATGAGCCTTCCCTCTCTAAATTTATATAAGGTATCGGGCAGAACAAAGAAAAAGCACCGTATTCCCAAGAATACGGTGCTTTTGGAGGCGCCACCCAGATTTGAACTGGGGGTGGAGGTTTTGCAGACCTCTGCCTTACCACTTGGCTATGGCGCCATCTGGAGCGAGTGACGAGGCTCGAACTCGCTACCTCCACCTTGGCAAGGTGGCGCTCTACCAGATGAGCTACACTCGCATATGGTGCCCAGGGCCGGAATCGAACCAGCGACACGCGGATTTTCAGTCCGCTGCTCTACCAACTGAGCTACCTGGGCTTGTTTGGGTACAAACTGTACCCTTTGGCGACGCGGAAGGGACTTGAACCCTCGACCTCCGGCGTGACAGGCCGGCGTTCTAACCAACTGAACTACCGCGCCAAATTCTTGGTGGGAACAACAGGGCTCGAACCTGTGACCCCATGCTTGTAAGGCATGTGCTCTCCCAGCTGAGCTATGCTCCCGAAGCGTCGTCGAAGTGATTTGCATCAGCGACGGGTCTTATTATACACACGTGTTCCCCTTTTGTCAAGCACTTTTTCATAAATTTTTGAATTTTTTTATCGCTTGCAAAAATCCCAAAAAAGCGCATGACAGAAGGGTATTCTTATTCGCTTCACTTATCAAAGAGCTTGTAAAACGTTTTGCAATTTCAAAGGGTTTCCAGAAGTGTTTTCAGTTCCTGCGGAGAGAATTCATAGACATTGTCACAGAACTGGCATTCGACGCGGATGGGCTTGTTATCCTCCACCAACTCCTGCAGGTCCTTTTTTCCGATCGTGATCAAGGTCTGCAGGACGCGCTCACGGCTGCAATAGCAGCGGTATTCGACCGGCGCAGTCTCCAGGAACTCCGTTTCAAAGTCTGCCAATACGCGGCGGAGGATCTCCTCCGGCGAAAGTCCCTCCTCCAGCATCGGCGTAACGGCTCCCGCTTTTTGGATCCCTGCTTCTAATTTGTCGATCACCTCGTCCGGTGTACCGGGTAACAGCTGGATCAGATAACCGCCCGCGACCTTCACGCTTTGGTCGGTATCCACAAGGACGCCGAGGGCACACGCCGTCGGTGTCTGCTCACTTTGGGCAAAATACGCCGTCACATCGTCGGCGATCTCGCCCGAGACCAGCGCGACACTGCCGATATAGGGTTCCTTCATCTGCAGGTCGCGAATGACCGTAAGCATCCCATCCGTGCCGACCGCCGCGCCGACGTCGAGCTTGCCCGCGTATTTTTCCAGCAGGG
>JAEDJB010000209.1 GCA_016296565.1 Oscillospiraceae bacterium
CTGGCGACCTCATCCTTACCAAGGATGCGCTCTACCGGCTGAGCTATAGCAGCATGTTCATTTGTTCTTGCCTGTCTCGGTGACAGCTTGTGTATTATATAACATGATTCCAAATTTGTCAATGGGGTTTTGAAAATTTTTTGAATTTTTTGTCGGGGTAAAACGGGGGGATATTTGGAGGAGAAAATGGTCTGCCTGTCTCGAGGGAACGGGAAAACCGGCACGGGAGAATGGCTCCTGTGCCGGTTTTGGGTGGGTATTAGTTGGCTCTCTGGTATTTGCCCCGCTTTTCGGGGAGGAACTTATAGACGATGGACACGATGGCGCAGCCCAGCAGGCCCAGGAGGATGCCCGCGAACATGGAGAAGATCACGTCAGTCGGGTAGTGGACGTACAGGTACAGCCGGGAGAAGGCCACTGCGAACGCGATAATGGCGGCGGGGATGCCCATGCGCTTGTCCTTGATCAGCAGGACGGTGGAGGCCTCGAAGCAGGCGATGGTGTGGCCGGAGGGGAAGGACTTGTGCAGGTCGCTGGCCACCAGCCACTTGATGTCGCCTTCCGTGACGGGCACCCAGTTTTTCAGCTGGGGCAGGTCGTAGTTGGCCATCCGCTCCACGGTGTAGAAGAAGAAGGGACGGTCCCGGCCGATGAGGTTTTTCAGAATCACATTGCAGATGATCAGACCCAGCATCAGCGCAGCGCCCATGGACCAGGCGGTCTTTCGGGTCTTGCGGAAGCAGAGCAGGATCACGGCGATGGCGATCCAGAAGGCGCCCCATTCCCCGAACAGGGTGATATAGGGCATGGCCTTATCCAGCGCATCGCAGGTCAGATAGTTGCGGATAAACTCCAGAATGGGGAAGTCAAAGGTAATGGCCAGGGAATCCAGCAATGCCTTGGCTTGTTCGATCATGGCGAAGCCTCCTTATCAAATCAATTACGGGGTGGTAAACAGGGGGTAGAGAACCATGGGGGTCAGGGTGTATTCGGAGGAGAAGTGGACGGTGCCGGTCTCGTCGGGCTGGAACATCAGGTTCCAGGTCTTCTGGCCCTGGTCGTTGGTCTCCACGGTGCACCAGCCGGAGAACACCTTACCCGCGGGAGCTTCCACAATGGGGGCGATGAGCATCTGGGCGTCGGTGGCATAGAACTCGGAGGAGAGCACGTTGCCGGCGGAATCACAGAAGGTCAGCCGGACCTCGCCCACGGGAGCGGTGATGTCCTCGTTGGTCATCTCGGTGCACACCCACTTGCCGTTCTTATTGGTGAAATACATGGACTGGGTCACATTGAAATCCTTCTCGGTGTTGTCCTTGTTGACCACGTGCATGACCATGGAGGCTCGGACGGAGAACAGGGTGTCGGAGTGCTTGGTGTAGCCCAGAATCTCCTCGTTCCGGAACTCGTGGCCCCGGTCGGAGTTCATCCACAGCTCGCCGTTCATCTTGATGATGTCGTTGTAGGTGGAGCTGCTGCCGTCGAAATACTTGGCAACGGCGGCCCGGCTGCCGCTGGCGTTGATCATGAAGCCGGCGTAGGCTTCCAGAGCGCCGAACACGGCGGAACGCTCCTCCTCGGTCATGGCGATGGCATCGGTCTGCTCCTCAAACATGCCGGAATCGGGGTTGTAGAGCACTTCGATGGGAGCGCCGGTCTGGTCATAGACCAGCAGCTCGGGGGTGGTCAGCAGGCCGGAGACTTCCTGGATGCTGGTGCGCACCCGGTTCTCGGGGGACAGGCTTTCGTCGGCCTTGGTGGAGGCGATCTGGATGGTGTAGCTGTCGTCCAGGGGCTGGTTGTTCACATAGGCCACGTGGTTTTCCAGCTTGCGGATTTTGATGGACTCCTGGCGGTTCACGAAGATCTCCACGCCGTCCAGCTGCCAGTCGGGGATGGCGGTGATCTTCTGCTCCTCGGTGTAGCCGTTCAGGGTGAAGGTGGCCACCTTTTCGGAGCCGAGGCGGACGATATATTTCTTCTTGGTGCCGATGCCCGCGGAGGTCTCCACGTAGTTCAGTTCCTGACCGGCCACCTTATTGTTCATATAGGAGACGTAGGCGTCCACACCCTCGAACTGGGTGTCGTATTTGTTGGTGCCGGTACCGGTGGGATCACCGGCCAGCCGGTAGAGCTGGGCCCAGTCGGGATTGCCGAAGAGCTGGTCGAACACCTGCTGGCATTTCACCGTGGGCTGAGCGGCTTCATAGTCCTTCAGCCAGCCGTTGAGCCAGTTCAGCGTGATGAACACGCCGATGAAGAACACGAAGATCATGGCGAAATACATGGTATAGAAGATGATACCGCCCAGGCGGGGGCCTCTGCGCTGCTGCTGTACCACTTCCACCTCGGTCTGCTTTTTGGCACTCTTCTGGGCAGCGGGAGCGGGACGGGGAGCAGCGGGCTTCTTACCGCCGGCAGGCTGTGCCGGAGCAGGAGCTTTCT
>JAEDJB010000049.1 GCA_016296565.1 Oscillospiraceae bacterium
AAATAGTGCTATAATGACATTGCATCGATGAAAAGACATGAAAAGAGGGCCCAGGCAGCTTTCATTTTGAGAGTTGCCGCAAGAAAGATTGCAAGTCAAGTGTAAGTGTATTTTGTTAGGAGGGAAAGTAATGAATCTCATGCTTCCTACCGCGCGGCGTAAGGATGGCGAGAAACAGCCCTGTATCAAAATCTGGAAGTTCGACCTTCGTATTCCTTTCATTCACTACGAATGGGAAATTCCCGAAATGATCCAGGCCTGCGTCGTGTTCATGACCGGCTCTGCCGCAACGGCGTATCTGCAAGACTTATTTGGTTTCACGTTTGAATTGGCACTGTCCATCGTGTTCGTCCATGAGCTGCTGTACATGGTCAACAACACCCTGGGCGACCCCCTGATCGGCGGCTGGATCACCCCTGCAGTCCCGCTGATTACCGCATTCCTGCTGAACTTTGAAGGCGTTGAGAGAATGTGGGCTCTGACCAGCATGGAGCTGGTTCTGGGTCTCATGTATGTTATCCTCGGTATCACCGGCATCGCTCAGAAGCTGGTCGACGTCTGCCCCCAGTCTCTGAAAGGCGGCATCCTAATCGGAGCCGGTTTCGCAGCCTGCTGCGGCGCGTACGGCTTCAAATCGGTGGAAGCCGGCGGCAAGGGCTTCTTCATGTATCCCATTTCCTGGTCCATCGGCTGCTGCTTCGGCATCTTCCTGCTGTTCTCCCAGGGCTTCGGCAAGGTCAAGTTCGGCAGCAAGAACCCCTTCATCAAGCTGCTCACCAAGGCCGGCTTCGTGCCCTCCATCATCCTGGGCGGCATCATGGCCTGGATCATCGGCGAGTGCCCCCTGCCCGACTTCTCCACCGTTACCAGCTTCTGGTTTAACCCCATCCCCGGCCTGACCTGGGTCTGGAAGAACTTCTCCATCATCGGCGTTGGCATCCACCCCGGCATCCTGGTTCAGACCATCCCCATGGCTGTTATGTGCTACGTTATCGCATTCGGCGATATCGTCGGCGGCACCGCATTCATGGAGGATACCAAGCGTTATCGTCAGGACGAGTACATCGACGTCTCCCCCGACCGTACCAATATCTGCTGCGGTATGCGTAACCTGATCGAGGCTTTCTTCAGCCCCACCTGCACCATGTCTGGTCCTCTGTGGTCTGCTATGACCGTGTCTGTGGCAGAACGTTATAAGACCGGCAAGGAAAACATGTACTCCATCTTCGGTGGTTCCTGCACCTTCAACACCACCAAGTGGATCTGCCAGCTGATCGTGCCTCTGATGGCACTGATTAAGCCCATCCTGCCTCTGGCAATGGCTCAGACCCTGATCATCCAGGCATTCGGTTCCTTCTACGTGGGCATGAACATGTGCCGCACCAACGTGGAACGTGGCTGCGCTGGTATCACCGCTGGCGCCATCGCAACCTGCGCTAACCCCTCTTACGGCCTGTTTGTTGGTATCATCCTGGCTATCTTCATCGAGTTCCTGGGCACCAACAAGAAGGAGCGCCGCGCTCTGGTGGAAGAGGGCATCGACATCTATGTCAAGTCCTGCAACGACCTGCTGGCTGAGCAGGACGCCAAGGCTGAGGCTAAGGCTGCTGCTAAGAGATCTTAAGCTGAACCAACGATTCTCTATATTTTCTCTTTTCTGAATGATGCAAATGAACACGGCGCTTCCGATTTCCGGAAGCGCCGTGTCATTTTTTATGTAGAGGGGAGACGAAACACCCGAAGGCGCTTAAAGGCTCCCCTCTCCAGGGGAGCCTTTAAGCCAAGTCTCCCCCGCAGGAAGCGTTCCTCGGAACGGCTGAGATGCCCTCAACGCCCTACCGCCCTCTCAGTCAGCTTCGCTGACAGCTCCCCCAGAGGGGGAGCCAAGGCGTTGGTTCGCAGGGGCGCAAAGCCTACCCTTTAGAGGGGAGGGGTGTTTTTTTGCCTGGCCTGCGGCCCTTTGTCGGACGGCAGTAAAAAGCGCGCCCACTAGCTGGGCGCGCAATTGCGTGGTCTGGTATTCTTCAGATGTGGGCGTTTCGTGAGTCGCCCCTACGACATGGGCAGTACGTTTTTCGGGGCGGACCGCCCTCAAAGGGCGGGGGTGTTGGATCGACAGAGCCAAATCAGGGACAACGCGATGGGTGCAGAAGAAAGATATGTTGGCGCTGTGTTGACCACCCAAAATAGAGCGAGCGAGAGCAAGCGGTCAATAAAATGCCCCGGGTCCAGGGCCCGCAGGCCCTGGTGCTCTTTCCCCCATTTCTCCAGAGAAATGGGGCCCCCGCCGGGCAGGCGAGGCCAGCGGCTTATTTCTCTGTGTTTAGAAAATCCTTGTACAGCATGCTGGGCTGCACGCCGGTGTTGTTCTGGTACTTGCCGGAGTCATACTTCTGGTACTCACCCTGGATGGTGTGGTAGTAGATCTGGCAGATCTCCACCCCCGGATAGATGACAATGGGGTGGATGCAGTGCATCTCCAGGGTCCAGTACCCGGCAAAGCCCACGTCCCCGAACCCTGCCGTCACGTGGACGAAGAGGCCCAGACGGCCCACGGAGGAGCGGCCCTCCAGCATAGGCACGAACCGGTCGGTTTTGGTGTACTCCAGGGTGCGGCCCAGGTAGAGGCGGTTGGGCTCCAGCAGCAGGCCCTCAGGAGGGATGGTCAGGCGGCGCACGGGATTGTCCTTTTTCATGTCCAGCACGTCGGTGTCGTAGACCAGCAGCTCGTCCGACAGGCGGAGATTGTAGCTGTTGGGGTTGAGCTGGGACGGGTTGTAGGGCTGGATGATGATATCCCCGCCCAGGTTTTTCTTGATTTCCTCTCCTGACAGCAGCATGAGAGACCCTCCTGACCGTTCTTTGATTTCTGTATCGTAAATATTTATATAGTGTAGTGTAATGTCCCCTTTACCGGACAGGTCCGCCCAGGCCGGTGCGCTGGATCTCGCTGAACTGGGCGCAGATGCCCTTGAAGCAGGTCTGCAGGGCCTTGCGCAGGTGGCCGTAGTAGGTGCGGCTCAGGGTTTCCACCAGGGCGTCCGGCCCCTGGTGCAGGTCGTAGCCGGTGAGCAGCTCCCGGACGAACCGGCGGCCCAGCTCGGTTGCCATGGTGCAGTCCGCGTCCAGGATGATTCCCTGGGGAAGCTGGACGGTGACCACCAGAACCAGGTGGTTGTAGAGCTTTTGGGCGGTGGTGTTGTCGGGCAGCTTGGCGTAGCCGGATAAAAATACCGTTTCCATAGGGAACCTCCAGGTGCTAGAACGTCTGGTTTCACTGTATCATAGGGGAGAAGGGATGTCAAGCAGGGGCCAGAGAGACGGAACGTTGCAGGAAAAATAACTATTAGTTTAGGCTAACTAGGTGGAAACACCAAGAGGGAAACGTAAATAGGAAGTAAAAACTGGGAAAATGCCTGAAAATCTCGAAAAAATTTGTTCTGGCTTGTTGACATTCTGTTTTCCGAGCGCGATAATGGCAATGGAATTTAAACCACCCTCGCAAAGCAATAGAAGGATGTGAGATACGTATGCAACCAATCAATGAGAAGCATGAGATCCCCTTTATCAAGTGCTCCGGTTGCGCAGCCGGTAAGTCCCGTCTGAAGATCTACGCCACCTGTGAGGAAGCCGTCAAGTCCGGTTTCCTGGCAGGGGAATGTCAGTACGGATGCGTGGGCGCCGGCTCCTGCGTGGCTGCCTGCACCAAAGGAGCCCTGCGCATGGTGGACGGCACCGTGGAGCTGGACAAGGAAAAGTGCGACGGCTGCGGCGACTGCGCCGAGGCCTGCGTGCAGAAGCTGATCCACATGGTCCCCGACGATGTGTCCAACTTCGTTCCCTGCTCCAACCAGGACGAGGAGGAAATCGCCCTCCGTCTCTGCGGCTACAGCTGCATCGGCTGCGGCGACTGCGCCGAGGCATGTCCCGAAGAGGCCATCACCATCGTTGACAACTGTGCGGTCATCGACTACGAGAAGTGCGTGGGCTGCGCGGCCTGCACCGTCTCCTGCCGCAAGAAGATCATCGTGGACACCTACCACGACCTGACCAAGCTCAAGTCCACCACGGCCTTTATCCGCTGCCGGGGCGGCTGGCACAATCACGACGTCTACGTGAAGGCTGGCGCCACCAACTGCCGGGAGGCCGCCAAGATGGACCTGGACGGTCACTGCTCCTATGGCTGCGCCGGCTTCGGCGACTGCGCCAAGGCCTGCCGGTTCGACGCCATTGAGATCACCGGCGGCACCGCCAAGGTAAACCCCGACAAGTGCGTGGGCTGCACCGCCTGCGTGCACGTCTGTCCCCAGGAGCTGCCCATCATCGTGCCTTACAAGGGCGCGAAGCTGGTGCCCTGCGCTTCCCAGGACGACCCCGAAACCCGCAAGAAGCTGTGCTGGGTCAGCTGCATCGGCTGCGGCGACTGCGCCGCCAACTGCCCCGATGAGCTCATCCACATGGAGAACGGCCGGGCTGTTATCACCCCCGATCGCTGCGAAGACTGCAACATCTGCTCCTATGTCTGCCCCAACGGCGTGATCACCGCCCGGGAGATGCCGGAGTATACTTATGTTCAGGTTCGTGCCATGGCAGCACAGAAAGGAGGCGCGGCGAAATGAAAGACAAGAGACCTTTTAAGAGCATGGACGCCAACACGGCGGCCGGCCATGTAGCATATGCATTCACCGAAGTCGCGGCAATCTACCCCATCACCCCCTCCTCCCCCATGGCGGAGCACGTGGATGAGTGGGCCAACCAGGACCGGAAGAACATCTTCGGCAACAAGGTGAAGATCGTGGAGATGGAGTCCGAGGCAGGCGCAGCCGGCGCTGTGCACGGCTCTCTGTCCACCGGCGCTCTCACCACCACCTTCACTGCCTCCCAGGGCCTGCTGCTGATGATCCCCAACCTGTACAAGATCGCCGGCGAGGGCCTGCCCGGTGTGTTCCACGTGGCAGCCCGTACCCTGACCACCCACGCCCTGTCCATCTTCGGCGACCATCAGGACGTGATGGCCTGCCGGGGCACCGGTATGGCCATGCTGGCTGCCGGCACCCCCCAGGAGGTTATGGACCTGGCCCCCGTTTCCCATCTGTCTGCCATCCAGGCCAGCATGGGCTTCATCAACTTCTTCGACGGCTTCCGCACCTCCCACGAGATCCAGAAGCTGCGCACCTGGGACTATGAGGACCTGAAGGACATGGTGGACTGGGACGCGCTGGCCAGCTTCCGCGCCCACGCAAACCTGCCTCAGCACCCCTATCACCGCGGCTCCAACGAGCCCCCGGAGACCTTCTTCCAGCACAGAGAGGCCTCCAACCCCATGTATGACAACCTGGTTGACATCGTGGTGGGCAACCTGAACAAGGTCAACGAGAAGATCGGCACCAACTACAAGCCCTTCAACTACTACGGCGCACCCGACGCCACCGACGTGGTGGTGGCCATGGGCTCTGTCTGCGGCACCCTGGAGGAGGTCGTGGACGTGCTCACCGCCCAGGGCAAGAAGGTGGGCGTGCTGGAGGTTCACCTGTATCGTCCCTTCTCCGCCGAGCACATGCTCTCCGAGCTGCCTGAGACCGTGGAGCGCATCGCCGTTCTGGACCGCACCAAGGAGCCCGGCGCCTTCGGCGAGCCTCTGTATCTGGACGTGGCCGCTGTCCTCAGCGACGCCGGCCGCACCAACATCCGGGTCATCGGCGGCCGTTACGGCCTGTCCTCCAAGGACACCACCCCCGCCGACATGTACTCCGTGTACCAGCACCTGGCCAAGGGCGGTCACAACCACTTTACCGTGAGCATCGTGGACGACGTGACCAACCTGTCCATCGAGAAGTGCGACTTCACCCTGCCCAGCGATCCCAACCAGAAGTCCGTGAAGATCTGGGGCATCGGCTCCGACGGTCTGGTGGGTGCTTCCAAGAACACCTCCAAGATCATCGGCGACCACACCAACAACTACGTCCAGGCTTACTTCCAGTACGACTCCAAGAAGTCCGGCGGCCTGACCATCAGCCACCTGCGCTTCGGTGACAAGCCCATCCGCTCCTCCTACTATGTGGGCGACGCCGACTGCGTCATCTGCGGCAACCCCGCCTACATCGGCAAGTATGACATGGTCCGGGACGTGAAGCCCGGCGGCATCTTCATGCTCAACTGCGACTGGGAGGGCGAGGAGCTGGAGGCCCGTCTGCCCGCCGACATCAAGCGCGCCATCGCCCGGAAGAACATCAAGTTCTACACCTGCGACGCTGTGAACATCGCCCGTGGCCTGGGTCTGAAGGGCCGCATCAACACCATCATCCAGTCCGCTTACTTCAAGCTGGCTGACCTGATTCCCGCTGAGGACGCCATCGAGTACATGAAGCAGGGCATCATCAACGACTACGGCGCCAAGGGCCAGAACATCGTTGACATGAACGTGGCCGCCGTCATGGCCGGCCAGACCGCCGCCAAGCAGGTGGAGGTCCCCGCCAGCTGGGCCGAGGCACAGGACGCTCCCGCTGCCGAGCTGAAGCTGAACACCGTCAATGAGGAGCAGGACGCCTACGTCCGCAACATCCTCATTCCCACCAACAACCTGGAGGGCGACGCACTGCCCGTCTCCGCCTTCCTGCCCTATGTCACCGGCAAGGTTCCCTCCGGCACCTCCGCCTTCGAAAAGCGCGGCATCGCCGTGGACGTCCCCGTGTGGCATTCCGAGAACTGCACCCAGTGCAACTGGTGCTCCACCGTCTGCCCCCACGCTGTCATCCGTCCCTTCGTCCTGGAAGAGAAGGACGCAGAGGGCCTCACCACCGTGGAGAGCAAGACCGAGGCTGGCAAGCGCTTCCTGATCGCCGTCTCCGCTGAGGACTGCACCGCCTGCGGCTCCTGCGTGGAGATGTGCCCCGCCCGGGGCAAGGCCCTGTCCATGGAGCGCGCCGACCACCGCATGAAGCAGGATCAGGAGATCTTCGAGTATGCCAAGAAGGTGGGCGTCCAGAAGGGCTCCGACAAGAGCGTCAAGACCTCTCAGTTCCTGCGGCCTTACCTGGAGTACTCCGGCGCATGCCCCGGCTGCGGCGAGACTCCCTACGCCAAGATGGTCACCCAGCTCTTCGGCGACCACGCCATCATCGCCAACGCCACCGGCTGCTCCTCCATCTGGGGCGCATCCGTGCCCAGCATGCCTTACGTCATCGACGAGAAGGGCCACGGTCCCGCCTGGGCCAACTCCCTGTTCGAGGACAACGCTGAGTTCGGCTACGGCATGGCCGTCAGCATGCGCGCCCGCCGGGACGGCATGAAGACCGTGGTGGAGCGTCTGGCTGCCAACCGTGCCTTCGCCGGTACCGCCGGCGCCTGGCTGGAAAAGATGAACACCCCCGACGCAGCCGGTCTGGGCAAGGCCCTGGTGGAGCTGTGCAAGGTCTATCCTGAAAACGAAGACGCCGCCTTTGTCATCCAGAACGCCGACCTGCTGCCTCGTCCCTCCATGTGGATCTTCGGCGGCGACGGCTGGGCCTACGACATCGGCTACGGCGGCCTGGACCACATCCTGGCCTCCCAGGAGAACTTCAACGTCCTGGTCTTCGACACCGAGGTGTACTCCAACACCGGCGGTCAGTCCTCCAAGGCAACCCCCACCGGCGCTGTGGCTCAGTTCGCCGCCGGCGGCAAGCCCACCGGCAAGAAGGATCTGGCCCAGATCGCCATGACCTCCGGCCATGTCTATGTGGCTCAGGTGGCCATGGGCGCCAACCCCGCTCAGACCCTCCGGGCCCTGAAGGAAGCTGAGAGCTATGATGGTCCCTCCCTGATCATCGCCTATGCTCCCTGTATCAACCACGGCATCAAGGCCGGCATGAACCGCTCCATGGTGGAGATGAAGAAGGCCGTCCGCGCCGGTTACTGGAACCTGCTGCGCTTCGATCCCCGTCTGGCTGCCGAGGGCAAGAACCCCCTGCAGATCGACAGCGCAAAGCCCAACGAAGAGTACAAGAGCTTCCTGAAGGGTGAGGTCCGTTATGCCTCCCTGAGCATGAAGAATCCCAGCCAGGCCGCCCAGCTCTTTGAAGAGTCCGAGAAGGCCGCTCTGGGCAGATATGACAGCCTGATCAACAGACGGAACAGTCTGGAGCCGAAGGAGGGACAGGCGAAATGATTAACAACGTAAGAGAAAGAAATCCCATGCCCGAGCAGGACCGCGCGGTCCGTCTGACCAACTTCAACGAGGTTGCTCTGGGCTATACGGAGGCAGACGCCATCCGCGAGGCCATGCGCTGCCTGAAGTGCCGCAAAAAGCCCTGCACCGTGGGCTGCCCCATCAACCAGCAGATCCCCGAGTTCATCGCCCGGGTGGCTGAGGGCGACTTTGAAGGCGCTTACGAGATCATCACCGTGAGAAGCTGCATGCCCTCCATCTGCGGCCGTGTCTGCCCCCAGGAGCAGCAGTGCGAGAAGAACTGCGCCCAGGGCGTCCGGGGCGAGGCTGTGGGCATCGGCCGCCTGGAGCGGTTCGTTGCTGACTGGCACGCCGCCCGCACCGCCGTCTCCGCACCCCAGGTGGAGAAGAAGGGCAAGAAGGTGGCCGTCATCGGCTCCGGCCCTGCGGGCATTGCCTGCGCCGGGGACCTGGCTTCCCTGGGCTATGACGTCACCGTCTTTGAAAAGCTCAGCTACGCCGGCGGCATCCTCACCTACGGCATCCCCCAGTTCGTCCTGCCCAACAGCGTGGTGGACCGGGAGATCGAGACCCTGAAGGCCCGGGGCGTGGAGATCGTCACCAGCGCCCCCATCGACAAGAACAAGAGCATCGACGCTCTGTTTGCCGAGGGCTATGAGGCTGTCTTCGTGGGCAACGGCGCTGACGTGCCCCAGACCCCCAGAGGGCTGGACACCAGCCTCACCGGCGTGTGGTCTGCCAACGACTACCTGACCGAGGTGAACCTGAACACCGAGAACCTGCCCGAGAGCATCAAGTCCGCCAAGCGGGTCCTGGTGGTGGGCGGCGGCAACGTGGCCGTGGACGCCGTGCGCTGCGCCAAGCGTCTGGGCGCGGAGACCATCATGGTCTATCGCCGCACCATTGCTGAGGCTCCCGCCCGCCGGGACGAGATCGAGCACACCAGAGAAGAGGACATCGAGATCAAGGAGCTGACCAACCCCGTGGAGTGCTACGGCAAGGACGGCGTCCTGGTGGGTGTCAAGTGCGAGAAGATGGTCCTGGGCGAGCCCGACGCTTCCGGCCGCCGCAGCCCCGTGGGCACCGGCGAGTTCTTCGATGTGGCGTGCGACAACCTGGTGATCGCCACCGGTACCTCCTACAGCGAGGACGTGGTGGACACCACCACCGGCATCGACAAGGACAAGTGGGGCGGCATCGCCACCGATGACGACGGCAAGACCAGCCGTCCTGGCGTGTTCGCCGGCGGTGACGCGGTCACCGGTCCCCAGACCGTGGTCAAGGCCATGGGCGCCGGCAAGCGCGCCGCTGTGAGCATCGACCAGTATCTGTCCGCAAAATAAGCCATCCCAAATCGCAGGGCCGGGACGCCATGTCCCGGCCCTGCTTTTTGCTCAGAAAGAAGGTGCGTCTATGATCGGTCCTGTTTCCGATATGCAATCCGTTGCCCCCCTCTTTGACGGCTGGCAGGAGACCATGGTCTGGTCCTGCCTCCAGGGGGTGATGGGGCAGGTGTACGCCCCGGCAGGGGAGAGGCCAAAGTCCGCCCTGGCGGTGCTGGGGGACTTCTGGTTCTTCGCGGGGGAGCCGTCGGAGGACCTGTTCCGCTTTCAACCGTCGCCCCGTCCCTTTGCTATCCTGGTTCCCCGGCATCCTGGCTGGGAGCCGGTGATCCAGGCCGTTTATGGGGACCGGGCGGTAAAGCGCACCCGGTACGCCACCCGGAAGGAGGAAGCCGTCTTTGACCGGACCCGGTTGGAGGGCTTCGTCCGGAGTCTGGGTGAGGAATACGCCCTCCAGCCCCTCTCAGAGCCTCTCTACCGCCAGTGTCAGGCCCAAGGGTGGAGCCGGGACCTGGTGTCCCAGTACCCCTCCTGGGGCGACTACAGCCGCCTGGGGCTGGGTGTGGCGGTGACCCGGAAGGGGGAACTGCTGGCGGGGGCCTCCTCCTATTCCTCCTACCGTGGCGGCATCGAAATTGAGGTGGACACCCGGCCGGACTGCCGCCGCCGGGGGCTTGCTCAGGCCGCCTGCGCCGCGTTGATTCTCACCTGCCTGGACCGGGGCCTGTACCCCAGCTGGGATGCCCAGAACCCCGGCTCCCTGGCCCTGGCGGAAACCCTGGGCTATGCCTTTTCCCACACCTACCCCGCCTACGAGGTGACGGAATAATCTTTTCACTTTCCCCCTTGACTCTCCCACGGTGTCAGGGCTTATCCTTTCCTCAGAGCTCAAGAAAACACAGCAAAGCGAGGGGACCCCAATGCTGAAAATCGGAGAATTTTCCAAGCTGTCCAGAGTCAGTATCCGCATGCTCCGCCACTATGACGAGCTGGGCCTGCTGGCGCCTCAGTCCATCGACCCCTTCACCGGCTACCGGTACTACGGAGAGGATCAGCTCCCCCTGACGGGGCAGATTCGCGCCCTGAAGGACATGGGCTTCGGCCTGGCGGAGGTAAAAGCCATCCTGGCCTGCCAGGGGGACCGGACCGCCCTGGACCGGTTCCTGGCGGACAAGGAGGAGGAACTGAAGTGCCGGGAGGAGACCCTCCGGCAGCAGCTGCGGCTTCTGGACACAGCACGGAAACGCCTGAGAAAGGATGAGCCCATGATGAAGTACAACGTATCCTTAAAAACCCTGCCCCAGCGGCAGGTAGCCAGCGTCCGCATGACCCTCCCCAGCTACGACCAGGAGGGGATGCTGTGGAGCGTGCTGGTCAGCGAGACCGCCCCTTTAAAACTCCAGCCCGACGACCCCTGTTACTGCTCGGTGATCTTCCACGACGGGGAGTACAAGGAGGCCGACGTGGACGTGGAGGCCCAGAAGACCGTGAAGGGGACCTACCCGGACACAGAGCACGTGAAGTTCAAGACCATGCCCCCGGTGACCTTCGCCTCCGCCACCTACCGGGGCCCCTACAGCAAGATTGGTGAGGTGAACGCCGCCGTGGCCGCCTGGGTCCGGGACAACGGCTACGTCTACGACGGCTTTGCCTTCAACATCTACCATGTAAGCCCCCACGAGACATCCAACCCCGAGGAGTTCGTCACCGAAGTCTGCTATCCCGTCCGCAAGCCCTGAAACAAAAAGCGCCCGTCCTGGATCGAACCCAGGGCGGGCGCTATGCTGTGCGGTGTTATTCCTGCGCCAGAATCTCCCGCTGGCGCTTTTTGGTGAGGGAGGAAAAGACCAGCTGATAGGAGCGGGTGCACAGGTCCTTCAGCACCTCATCCGGCACGGTGCCGTCCAGAAAGACGGAGATCCAGTGGCGCTTGTTGGAGTAAAAGCCCGGGCGGATGTCCGGGTATTCGCTGCGCAGCAGCTCGGAGAGCATGGGGTCGCATTTCAGGTTCACCAGCTCCCGGCAGTCCCGGCCCTTGTGCTCCGGGCCGGGCTGGCAGGTGGCGGCGAACATCTTGCCGTCGATTAAGTAGCGGTGCCAGTCCCACTCGGCCTTGTAGTCCTTCCCGGCGCCGGGGTTGTCCAGCAGCCAGGCGTCCAGCCAGGGGTAGTTGTTCATGGAAAACGCTCCTTTCCGGCGGGGCTTGCGCTTTTCCGCCCCGTTGGGTATACTTGCCTTATCCAAAGACACAGAAAGGGATGACAGGTCCATGGACAAGGAATGGATGGAAGTGCGGGAGTTTCACCGGGCCTTCGGCCACCCGGTGGGGGAGACCCCCCGGGCCATGACCGACGAGCGGGCACGGAAACGATACAAGTGGATGAAAGAGGAGATCGACGAGTTTCTGGAGGCCGGGGACGATATGGTGGAGCAGGCGGACGCCATGATCGACGTGATGTACTTTGCCCTGGGCACCCTGGTGGAGATGGGCATCCGGCCGGACAAGCTCTTTGAGATCGTCCACGGGGCCAACATGAAGAAGCTGTGGAGCGACGGCAAGCCCCATTACAACCAGGACGGCAAGACCATCAAGCCGGCGGAGTGGAAGGACCCCCACGAGGCCCTGGCCCAGGCCATCCGGGAGATGGCGGGAGAATAAGATTATTGTAAAAAGAAGCAGCGCCCCTGTCAAGCATGGCGGGGACGCTGTTTTTTATGGGTTATCTGGCTCCCGGGATGAGTCTGTCCACCAGGGCCTGCATTTCCTCCCGGGAGTCTGCTGCCCGGGCCTGGGCCACCAGCCAGGCCTGGGCGGCCGCCGGCAGCCCGGCAAAGACCTTCATGGCCCTGGGATTCTGAGCCAGGGCAAAGGCCAGGCCGATGGGAAGATCCAGGCTGTCCATAGGCGCCCTCACAGATCTTCC
>JAEDJB010000210.1 GCA_016296565.1 Oscillospiraceae bacterium
CCCTGCGGCCGGGTCTGGGAGCGCTGGGAGCTGGAGCGGGCCATGGAGCTGTTCCAAAAGTATGATGTGTTCGTCATCTCCGACGAAATCTGGTCCGACCTGACTCTGGAGGGTTACAGGCACATTCCCACCCAGACCGTCAGCGAGGATGCCAAACTGCGCACCGTGGCCATGTATGCCCCCAGCAAGACCTTCAACCTGGCAGGCCTTGTAGGCAGCTACAGCGTGATTTACAATTCCTGGCTCCGGGACCGGGTGCAGAAGGAAGCATCCCTCAGCCACTACAACGAGCCCAACGTCATGTCCATGTATGCGCTCATCGGTGCCTATCAGGACGAGGGCTACGAATGGCTGGCAGAGCTTCGTCAGGTGCTCACCGCCAATGTGGACTACGCCTGTCAGTACATTGCCGAACACTTTGAGGGGGTGAAGGTCAGCCGTCCCCAGGGCACCTACATGCTGTTTGTGGACTGCACCGACTGGTGTGCCGCCCACGGCAAAACCATTGCCGATGTGCTGGAGGCCGCCTGGGCGGTGGGTGTGGCCTTCCAGGACGGCCGGGCCTTCCACGGCAAATGCCACGTCCGTATCAACCTGGCTCTGCCGGCATCCCGGGTGGAGGAAGCCTTCCGCCGGCTGGACAAGTATGTTTTCAACGCGTGACGGATGCAAAGGAGAAACCGCTGTGAGAAATGAAAAATGCAGTCTGAAGAAAACGGTGGACTGGCAGAAGCTGAAATTCATCGCCCTTTGGGTGTTCGCCATCGGTCTGGTGGCCCATGGCTACTGCTATTTTAACAGCAATTTCTCCCACGACAGCCTGTATTCCATCTACGAACAGAGCCCGGAGCTGATGATTTCCGTAGGCCGCTATCTGCGGCCCGTGTACCGGCTGCTGCGGGGCAGCTTCACCCTGCCGGTGATCAACGGCTTTTTGTTCCTGTGTTTTTTGTCCATATCTGTGTATCTTCTCACGGATATTCTGAACATTCAGAAAAAGAGCCTTGTGGCCCTCACCTGCGGCCTTCTCACCGCCAATACCACCATTGCGCTGATGAATGCCACCTACCTTCACGATGCGGACGCCTACGGATTTGCCCTGCTCCTTGCCCTGGCCGGGGTCTGGGTGAGCCTGCGGCTGCGCCACGGTAACTGTTACGCCATCCTTTTCTACTTCGCATCCCTGGGTATTTATCAGGCCTACATCGATGTGGCTATTTACCTCTTTCTCATCCTGGCCCTGGTGCGGCTGCTGCAGGGAGAAGGGGTGAAAAAGGTCTACCTGCAAACCATTCGGAATTTACTCCCCATTGCGGCGGGCATGGTGCTGTATTTTCTGGGCATACTGGTGACCCAGCATATGACCCAGGTATCCGGCGGGGGGCTGTATAACGATCCCACTGCCGTGTTTTCCCTCCGCTCCCTGAGCGACCGTTTTCTCTCCTGTGCCTGGGCGCTGTACCTTTGGTTCTTCAGCTCCGCAGCCCACGCACCGGGAGTGGTGATCGGGGCAAACCTTCTGATGCTGGCCCTGACCGCACTTTTACTGGTGTCCATGATTCGCCGACGGCAGCTCCCCGGTTCGTCCGTGTGGGGCATCATCGGGATTCTTTTTTTGATCCCCTTTGGAATGAACGCCGTCACCCTGCTCTCCAACGTGTGCCACTGGCTCACTGTTTTCGCCTGTTATCTGTCCTACCTGTGTGCGCCGGTGCTGATCGGGCTGTATGATGAGGACCCGGCCGGCAGTAAGTGCACCCGTTTTTCCCGGAAGGTCTGGGCCGTTCTGGCTGCGGTGCTGATTTTCGACAGCTGTCTTTACTCCAATGAGATTTACCTGAAGAAGGAGCTGGAAAACGCCGCCACCCTGTCCACCTTTACCCGGATCGTTGACCGGATGGAGCAGACGGAGGGATTCGTTCCGGGGCAGACGGATGTCGCCTTTGTGGGGCTGCTCTATGGTTCTCCCCTGTCCAAGGAGAGAGACGGCTTTGTCCACGTCGCCACAGGTCTCTGGCACAACTTCAGCACCACCTACTACGAAACCTACGAAGTCTACCTGAGCTACTATTTGGGCTACCCCGCCCACTGCGTGGACATCAATGAGATTCAAAAATACGAGAAAATGGAGCAGGTCATTGCCATGCCCTCCTTCCCCGCTGCCGGCAGTGTCCGGATGGTGGAGGATGTGCTGGTGATCAAGCTCTCCGACGTTCCAGGATAAAAAACGAAAGGAAGTGACCCCCATGGCAGAATACGAACTGGTGCGGGAGATCAAGAATCTGTGCCGCAACAACCAGATGCGGGACGTATTTTTTGAAGAAGTGGAGTGCGACGACCCGGCGGAATATGTAAAATCCGTCCTCAAGGGCACCGACA
>JAEDJB010000050.1 GCA_016296565.1 Oscillospiraceae bacterium
CAAAGCGGTTTATTCGCGCGGCACCAGCCGCGCAATTTCATAAAAACGGCTCCTTTGAGCCGTTTTTATGAAATTCAGCCATTGTTACAATGCGTATTTCCACTGGAGCGCTGTGGCGCTCCAGTGGAGGGTGCGAGGGTTTTGGACAATTTAGTCCAAAAACCTTGCACCTGAACAAAGCCAATGAGCCTTGAAAGCCAAGGCTTTCAAGGCTTGCGGCTTTGTTCAATACTCATTATAATAAAGTGTTACAAACTACTGATACACAAGGGGGAACTCCCATGCTGAAAAAACTTTGCCCGCTGGTGCTGGCTTTGCTTCTGGTCCTGTCCGCCTGCGGGGGGCAGGAGAGCGCCAGCACCCCGGCGGATGACGCCGGCCTGTCCGTGGTAGCCACCACCTACCCCGTCTATCTCCTGGCCGACGCGGTCATCGGGGACGCGGCCGGGGTGGATCTGGCCCTGATGATCGATCAGTCTGTCAGCTGCCTGCACGACTATACGCTCTCCGTTGAGAACATGCGCCTGCTGGACGGCGCTGACGCGGTCCTGCTCAGCGGCGCGGGTCTGGAGGACTTTTTAAGCGACGCCCTGTCCGCCGCCGGGGATCTGGTCCAGGTGGACTGCTCCCAGGGGGTGGACCTGCTCCCCTCCCAGGAGGACCCGGGAGAATCCGACCCCCACTACTGGATGGACCCGGCGCGGGCCTGCCAGATGGTGGCGAACCTGGCTCAGGGTCTCTCCCAGCTGCTGCCGGAGAGTGCTGACGCCTTCGCTGCCAACGCCCAGGCCGCCCAGAAGGCGATCCTGGAAGCCTATGCCCAGGAGCAGGAGGCCCTGGCGGACCTGTCCTGCCGGGAGCTCATCACCTTCCACGACGGCTTCGCCTATTTCGCTGAGGCCTTTGACCTGACCATCCTCCGGTCCATTGAGGAGGAGTCCGGCAGCGAGGCCTCCGCCCAGGAGGTAAGCCAGATTCTCCAGGAGGTGGAGCGCCACAGCCTCCCCGCCATCTTCACCGAGAAGAACGGCTCTGACTCTACCGCCCAGGTGATCCAGCGGGAGTCCGGCGTTTCCATTTACCAGCTGGATCTGCTTATGAGCGGGGATAAGGATACCGACGGCCTGGCCGCCTATATCGCCGGTATGGACGCCAACGTGGCCGTCATCCAGGAGGCCTGCACATGAGGTTTGCCAAACAGCCCCACAGCCGCATCCCCCTGCCGGGCAAGCCCGGCACCTGCCGCCTGCAGGTCCGGGACCTGGGGGTGACCCTGGACAACGAGAGCATCCTGCGAGGGATTACCTTCCAGCTCAACTGCCGGGAGATTGTAGCCCTCATCGGCCCAAACGGGGCGGGAAAATCCTCCCTCTTCCGGAGCATTTTAGGGCAGATTCCCTACACCGGCACCATCAAGTTTGAGCTGGCAGGAGGCTATCCCAGCCGCCCCAAGATCGGCTATGTGCCCCAGAGCCCCAGCTTTGACCGGGGCTATCCCATCAGCGTTCTGGATTTCTTCGCCGCCGCCATCAGCCGGTGGCCGGTGTTCCTGCCGGTGCCCCGGCACCTGCGGGAGCGGGTGGATGAGTGCCTGTCCCGGGTCCACGGGGAGGCCCTGCTCTACAAGCGCATCGGCACCCTCTCCGGCGGAGAGCTCCAGCGGGTGCTCCTGGCTCTGGCCCTGGAGCCCATCCCTCAGATCCTCATTCTGGACGAGCCCCTCTCCGGGGTGGACGTGGGGGGCGAGCACCTGCTCATGGAGATGCTGGACGAGATCCGGCAGAAATACGACCTGTCCATCCTCTTCTCCACCCACGACTTCTCCACCCTGCGGCAGTATGCCGACAAGGTGATCCTGCTCCAGCAGGCCATCCTGAAGGTGGGCACCCCGGCGGAGGTTCTGCGCTCCCAGGAGTTTCAGTCCGTCTTTCATCTGAACCTGGAAGGGGGGGACCCGGCATGAATTTCTGGTATTGGCTGGTTTCCTTCCTGCCCTTTGAGTGGGCGGCCTCCGGCTCCATGCTCTTTATGAAAAATGCCCTGCTGGCCATTCTGGTGGTCACCCCCCTCTTCGGTATTCTCTCCACCATGGTGGTGGAGAGCCGCATGGCCTTTTTCTCCGACGCTCTGGGCCACTCCGCCTTTACCGGCATGGCCATCGGGGCCATCTGCGGCCTCACCCAGCCCGTGTGGGCGGCGGTGATCTTCTCCGTGGTGATTGCCTTCCTGTTCACTTTGGTGCGTCAGCGGACCCGTATGGCCAGCGACACGGCCATCAGCGTGTTCTCCTCCGCCGCCGTGGCCCTGGGTATCTTCATCAGCACCCTGGGGGGGCAGAGCTTCACCAAGTTCAACAACCTGCTCATCGGCGACATTCTCAGCGTGGCTCCCTCGGAAATCGGCTTTCTGGCGGGGCTGCTGGTGCTGGTGCTGGTGCTTTGGCTCACCAGCTTTAACCAGATGATGCTCTCCTCCGTCCACCAGGCCCTGGCGGACAGCCGGGGCATCCGGGCGGTGTGGAAGAACTTCCTGTTCACCGCCGCCATCGCCGTGGTGGTGACCATCACCATGAGCTGGGTGGGCCTGCTGGTCATCAACGCCATGCTGGTTCTGCCCGGTGCCGCCGCCCGGAACGTGGCCAAAAACCTGCCCCAGTATCACCTGATTTCGGTGGTGGGCGGTCTGGTCTGCGGGGTGGCGGGGCTGCTGGTGTCCTACTATGTGGGCGCCTCCACCGGCGCCTCCATCACCCTGCTGCTGTCCCTGTGGTTCTTTGTGACCCTGCTGTTCAAAAAAGCACACTAATTGATCCCCGCCGTGAGAACATGCACGGCGGGGATTTTTTGCGCTTGACATACCTCGATATTCTAGGTATTATATACCTAGATTTACTAGGTATTGTCAGAAAGGAGGTCTGCCCATGGACCCACGGTTTCAGGACTATGGCAAGGCGGTCTGCCAGCACCTCCGCCACGCCACCGGGCGGGAGAAGAAATCTGTCCAGGCAGAGCTGGCCGCCCACCTGGAGGACCACGCCCAGGCGCTCCGGGATGCGGGATATGGAGAGGAACAGGCCCGGCAGGCCGCTCTGGATGCCATGGGGAACCCGGCGGAGGTGGGCAAGGCCCTGGACCGGGAATTTCCCCGGCTGTGGTATGTGCTCTCCCAGGTGTCCCTGCTGGCCCTGGTGCTGGCAGCGCTTTTCGCGGCCCAGACCCTCTGGCCTGTTTTGTCAAACCTGGCTACTTACCGCCAGGCCCGCACCGACCCCATACACAGCGATTACATATTGGCCGACTTTCCGGAGCTGTCTCCCCTGGACATTCAGCAGGATCTGCCTGGGGGCGCTGCACTCCGGGTTTTTGGGGCGGGCGTGGAGCCGTCGGAATTTGGGGAAGGGTATGACGCCTATATCGCCACGGTTATCTACCCCAAAACCTTTTTTACCCGCTCCCAGCTCGGGACCAGCTGTCTGGATTTCTCCTGGGACACGCCGGACAATCTGTTCGACTCCCCCCTTGCCTACTCCCCTCTTGCAGGCACCGAGGGAGGCGTGTATTACTGCACCTACAAGCTGCTGAACATCTCCCCGGGCACTTCTCCCACCGCCCTCTATGACCACTACGGCACCACCTTCCAGTTCACCGTTCCCCTGCCCTGGGAGGAGGTGATGGAATGAGGAAACTCCCTCGCACCCAAAAACAGCGCACCCTCTGCCGGGCCGCTGTCACATTGCTTCTGCTGGTTCTGTTCTGGGCTTGCCTTCTGTGGCAGAACCACCCTGTGTTCACAGCGGAAAGCGCTGTCCGCTCGGCGGAAACCAAGCATGGCACCGGGGAAACCCAGATTCTGGCTCAGCAGACGGTCCACGGGATCACCTACACCCTCTCCTGTAACGAAAATACCCTCCTGGTCACCCCCTTCCGGTTCAGCCTGTGGCCGGCGGGGGCGTGGAACCGGGGCTATCCTGAGCTTCTCCTGGACCTGACCAGGGAACCGGGGCCTGTCCAGGCCGCCGCCCACGCCTACACCAACAACAGGGACGGCTGGTCCCACACCCAGGCAGCCGGGCTTGTGAATCTGCCGGAGGCGGTCTCCGTTTCCGCCCGCATCCCCCGCGATTCCCAGGACGCACCCCTCACCGGCAAGATTTACACCGCCCCCAACGGCCAGCGCTACTTCTGGCTCTGGGACGAAACCAGCCCGGACCCGGCCCTGCACCGTTATGGCACCGCCTCCCTGGACCTTCTGGATCAGAACGGAATGGTTCTGGGCACCCATGAATTTTTCTGCGGCACCTCTTTCCGCGAATAGAAAGGAGACTCTTCCATGGAACGCAAGAAACCTTTGGAGCACACCTCCCTGCTGGTTCTCTCCCTGCTGAAGGGGCAGGACCTGTACGGCTACCAGATGATTACCGAACTGGAGCGCCGCTCGGACCACACCTTTCACATGAAGGAGGGCACCCTCTACCCGGTGCTGAAAAAGCTGGAAAACGGCGGGCTGGTCACCGCCTACGAGGCCGACGCCAACGGCCGCACCCGGAAGTATTATCACATCACCCGCGCGGGGCTCAAGCAGCTGTCGGCGGAGCAGGCGGAGTGGGAGAAGTACGCCCATGGGATCAACTCCGTCCTCAGCTTCCAGCCGGGATGACCGGCATGGACACCCGGTTTGAGACTTACGGCCAGACGGTCTGCCGCCAGGTCCGCCACGCCACCGGGAGAGAGAAGCGGGCCATTCAGGCGGAGCTTTCCGCCCATATGGAGGACCACGCCCAGGCCCTCATGGACGCGGGGTACGACGAGGCCCACGCGGTCTCCGCCGCCCTGGAAGCCATGGGGGACCCGGAAGATGTGGGCAAAGCCCTGAACAAGGAGTATCCCCTGAGGTGGCTGGTCTTTTCCCGCATCCCTGCGGTGCTGCTGATCTGGATCGTTCTGGCCCTGCTGCTGATCTCCCCCACCTTCTCCCGGGTTCAGGACAATTTGGAAGCCCGGTTCTCTCCCCTGTCCTGTGTGTCCCAGCCGGGGCAGGTTGTGGAACTGCCGGACATCCGGCAGGAGCTGCCCGGGGGAAACGTGCTGGTCTTCTGCCGGGTGGGAGTAACCCCCTCCGACGGCGATTACACCGTCTACGTCTCCGCCGTCACCTACAACAAGAATCCCTTCTATGAACCCCTCAACCTGTGGAACGGTTACTGGGACTTTTCCTGGAGCGGCATCCACCGGAACTGTTCCTGGAACGACGGCACGTTTACCTTGTGGGAGGTAGCCCGGGGAGACCAGATCACCTTCCATTACAACCGGTACGGCGCCGTCTTTGACCTGGACATCCCCCTGGACTGGGAGGAGGTGCCGGAATGAAAAAGCTGACCACCCGGAAGAAGCTGACTCTGCGCCGGTGGGTGCTGGTGCTGGCTCTGCTTGCCGCTGGGTATTTCCTGCTGCCCGCTCCCTTCTTCCCCACCCAGACCCTTCGCTTTCAGGAGCGGGAAAACGCCATTGACCGGACCACCATCCTCCAGCGGGAGACCGCCGGACCCGTGCTGTTCTTTCTGTCCAAAAATGACCACGTTCTCTTTCTCACCGGCCACCGGTACTACTTCCCCTATGGCTGGATGGATTTTGGCGAGTTTCCCCTGGACCTGACTCAGGAGGACGGCCCGGTAGCCGCCCTGTCCGTAAGATGCGCCGACCAGGAGAAGAACTGGAATCACCTGATGCTCTTTGGTGTGGTTCGGGAGGATGAGGCTGTCTCCGTTCGGGTGAAGGACGCTCAAATCTGGCCCCAGGAAGGGACCGCCTTTCAGCCCGGCGATCAGGTGTGGACGGGGGAAATCCTGACAGACCAGGACGGCCTGCGGTACTTCTGGTTCGGCCAGGACCTGGAGCCTTCTCTCACCGCCCTGCGCTTTGACACCCTGGAGGTTCTGGACAAGACCGGGCAGGTCCTGTGCACCTATGATCTCTCAGAACAATACAACAGCGTTTCCGGCTGACCCCGCCGAAAGGAGGAAACCATGGACCAAAAATTTGACCGCTACGGCCGGGCAGTCTGCCAGTACATCCGCCACGGCACCGGGCGGGAGAAGCGGGCCATTCAGGCGGAGCTTTCCGCCCATATGGAGGACCACGCCCAGGCCCTCATGGACGCGGGGTACCCCAAAACTTATGCCCGGCAGCTGGCGGTGGAGGCCATGGGAGACCCGGAGGAGATTGGGCGGGAGCTGGACCGGGCCTATCCCCGGATTTGGCTGGTCTTTCCCCGGGCGGCTACGGTGGTTGCGGTTGTGCTGGCCCTGCTGCTGGCGTTTATCCTGCCCAGCTCTCTTACGGCCATGCACGAGATGGTACAGACAAATCGCCAGGCCCGGAGCGACCCGGCCAGCCGGGGGGATCTGGGCACCTCCGCTCCCCTGACCATACCCATGGACCGCCGCTTTACCCTTCCCGGCGGCACCGTGCTTGTTTTCTACGGCACCTCGCTGGCCCGGGAGGAAACCGGGTACACCGCTTATGTGTACACGGTCCGCTACCACCAGAACCCTCTGAGCCTTTCCTGCGGCAGCGAAACCCCGCTGACCTTTTCCTCCGGGGAGCAAACCCTTCCGGAAGGACAGGTCTGGCAGGACGGCTGGCGGAGCACCTGTTACCAGTGCTACGCCATCGGGAACCTGTCTCCGGGCACGTCCCTCACTGCCCGTTACGACCACTTCGGCACGGCCTTTTCCCTGGACATTCCCCTGAACTGGGAGGAGGTGACACCATGAAGCTGCCCACCCGCAGAAACGCCTCCTTTCTTTTGTCTGCCCTTATTCTGGCGCTGCTGGCGGTCCTGCTCTTGCTGACCAACGCCTGCCTGCTGCCTGCCCGGACCATCCGGGCCACGGAAATTCCCTATAGCACCGGCGAAACCCAGGTGATCCGCCGGGAAACCGCAGGCCCTTTCACCTATCATCTGTCCGGGAACGACCATGCCCTGCTGCTCACCTCCTGCCAGTTTTCCCTCCCGGCGCTCTCCTGGTATGACATGGGAGACTGCGTCCTGGATCTGACCCAGGAGCCAGGACCCGTCTGGGCCGGTTCCCTGGTCCACCGCTGGCAAGAAGACCAGTGGAGTTCCCTCCACCTGTTCGGCCGGGTGGACCTGACGGATGCAGTCTCTGTCCGGGCGGCCATCCCAGGCTTTCCTGATGTGGAAACCGAGCTGTTCTCCGGCCCTGACGGCAGGACCTATTTCTGGGTCCGGCTGGAGGGGGATGAAACTGCCTTTATGGGTTCCGAGACAGTCTGCACAAACCTGGCGGTTCTGGACGGGAAGGGAACCGTTCTGTGTACCTATGACCCTTCCCAGCACCGCATGAGCTGGAGCGGCTGATTGCAGCAAAAAAGGACGGCGAACGCCGTCCTTTTTTCTATGGTTTGAAGTTTACTCAGTCGTCCTGATCCTCTTCGGCCTCGTCCACCAGGTCCAGGGAGAACTTATCGCCGCAGTTGGGGCAGGTGACTTCGCCTACGTCCAGGATGCTCTCGTCAATGACGATATCCTCGCCGCAGCTGGGGCACTCGATCTCAAAGAAGTCGTCGTCGTTCAGACCGCAGCCATTGCCGCAGCAGCTGGCAAAGTCCAGGTCGTCGTCCTCGTCGTCTTCGTCCTCAAAGTCGTCGTAGACCAGCAGCTCCAGGTCCTCCAGGTCCTCGGAGACAGCGTCCAGCTCTTCGCCCACGGCCTCGACCTCTTCTTCCAGGTCCTCCACGGCCAGACCCACGTCCTCCAGGATGTCAATGATCTTGGCGATGAGCTTGCCCTCCTTGGAGGGGTCCTTGTCCAGGTCCAGGCCGTCGGCCAGGCCCTTCAGATAGGCAACTTTTTCGGTAATGGTCATAGTCATGATAGAATCATTCCTTTCTTTAACGGGCAACGGACCCGGCAGGCCTTTCGGCCTGACTGGGCCCGTTCCAACTGTAAGTTATCCCTTTGCGCGCTCCAGATATTCACCGGTGCGGGTGTCGATCTTGATCTTGTCGCCGGGGTTGATGAACAGAGGCACCTTGATCTCAGCGCCGGTCTCCACCGTGGCGGGCTTGGTCACGTTGGTGGCGGTATCGCCCTTGAAGCCGGGGTCAGTCTCGGTGACTTCCAGCTCCACGAAGGTGGGGGGCTCCACGGCGAAAACCTTGCCCTTGTAGCTGTTGACCTTGCACATCATCTCTTCCTTCACGAAGCGGAAGTTGTCGCCCAGCAGCTCGGAAGCGATGGGGATCAGGTCGTAGGTCTCCTGGTCCATGAAGTAGTACAGGTCGCCGTCGTTGTAGCTGTACTGCATGTCCTTCTTTTCCACGTAAGCGTTCTCGAACTTAGCGGTGGGGTTGAAGGAAGTCTCGGTAACGGAACCGGTGATGACGTTCTTCATCTTCGTGCGGACGAAGGCAGCACCCTTACCGGGCTTAACATGCTGGAACTCGATGACCTGCATAACCTGGCCATCCATCTCAAAGGTCACACCGTTACGGAAATCGCCGGCAGAAATCATAATATTCATCCTCCAAACAAAATTGGTTTTTCACTCCATAAGTGTTTATTATTGTACAATACCTTGGCGCGTTTTGCAACGGTTTTCTGCAAAACAACAAGGGCAATTCTCCTCAAAGCTGAGAAAGGTATTCCTTTTTCATAATCAACGCGTCAATATCCTGCGTCCCGGCACTCTCGCAGATGATGGTTGGGGACCAGCCCCGGCGGGCAAGCTCCCGGCAGAGGGGACGGTAGTCGGGGCCGAAATCGGTCTGGTCAAAGGTCAGGTGCCTGGCCTCGCCCCCCTTGGGGGTAAACTCGATCATGGAGAAGTGGCTGTGAAAGCATCTGGCCTTCTCCTCCCCCAGAACCTCCGCCATCCGGTCCAGCATCCGGGCGGTGGCCTCCTGGCCCTCCAGCGCTCCCAGAGAGCGGGCATAGAGGTGGCCGAAGTCCACGCAGGGCAGCAGGCCGTGGGTGACCACAGACAGCGCCAGGACCTCTTCCAGGTCCCCCAGCTGGTTGATCTTTCCCATGGTCTCCGGGCAGAGGAGAATGTCCGCATAGCCCTCGTCGTCGCACCGGCGGCGGAGCATCTTGAAGCTCTCCTTAGCGGTGGCCAGGGCGTCTTCCCGGGTGCGCTTCTGCAGGGCCCCGGTGTGGATCACCACCCGGCCGGCTCCCATCCACCGGGCCACCCGGCAGGCGGCCAGGACGTAGCCGGCGGTTTTCTCCTGGCTGTCCGGGTCGGGGTTGGCGGGGTTTACAAAGTACGGGGCGTGAAGGGACAGGACAATCCCCGCCTGGGCAGCCTTCTCGCCGATGGCCCGGGCGGTGGCCTCCCCCACGGAGACCCCCTTGCCGCACTGGTACTCATAGGCGTCCAGGCCCTTCTCCTTCAGCCACAGGGGCATGTCTTTGGAGGCCTTGAACCCTTCCGCCTGGAACCGGTCCGGGTTCCCCGCGGTGCCGAAGATTGCCCTCACAGCGCCTCCCCCCTTTTCCCCTGGATGCGGAAGGGCGTCTCAATGCCATACCGCAGAGCCCGGAAAACAGTGCCGAACTGGATGGGCTTTACCATAAGGGTCAGGACCCCGGCGTTGTTTCCCCCCCAGATGTCCGTGAAAATCTGGTCCCCCACAATGGCGGTCTGGTCGGGGGTGACCCCCATCCGGTCCATGGCCCTGCGGAAGCCCCCGGACTTGGGCTTGCCCGCGTGGCCCTCATAGGGGACCCCCAGGTCCTGGGCAAACCGCTGGGCCCGGCCGGGCTTGCGGCTGTTGGAGAGAATGAACAGGGTGATCCCCGCTGCCTCCAGCTGGTCCCTCCAGGCCCGCACCTCATCGGTGGGCGTTTTCACCGCGTAGGGCACCAGGGTGTTGTCCAGGTCCGCCAGAAGCAGACGAATCCCCCGGGCCCGCAGCCGGTCCAGGTCAATGGTATAGATACTCTCAAAGAGAAAATTGGGAACTAAGGGAAAGCCCACGCTGTCACCCCTTCTCATGCTGTTTCCTGTATGTGGTATAAAAAACAAAATCCGTGCATAGTCTGGAACACCACAACACACGGAAGATCGCTGACCGTAGTTCATTATTATACACGGACAGCGGCCGATGGACAAGGGGGAACCGTTCATGATCCAATATCTTCTCACGCCGCCTGACTGCCTTTCCCAGGCCCGGAGCTGGGAGCTGCCCCTGGCTCACATGGCCTTTCAGCTGGGGCCGGAGGGCCGTCTCCGCCAGGCTGCCCTGCCGGAGGGCAAGCTGGGCGGTCTCATGCTCCTGGGGCTGCCGGAGGAGCCGGCAGAGGGGTCCGATCCCCGCCCCGGGGTCCGGGACATTCTGGCCGTCTGCCAGGCCCGGGATTTTCGCGGGGTGGTCCTGGACCTGGAGGGGCCTCCCACCCCCTACCGGGCGGCTCTGATCCCCGCCCTGGACGAGGCCCTGGCCAGAAGCCGCCGGGGATTCTTTCTCCCGGAGCCCTATGCCAACTATTCTGCCCGGGCCTTTCTGTATCTTTCCTCGGCCCTCTCCGGAGGAAGTCTTTCCCGGCGGCTGGAGACGGCAGCGGAGCAGTATGGGGCCGACCGGCTGGTGCTGAGCCTGCACCGGGCCCGGGAGGACTTCTTCCTTCCCGCCGCCCAGGGGTCGGGCAAACCCATCAGCCAGGGGGAGCTGGAGAGGCGGATGGCCCGGCTGGAGCCCCGGGTCTTCTTCTCCCCGGAGCTGTGCGCCCACTACTTTACCTACATGAGTCGGGAAACCGGCGCCCACTTCATCCTCTTCGATGACAAAGCCAGCCTGCAAAAAAAGCGGGAGATCGCCCGGGAGCATGGGATTCAGCGGTTCTTCTGGCTGTACCCGGAAGTGGCGGAGTACGGAGCAGAAGTAACCGCTTAGCCTTGAAGCGGTTGCCCCAGTGTCAACTTGAAAAAAGACCTGCCCAAAGGGCAGGTCTTTTAACTTATGAATCAATAATACTTTTTACGGTTTTTCCGTGCTGCCTCAGACTTCTTGCGGCGCTTCACGCTGGGGCTTTCGTAGTGCTCTCTTTTCCGCACTTCAGCCAGAACGCCGGACTTGGCACAGCTGCGCTTGAACCGCTTCAGAGCGCTTTCCAGAGATTCGTTCTCTCTCACGTGGACTTCAGACATTTGTTTTCCCTCCCTCCGAAGTGGTGAGCTTTCGTCATCTCACACACCAAAGGGCCATCGTAATATATGGCTTTAACAGTGGTATTATATGCAATTTCCGCTGGATTGTCAAGATGCAATGTAAATTTATTTCGCAAAAGCGCCGGTCAGGCCTTGGGCTTCAGGATCAGGTTCACCAGCTTGTTGGGCACGTGGATGGTTTTCACCAGGTCCTTGCCCTCCATGAGCTTTGCAATCTTGGCGTCGGCGGTGACCACGGCCATGACGGCCTCCTGGTCGCTGTCGGTAGGAACGGTGACAGTGGTCTTCAGCTTGCCGCCCACCTGAACGGCGATGGTGACCTCCTGGGCCACGGTCTTGCTCAGGTCGTACTTAGGCCAGTCAGAAGTGCTGGCGAAGCCCTCGAAGCCCAGCTGCTCCCACAGCTCGTCGGCCATGTGGGGGGCGAAGGGGGACAGGAGCTGGAGCATGGTCTTGAACTCTGCCAGGTTCACACCCTTGTCGTAGAACTGGTTCGTGAGAGTCATGAGGGCAGCGATGGCGGTGTTGAACTTCATGTTCTCAATGTCATCGGAGACCTTCTTGATGGTCTTGTGGACCAGGGCCTCGTTGTCCTTGCTGTACTCCTCCCCGGGGGTGACCTTTTCGGTCAGGTTCCAGATGCGGTCCAGGAAGCGCTTGCAGCCCTTCACGGCGTTGTCGGACCAGGCAGCGGCCTTCTCAAAGTCGCCGATGAACATGATATACATGCGCATGGTGTCGGCGCCGTACTGGGCCACCACGTCGTTGGGGTTCACCACGTTGCCCCGGGACTTGGACATCTTCTCGCCGCCCTCGCCCAGAATCATGCCGTGGCTGGTGCGCTTCTTGTAGGGCTCGGC
>JAEDJB010000211.1 GCA_016296565.1 Oscillospiraceae bacterium
GCATCTTTTTGGAGCCGATGTCAAAGGCGGTCAGCCGGAAGCCTGCCAGCGTCAGGTCCTCTCCGTCGGCAACCTCCCGGAACAGGATCTGACTGTCAAAGTATTTGGTCAGCTTCGTGCCCAAAATCATGTGGCAGATGGCGCGCACATCCTGCAGGGTTTGCCTGCAGCCGGCCACGGTAAAGGTGCCGGTATAGCCTTCCTCCGCCATGGCGGTGGCCACGGCCCGGATGACCCAGGGGGTCCCCAGAATGTGGTCGCTGTGGCTGTGGGTGACAAACATCCCGCCCAGAGAGGTGACGGGCACATTCAGCCGGTCCAGCCGCACCAGGATTTCGTTGCCGCCGCCGGCATCCACCAGCAGCCGGTTTTCCCCATCCTCCAGCAGGAAGCAGGTGTTGTATCGTTTCAGCACCAGCGCACAGCCGGTGCCAAGAAAGGTAACGTTCATAGTTGGATTCTCCTGAATTATTTTCCCCGTTGCAGCCGGAAGTCCACGGAGCGCTTCAGGTAGGACAGGTATTCGTCATCCTGGCACATTTCCTTACCGGGGGCATCGGAAATCTTGGCCACCGGGTTGCCGTTGACATACTGGAGCTTGATGACGATGTTCAGGGCTTCCTCGCAGGTGTCGTTGGTTACGAAGGTGCCGATGCCGAAGGAAACCCGGGTTCTGTCCTTGAAGTGGTCATAGAGCTTCTGAGCGTGGTCAAAGTCCAGACCGTCGCTGAACAGCAGCACCTTGCTTTTGGGGTCGGCGCCGTACTTTTCAAAGTGGCGGATCATCTTTTCACCCCAGGCGTAGGGGTCGCCGCTGTCGTGGCGGACGCCGGAGTAGTTGTTCACCATGGCCCGGTCAAAGTCCAGCAGGAACAGGTCCGTGGTGATGGTGTCCGTCAAAGCGGTGCCGTTGTCGCCCCGGTATTCGTCATACCAGTCGGCCATGGCGTAGTGGTTGGTGTAGGCCAGGGGGATGGAGTCGATGCCCTGGTACATCTGCACGAACTCGTGGGCATAGGTGCCTACGGGAATCAGGTTGTACTTCCAGGCAAGGTAGACATTGGAGGTGCCCACGCAGTTGCGGGTCTCCTGGGCCAGTCTGCGCACGGCTTCCTCCTGCCACTGGCGGGAGAGACGGCGGCGGCAGCCGAATTCGGCAAAATTGAAGGTGTATTTCCCGGAATGGAAGTCCTGAATCTTCTGCTCCAGCTTTTCCCGGGCGGAGGCCTCCAGGGTGGCGTAATCAAAGTGCATCCGGAAATAGACCTCGTTAACGATTTCCAGCAGATAGATTTCAAACTGCATGGCGCTGAACATGGGGCCCTTTACGGTGAGGATCAGCTCGCCGGTCTGGCTCAGGCCGGTGTGGACGTACTCCCGGATGGGGTGCCACAGCCGCAGGAATTCCACATAGTCGCTTTTGATGTAGCGGATGGAGCGCAGATAGTCCAGCTCTTCCTTGGTAAAGCGCAGGGAACACAGGTGGTCGATCTGCTCGTTGATTTCCTGAAGCATTTCGGGAGTGAACATGGTGTCCTTGTTCCGGCACTTAAAATAGTATTCGCCGTTCAGGTCCGTGTGCTTGTGGAAAATCACCTGATCCATGTTGAATTTATACAGATCGGTGTCCAGCAGGGAAAGGACAATGGGTTCCAGTTTCATACAATTGCCTTCTTTATCAAATACTTTCGGTCTGCGAATGGTCCCGGGAGGCCAGGGCCATTTCCCGAAGGATCGGGTACATGGCGTGATTTTCAGGACTGACATAGCGCTCCCACTGGGCGCGGTCATCCTCTATGAGGAAGCCCCGCATCCGGGAGGCGGAGATGTCGATGGTTTTGGGAATGTAGAGCTCGGCAATGCGCACACCCTGGACGCTGTCGAACCAGTCCAGTCTTCGGCTTTCCTTTCCGGAGACCAGCAGGTCCGGAAGACAGCCGAAACGGGCCCGCACATTCTGGAGCACATAGTCACCCCAGGCGGCGGTGTTGCCCACCCCGATGTCCGGCAGGGGATAGATGTCCACGGAGCTGCCCAGAATGCTGCGCAGAAGCTGTTCCCGGATTTCGTAGGGGAAGGGGTTGGTGCTGGTGCCGGATTCCTGGGAGGAGCCGACAAAAATACCCACCCGGCGGCACAGGGAAAGGGCCGTGCGGATCATCTGCTCATGGCCCGCATGGACCACCTGGAACCGTCCGACCAGAATTCCCAGAGAGAAGGGCTTTTCGCTTTGCATAAACGCCCACCTTTCCGCATAGATTACAGACCATTTTATCAGACAATATCCGGCACGTCAAATGGAAAGAAGAAAAAATATGGTTTGT
>JAEDJB010000212.1 GCA_016296565.1 Oscillospiraceae bacterium
AGGTCAGCCGCATCTGGTACCACCGGACGTTTCCGTGGACCGACTGGGAAATCCCCTCGCTGACAAAGCCAAACCTGGCGTAGTAGTGGAGCAGATGCTCCTTGCAGGTGAGCACCAGCCCCTTCCGCCCCTGGGCCCGGGCGTCGGCAATGGCCCGTTCCAGAAGCCGCTGGGCGCAGCCCCGGCGGCGGTAGGCGGGGAGGGTGTCCACCCCGAAAATCATCTGCCAGGGGCCGGTTTCATCGTGCAGATTGGCGTTGTCGTACATCTCGTCCGCCAGGTCCGCCGCCTGGGTGACCATGCCGTTGACAAAGCCCACCAGCGTGTCCCCGTCCCACAAAAGCCAGAAGTGGTCGGGGTAGACCGCCAGCCGGCGGCGGAGAGAGTCCTCGCTTGCCGCCTCCGCCGGGGGAAAGCAGGCGGCTTCCACCGTAGCGAGGGCGGGGAGATCGGCCATGGCCGCGTGCCGGATTTTCATAGAGACCCTCCTTCCTGACTGTATTTTTGCTTCAGCTTCCACAGCCCCAGGCCGGAGTGGGCCAGAAGGACCACATAGAGCACAAACATCACCAGCCAGAAAAGGAAGAACCCATACCGGAAGGTTCCCAGAATGGACTGAGAGAACTGGGGAATCACGCAGGCCAGGAAGATCAATAGAATGGGCAGCATCCGGGTGCGGAACACTCGCTGCACCAGGGCCAGCCGGGAGGCGTTGTCGCTGAAAATTTCCAGGTCCTCGTCCCCGGCGGCGGCCTTGCGGAAGTAATTCCAGCCGCTCACGCGAAACATGTATTCCCAGCCGTAGTCCCGGAACATCTGCAGGTAGCTCTCCCGGCCTTCCTGGTTTCCGTTGTCAAAATCCAGACGATACACCACATCCTCCGGCTGGCATTTCTGAAAATAGTAGAAGCCGGGCAGAGCGAACCGCACCAGCCGGTAGCCCGCGTTGTGCTGCTGCCGCAGAAAGACCTCTTCCTTTTCGTAGTCTGCGATGGTAAAGATGCGGAACAGGCGCAGATCCTCATTGGCTCTCATGCATCCACTCTCCTTTGCTGTTTCGGTACAGGCGGTCAATCCGCCGCTTTTCCAGGTCCAGAATTTCCTTCCCCAGGGGCGTGATCTGGTACAGCTTGCGCTTTTCCTCCTCCCGGACCAGCCGGATCAGACCGTCCTTTTCCATCTTGGACAGGGTGCCGTACATGGTGCCCGGGCTGATGACCACGGCGCCGCCGGTCATTTCCTTCACCTGCTGGGTGATGCTGTAGCCGTGCATGGGCTCCTGGAGGCAGAAAAGGATGTAGAACCCCGTCTCCGTCATGGGTACATAGACCCGCCGGATTCGTTCGTCCATGGCTGCCGCCACCTCCTGTCTATTTCACCTCGATATATCGCGGTTCGATGTAATAAATATATCGCACCTCGAGCTATTTGTCAAGCGGTGTACGGAAGATTTTGCCCTTGACAGCGGGAGAAAGTTATACTACAGTTGAAAGACAAACCCGGACCGACAGAGAGAAAGGAGCATGGAATGAAAAAGAACGCAGAGAAAAAGAAAAAGCGCAGAGTGCTTTACCATGCGGTGATGCTGGAGCTGCGGGAACACAAAAGCTCCTTTCTGGTGTTCAGCGTTCTGCGGCTGCTGGTGATTCTCTGCCTGGTCCGTCAGGTTTTTCTTCACAACTACGAAAGCGTCTTCCTCAGCGCGCTGACCCTGCTGCTGCTCTATGTGCCCAGCTGGGTGCAGGTGAAGCTGCGGGTGGAGATTCCCATTGGGCTGGAGATCAGCATTCTCTGCTTCATCTTCGCGGCGGAGATTTTGGGAGAGATCAACGCCTTTTACCAAAAGATCCCCCTGTGGGACACCATCCTTCACACCATCAACGGCTTTCTCTGCGCGGCCATCGGCTTTTCTCTGGTGCTGCTGCTGAACAACAACAGCAAGCTCACCTTCGACCTGTCACCTATCTTTCTGGCCCTGGTGGCCTTCTGCTTCTCCATGACGGTGGGGGTCCTCTGGGAGTTTTTCGAGTTCTTCATGGACCAGTTTTTCCACCTGGACATGCAGAAGGACTGGATTGTGAGCAGCATTCACACGGTGTCCCTGGACCCCACAGCCTCCAACCGGGTTATTTCCGTCTCAGATATCCAGGACGTGATTCTGGTCCACAGCGACGGCAGCACAGAAGCTTTGGGACTGGGAGGCTATCTGGACTTGGGTATCATCGACACCATGAAGGATCTGTTCGTGAACTTCATCGGCGCGGTGGTCTTTTCCACCTTCGGGTATCTGTACGCCCGGAGCAAGGGGAAGAAGCGGATGGC
>JAEDJB010000213.1 GCA_016296565.1 Oscillospiraceae bacterium
ACTTGCGGGGCGTCTCGATGCCCCAGCTGACGAAGACCTCGTCGGCGTGGTGATGGTGATGGTGTTCGTGGTCATGGTCATGGCAGCCGCAGGTGCAGTCCTCGCCGTGGTCGTGATCGTGGTCATGGTGATGATGGTGCTCATGCTCATCATGGTCATCATCGTGATCGTGGTGGTGATGATGCTCATGCTCCATATGCTCCAGCTCCTCGTGCAGGGCATTGTGGTCCATGGCCTCCCGGATCTGTTCGCCGCTGAGCTGAGCCCAGGGTGTGGTGATCAGGCCGGCATGGTCGTTCAGGCCCTTGAGCAGCTCCACTGCGGCGGTGGTCTTGGCCTCTCCCGCCGTGTCAGTGCGGCTGAGGACGATCAGGTCTGCGTTTTCCACCTGGTCGTTGAAAAATTCGCCGAAGTTGCGCATATACATGCGGCACTTGCCCGCGTCCACCACAGTGACCTTGGCGCCGATGTGGGCGCCCTCCACCTTCTCCACAGCCTTGGCCACGTCGGACAGCTTGCCCACGCCGGAAGGCTCGATAATGATGCGGTCGGGAGCGAAGTCCTCCATCACCTTTTTCAGGGCCTTGGTAAAGTCGCCCACCAGGGTGCAGCAGATGCAGCCGGAGTTCATCTCGGTGATCTCCACCCCGGCGTCCTTCAGAAAGCCGCCGTCAATGGCGATCTCGCCGAATTCGTTTTCGATCAGAACCAGCTTTTCGCCCTTGTATCCCTCCGCAATGAGCTTGCGGATCAGCGTCGTCTTCCCCGCGCCAAGAAATCCTGAGAAAATGTCTATTTTTGTCATGGTATATCCCTCCATGGTTTATTTTTTCTCCAAAAAAATATTATACCACTTTTTTACGTCTGTCACAAGTCCCAAGCCGTTTCAGCCGTGAACAAACTGTAAAACCTTGTTCGTTGGCGACACACAGCGGGCATTTCATGAATCGCCCCTACGCCCAAGGCATGTGGTCTACTCCTTTGTAAAGGGAGAACAAAGGCGGCGCTTTCGCGCCGCCTTGTTGATCTTTTATTCTTTTCAGCAGAGCTGGCTGCCGGCGGGGACGCTGTCGTCCAGCATGATCAGGTGCAGCTCCTCTTCCCCGTTTACCTCGCGGACGGCGGAGAGCAGCATGCCGTTGGACATCTGGCCCATCATCTTTCTGGGGGGCAGGTTCAGAATGGCCACCACGGTCTTGCCCACCAGCTCCTCAGGCTCATAGAACTTGTGGATGCCGGAGAGGATCTGCCTGGGGGTGCCGCTGCCGTCGTCCAGGGTGAACTTCAGCAGCTTTTCGGACTTCTTCACCGCCTCGCAGGTCAAAACCTTGCAGACGCGCATGTCGCACTTGGCAAACTCGTCGATCGTCACATCGGGCAGGACGGGCTTGGCCTTGGGGGCGTCGTGGGCATGCTGCCGCTTCTCCAGCTCCTCCAGGGCCTTGGCCATGTCGATGCGGGGGAAGAGGGTCTCGCCCTTGTGTACGCTGACCTCAGCGGGCAGGACGCTGTATTCGCCGGTCTTGTCCCAGCTGACCGCCTCGCCGGCCGCGCCGATCTGGGCGAAGGCCTTTTCGCAGCTCTGGGGCATAAAGGGAGTCAGCATCACCAGAGACACCCGCAGGGCCTCCAGCAGGTTATACATGACGGAAGCCAGGCGGGGCTTTTTACTCTCGTCCTTGGCCAGTACCCAGGGGGCGCACTCGTCAATGTACTTGTTGGCCCGCTGGATGAGCTTGAACACCTCTTCCAGGGCCAGATGGAGCTGCAGCGCGTCCATCTGCTTTGCGTATTTCTCCCTGGTGGACCGGATCATCTCCACCAGCTCGTCGTCCATGGGATCGGCCTGACGGTCGGCGATCAGGGTGCCGCCGAAGTATTTCTCCACCATGGCGGTGGTGCGGGAGACCAGGTTGCCCAGGTCGTTGGCAAGGTCGGTGTTGATGGTGCTGATCAGCAGCTCGTTGGAGAAGTTGCCGTCGGAGCCGAAGGGGAAGGTGCGCAGCAGGAAGAAGCGCAGGGCGTCCACGCCGAACATATCCGCCAGCACATAGGGGTCCACCACGTTGCCCTTGGACTTGGACATCTTGCCGCCGTCGATCACCAGCCAGCCGTGGCCGTAGACCTTTTTGGGCAGGGGCATCTCCATGCTCATGAGCATGGCGGGCCAGATGATGGAGTGGAAGCGGACGATCTCCTTGCCCACGATATGCACGTCGGCAGGCCAGTATTTATCGTAATCGTCGTACTTGTCGTTGAGAAAGCCCATGGCGGTGCAGTAGTTGAACAGGGCGTCCACCCACACATAGACCACATGGC
>JAEDJB010000051.1 GCA_016296565.1 Oscillospiraceae bacterium
CTCCCGTCTGCCGGGTCCGGACTTTCAGGGGGAAGGTCAGGGCTTCCCGGCGGAGGTACCACTGGTAAGGCCCCTGGGCGGGGTGCTCCGGGCAGAGGCAGGGGCGGATTTCCATCCGCCAGTCCCCCAGCCGGTAGGTCCCCTCCCCGGAAATTTCCACGGGGGAAAGGGGGAGCGCGTCCGCCGGTTCCAGGGAAAACACCAGCTTGCCATACGCCCGCCGGACGGTGAGCCCCTGGGGCAGGTCCAGCCGGTGGGAGGGGCCTGCCAGGTCCAGAATCTGGTCC
This sequence comes from Oscillospiraceae bacterium, assembly GCA_016296565.1. Classification (GTDB taxonomy): domain Bacteria; phylum Bacillota; class Clostridia; order Oscillospirales; family Oscillospiraceae; genus Evtepia. The sequence goes on from JAEDJB010000051.1 coordinate 288, forward strand.
AGGTGCACGGCGGAAATCTGGTGGCGGTCCAGCCGGGCCAGCACCTGCTTCACCGCCCGCACGGCCACAGGCCGGGGGAGGGAAGAAAGGGCCGCTGCCTCCAGCACCAGGGTGCCGTCCTGCCACTGGGCCTTGCTGGAAACCGGCTCCGCCAGTTCCTCCAGATAGGCCCGGTCGGCCCGGATGTGGCGGAGGTTGGCGGCCAGGGTCCGGGAAAAGGCGGGGTTTAAGGCCCGGAGAACGGGCATCACGTCCCGGCGGATGCGGTTGCGGGCGTAGGCAGGGTCGGCGTTGGAGCTGTCCTGAATCCAGGGAACGGCCCGCAGGGCCAGATAGGCTTCGATCTCCTGCCGGGTGGTTTCCAGCAGGGGGCGGACGAAGGGTCCCCGCACCGGGGGAATCCCCGCCAGCCCGTCCAGGCCGGCGCCCCGGACCAGGTGGAGCAGCAGGGTCTCGGCGTTGTCATCCGCGGTGTGGGCGGTGGCGATGCAGTCCGCCCCGACGGCTTTTGCGGTCTCCTCCAGAAAGGCGTACCGCATGGCCCGGGCGGTCTCCTCGATGCCCCGGCCCTGTCTGGCGGCTTCCGCCGCCACGTCCCCCCGGCCAACGGTCAGGGGAACGGCGTGGGCTGCGCACCAGTCTGTCACGAAGGCCTCGTCCCGCTGGGACTCCTCCCCCCGCAGCTGGTGGTTGTAGTGGGCGGCCAGAAGGGTGAAGCCCTGGTCCCCGGCCAGCTCCCCCAGGCAGGTGAGCAGGGCCATGGAATCCGCCCCGCCGGAGAGGGCGCAGAGGATCACGGCCCCAGGGGGGAGCATCCCTAAGTCCCGGGCAAAGGCCAGGACCCGGCCGGGCAGGTCAGTAGGGCTCTTCATAGTTGCGCTCCACGTTGGAGAAAGCGGTGAACTCAGGCAGCCACTGGAGGGGGATGGTGGTGGTCTCCCCCCGGCGGTTCTTGGCGATGATGCACTCGGCCTGGTTCCGCTTGTCGCTGTCTTTGTTGTAGTAGTCGTCCCGGTAGAGGAACATGACCACGTCGGCGTCCTGCTCGATGGCGCCGGACTCACGAAGGTCGGAGAGCATGGGCCGCTTGTCCGAGCGGCTCTCGTTGGCGCGGGAGAGCTGGGACAGGCACAGCACAGGGACCTGAAGCTCCTTGGCCATGATTTTTAAGGCCCGGCTGATGTCGGCCACCACCTGCTGGCGGTTTTCCCCGGCGTACTTGGTGGGGCCGCCGGAGGACTGCATCAGCTGGAGATAGTCGATGACCACCAGCCCCAGGTTTTCCACCCGGCGGCACTTGGCGTTCATGTCCGCCACCGACAGGGAGGGGTTGTCGTCGATGTAAATGGTGGTGTGGGCCAGGGCGGTGGAGGCTAAGGTCACCTTGTCCCAGTCGTCCTGGCTGAGCTTGCCGGTCATAAGCTTTTTGTTGTCCAGAAAGGCCTCGCTGGAGATGAGGCGGGTGGCCAGCTGCTCCCGGCTCATTTCCAGGGAGAAAAAGACCACCGTCTTGCCGGAGAACTTCCCCGCGTGAAGCAGCACGTTCAGGGCGAAGGAGGTCTTGCCCATGCCCGGCCGGGCGGCCAGGAGGATAAGCTCCGAGGGGTGAAAGCCGGTGAGGGTCCGGTCCAGGTCCAGAAAGCCGGTGGCAAGCCCCGGCACGTCGGAACCGGACACGGACAGCTCCTGAAGCCGGTCGAACACGTCCACCAGAATCTTGGACAGGGGCTCCAGCCCCTGGATGTTCCGGCCCTGGCGGATGGCGTAAATCCGCTGCTCGGCCAGGTCCAGCACCGCCTGGGCGGTCTCCCCGCCCTCCTGGACCAGCTTGGTCAGGTCCCCGGCGGTCTCGTAGACCCGGCGGAGAAGGGCCTTGTCCTTGACGATGCGGACGTATTCCTTGACATTTGCGGCGGTGGGGGTGATCTCCATAAGCTGGAGGATGTAGTTCCGGGAGGTGTTCTCGTCATAGACCCCCCGGAGCTTCATCTGGTCCAGCACCGTCACCGGGTCGATGGTGGCGGAGAAGTTAAACATGGTGTAGATGGTCTCGTAAATGTCCCGGTTGGCGGGCAGGTAAAAGTCCTCCCCGGTGAGAGACTCCACCACGTCGGGGATGCACCGGGCGTCAATGAGCATGGCGCCCAGCACCGACTGTTCCGCCTCCACGCTGTGGGGCACCTGCCGGAGCAGTAAGGTTTCATCCATGCTCAGTCACCTCGTTTCAGAAATTCGTTGGGGGAGCGGGCGGCTGATAGCCGCCCCTACAGGGGTGGTGCGGGGGTGGGGATCAGCCCTCCACAACCTCCACGTGGAGGGTGCCGGTGATCTCATAGCCCAGCTTGCACTTGAGCTGGTAAGCGCCGTAGCTCTTGATGGGCTCGTCCTGGACGATCTTGGCCTTGGCGATGGTGATGCCGAACTGCTCCTGCAGGGCCTCGGAGACCTCCTTGGAGGTCACGGCGCCGAAGAGGCGGCCGCCGGCGCCGGCCTTGGCGGGGATCTTCACCACCACGTCCTTGAGCTTAGCGGAGATGGCCTGGGCCTCGGCCTTTTCGGCCTCCATCTGGGCCTTCTTGGCCTTGTCCTGCATGACCATCTTGTTCATGTTGTCCGCGGTGGCGGGGACGGCCAGCTTCTTGGGGAACAGGAAGTTCCGGGCGTACCCGTCGGACACGTTCACCAGCTGGCCCCGCTTGCCGTGGCCCTTCACATCCTGCTGTAAAATCACTTTCATGGGAATTACCTCCATTGTATTTTAATCTGAATTGTCCATTGTTTATGCTTCGTCGTCGAAGTACTTGTCGATGGCGGCCTTCAGCTCCGGCAGGACCTCCTCGGGGGTCTTGCCCGGGAACTGGGCACCGGCGGTGGCGGCGTTGCCGCCCCCTCCCAGCATTTCGCTGATCACCTGCACGTTTACATTGCTCCCTGACCGGGCGGAGAGATAGGTCTGCCCGTCCTCGGGGAAGAGGACGAAGGAGGCCTCGATGCCGGCGATGTTCAGCAGCTCGTCGGCGGCCTGACCGGCAATGGCCCGGCCCACCTTTTTGTCGGTGAGGGTGATGGCCATGCTCTTCCGGTAGGGCTGGGCCCCCTGGATGATCTCGAACTTGGTCACCGTCTGGGTCAGGTCGTTCTGGAAGAGCTTGTTGACCTGGGCGGTGTCCGCCCCGGCCTTGCGCAGGAAGGCGGCGGTCTCAAAGGTCCGGCTGCCGGTGCGCATGGTGAAGCCCTTGGTGTCCAGCACGATGCCCGCCAGCAGAGCCTCCGCCTCGGCGCGCAGCAGGTCGCCGCTGTCCAGAATGTACTGGACCAGCTCCGTGACCAGCTCGCTGGCGGAGGAGGCGTAGGGATCGTGGAAGCTGAGGGAGGGGTTTTCAATGTAGGACGCGGCCCGGCGGTGGTGGTCGATGACGATGACCTTGGCCCCGGTGGTGAGCAGCTCTGCCATCTGGGTCTGCTCGGGGCGGTTGGTGTCCACCACCACAATCACGCTGTCCGGCCCGGCCAGGTGGCGGGCCTCCTCCGCGCCCACGAAGAGCCCCCGGTACTCCGGCAGGGCAGAAAGCTGCTTGGCCATGTCCTCGGCGGGGTAGGGGGAGGGAGCCCGGACAATCCGGGCGGGCACGCCGATCTTCCGGGCGATGGCGGCCATGCCGGCGGCGGCCCCCAGCACGTCCAGGTCCGGGAACTTGTGGCCCATGATGAGCACCTGGCGCTTTCCGGCCAGCAGCTCCGACAGGGCGGAGGCTACCACCCGGCTTTTTACCTTGGTGCGGCGCTCGGTCTCCTTGGACCGGCCGCCGATGAAGGAGAAGTCCGACCCGTCCTTGATGACCACCTGGTCGCCCCCCCGGCTCAGGGCCATGTCCAGGGCCACCGAGGCGTACTCATGCAGCTGCTTGGGGGTCTCCGCGTTGCGGCCCACGCCGATGGACAGGGTGGCGGCCACCCCGTTGGGGCTTTGAATCCGGCGGATTTCCTCCAGGATGGAGAACTTCCGGCGGTAGAAATCCTGGAACTTTCCCGCCTCCGCCAGGAAGAGGTAGTGGTCCCGGTCGTACCGGCAGATCATGCCCTGGGCGGGCTCCAGCCAGGAGGTGAGCAGGTTGTTGATCTGGGTGCGCAGGGCGGAGCGCTCCCCCTCGTCCAGGCCCTTGCCCAGGTCCTCGTAGTTGTCCACCTGGAGGATGGCCAGCACGGGGCGGGTGGCGGCGTACTTGGCGGCGTCGTCGGCGTATTTGGTCACGTCCACCCAGTAGGTGGTGGCCAGGAATTCGTCCTGGCTGCCGGTGCTCACCAGGTTGCCAAAGACCAGATACTGCCGGTCCCCCACCACCACCGGCTCGGGGCTGCAGTGGTCCCCGTCCAGCAGCCACTGGGACTGGAAGGAGGGCACCAGAGAGGAGAGCTTGGTTTCAAAGAGATGGTCCCGGTCCCCGGTGAGGTGAAGGAACCGTTCGTTGCTCCAGATGATGTCGTCGGTCTCCGGCCGGAAGATCACGATGGGCAGAGGGGAGGCGATCATGGTCCGCCGGGAGGCGGAGTCCACCCCGTTGGTGACGTGGTCCAGATAGGCCAGCACCTCGTTCTTCCGGCGGGTGGTGCCCGCGTGGAGATAGAGGTAGAGGATCAGCACCACGGCGATCTCCCCCAGGGAGAGCCAGACGTTGAACAGGCCGGTGAGCACCGCAAAGACCAGGCAGGTGGCGAAAAACACCCGGAAGCCGGTCTCGGTGATCTGGGACAGGGTCTTGTGAATGGTTTGCGGACGCATGAGAGCACCCCCAACACAGCGGAACGCCGCTGGAAAATAGTCACAAAAGGATAAAGAACATTATACCATATGCAGTCAAGGGATACAACCAAAATCCCTTGCCGCGGGGAGAGAATCCTGGGGAAATGCCCCGGTTTTTCCAGGAAACCGGCCTGGTTCACCGGCGGCTGCTGCGGTTTTTGTACCAGACGCTGGTGAAAACCACCGCCAGGAAGAGGATCTGCCCGCAGAGGTACAGCCAGATGAGCAGCACCACAATGGACATGAGGGAGCCGTACACCAGGGAGTACCGGGAGGACAGGCCGATGAACCAGGAGAACACCGCCGAGCAGACCACCAGGGCCAGGGCGGCGGCGATGCCGCTGACCACCATGGGAAGCCGCGGGGTTCCCGAGGGGGCGGCCATGTTCAGAACCGCCAGGATGAACAGGAGAAAGACGGCGAAGAGCAGCACATAGCGCAGCCAGGACCACAGGGAGAGCACCTGCCCCAGGAAGGGGACGCGCTGGGCGATGGCCTGGAGGGTCCGCTGGCCGGTGACCACCACCAGCACCGACAGGTCCAGGGTGAGCAGCAGGCCGAAGGGGAAGATGATGCTGGACACCATTCCCCGGAGCATGGTCTGGGACACCTGGTCGTACACGTCCAGAATCACCCGGGCGATGGTCCGGTAGGCCGCGGCGGCGGAAAACCAGCAGCCGATGAGCCCCGCGATGAACAGGCCCGTGGTCTCGTGGTAGGAGACGTAGCGCAGGTAGCCGTTCAGCAGCTCCAGGGCGGCGTCGGGCAGGAAGGCCTGGAGCTGGGAGATGAGGCTGGCAACATCGATGTTGGCAAGGCCCAGCAGGTAGGACACGCAGATGAGAACGGGGAACACCGTGAGCAGCACGAAGTAGGCCAGGCAGGCTGCCGCCTGGGGAATCCGGCGGCTGAAATAGAGCATCAGCCCTTCCCGGAGAAAGAGCACGGGAGGGGATGACCAGAGCTTGTCTATGAGGGACGACCAGCGCTTACCCATAGGGGACCTCCTTTCTGGGGACGGTTCTGAATGGGCCGGGCGGAGCATAGGATAAAGTCCAGAAACCCCGCAGGCCGGGACAAGAGGAGCGTGATGCCAATGAAAAAACGTGGGACCGCCGGGGGGCGCTTCCTGCGGCGGTGCGCCGCCTGCTTTCTGGCCCTGGTGGGCCTGTGGCTGGCCGCCGTGACGGCGGGGGTTCTGCCGGAGACCGCCCTGCCCGCCCTGGCCGCCAGCCTTTCGGGGGCGGACGGGCCCGCGCCCCTGTGGCAGCGGGTGCTGCTGGGGGAGTCTGCCCTGCTGGCCCAGTGGACGGCGGGGGAAAGCCAGGAGGCCGAGCCTGAGGAGCCCGCCCCGGAGGAGGCCGAGGAGGAGCAGAACCTGGAGGCGGCGACCCCGGACAACGTGGAGGAGCGCACCATCACCGGCAGCGGCGCGGGCTATGTGAACTCCGGGGGGATCTCCCTGTTCAACCGGACGGAAAAGACGGTGGACCTGGAGGCGGTGGCCCAGGGGGGCTCCAGCCTGTCCTTTGCCCCGGCGGCGGACGGGCCCCAGGTTCTTATTATGCACACCCACGCCACGGAATCCTTCGCCCGGGACGGCACCGAGCCCTACACAGAGACAGGCACCGCCCACACCACGGACGCCAACTATAATATCATACGGGTGGGGGACGAGATCGCGCGAATCTTTGAGGAGATGGGTCTGTCGGTGATTCACCACACGGAGATCTACGACTACCCCGCCTACAACGGGGCCTACGACCGGTCCCGGGCGGCGGTGGAGGCCATTCTGGCCCAGTACCCCACCATTCAGATGGTGCTGGATGTCCACCGGGACGCCCTGGTGGGGTCCGACGGCACCATCTACAAGCCGGTGCTCCAGGTGGACGGGGTGAAAACCGCCCAGGTGATGCTCCTGGTGGGGTCCGACGACGCGGGGGCCTCCTTCCCCGACTGGCAGGAGCATTTGGCCCTGGCCATGGAGATCCAGGGGCAGATGAACGCCCTCTGGCCGGGTCTGGCCCGGCCCATTACCCTGCGCACCGCCCGGTTCAACCAGCAGCTCACCAAGGGGTCTCTGCTGGTGGAGGTGGGCAGCCACGGGAACACCCTGGACGAGGCCCTGGCGGGGGCCCGGCTCTTCGCCCGGGCCTGCGGGAAGGTCCTTCTGGAGCGGGTGGCCCAGTGAACTTCGCCAGGGGGAGCGGTTCCCCAACCCAAAGGCTCCCCTGGGGAGGGGAGCTGTCAGCGAAGCTGACTGAGAGGTGATCCCCTGGGATTATCCCCTCGGGCGCGCTGACAAGGCAGAGCGGCGGACAAAGTCCCCACCCTGGTCCCGTCGTACCGCCCCCGATCGGGTCTCCCAGGCGACACCTCTCCACCGCTTCGCGGTCCCCCTCCCCTTTAAAGGGGAGGTTTATTGCCCCTGCTGCAGGCGCGGAGGGATTCCCGAAATCTGCTGCGAGAAAGAGCCGGATCGATTGATCCGGCTCCTTTTTGCGTTTATTCAGGATTCCGCGTCATCCTGTTGGTCGTCCTCCCCGGCAGGGGAAATCGCCTCCTGGCTGTCCTGGGGTTCCGCCGGGGCAGCAGGCTCCGCCGGGGTTTCCGGCTGGACAGGCTCCGCAGGGACTGCCGGAGCCGCAGGGGTCTCAGGAACCGCCGGGGTCTGGTCCTCCTCCTGCTCCTCAGAAACCTGGGTCCGGGCGGGGGCGTTGTTCTCCCCGGGCAGGTAGAGCAGCGGGTCGATGGGGGTGTTCTGGTACCGCACCTCAAAGTGGCAGTGGGGCCCCGTGGACCGGCCGGTGGAGCCCACCGCGGCGATGGGCTGGCCCTGGGTCACCTGGTCGCCCGCCTGCACCAGGAATTTGGAGCAGTGGCCGTAGTATGTAACAAAGCCGTTGGCGTGGGAGATAATCACCAGGTTGCCGTAGCTCCCCCGCTCTCCGGCGAAGAGCACCGTGCCGTCGGCGGCGGCGTTGATGGCGGTGCCCAGGGGGGCGGGAATGTCGATGCCCTGGTGGAAGTTAGTCTCCCCGAAGATGAACCGGTAGCCGTAGTCCGAGGAGATGGTCCCCTGCACCGGCCACAGGAACAGGCAGCCGTCGGGCAGCTGGGGCTTGGGCTGGGTGCCGGTGCCCACGATGAGGGGGACGGCCTCGGTGACGGTAACGGAGCGCAGGTCGGTGCTGGCGATGGGAACGCCGCAGCGGGTGACCACCCGGGACAGGACGGCGGCCTCACCGGCCACGCCCTCCTGGATGATCCGCTGCTCCCCGGTGAACATGGTGCTGTCCAGCTGGGTTTCCAGCTGGGGGGTGATGGAGCGGGACAGCTCCTGCTCCTCAACCGTGGACACCAGCAGCAGGGGGCAGGACTGCTCCACCGTCAGGGTGAGTCCGGCGTCCAGAGGGGTGCCGAACTCGGCAGCCAGCAGAGCGGCCAGGTCCTCCTGGTCCTCGGCCTGCTCCTCCGTCTCCCCGGCGGGGGCCGTGTCGGATTCCTCCTCGTCGATGCCCATGGCCAGGGCCTGGACCTCCAGAATCAGGCCGGGGTTCAGCTCCTGGAACCGCTCCTGGGTCATGGAGAACCGCTCCAGCAGGCCCTCCAGGGTGTCCCCCTCCTGCACCTCGTAGTCAAAGGTCCGGGGGCTTTCCGCCAGCAGCAGGTCCGCCAGCTCCTGGGCGGTGGACACGCCCTTCTCCGCGGGCAGGTAGGCGTAGCGCACGCTCACCTGGCTGTCCAGCTGGAGGGACAGGGTGTTGGGGGTGGTGTAGTGCGCCTTCACCAGGTTCAGGGCCTGGGTGATGGTGTCGGAGTCCTGGGCGGCTCCCACCATGGCGCCGTCCACGGACAGGATGTACACATGCTCCAGCTCAGGGATGGTCTCCAGAATGGAGTCGGTGACCTGGGACAGGGGCTCGATCTGGTCCCGGGGGGCCAGGGTGGTGCTGAGGGTGAGGGTCTGGTCCAGGGAGTAGTCGGTTTCCAGAATGCGGGAGGCCTTGGCCTCTGCCTGGGAGACGGCGGCGTCGTAGGTCGCCGCATCCTGGAAGAAGGCCACGGACTGACCCTGGGCGTTGATGGTATAGCAGAGGGTGCAGGAGGCCACAAACACCGCGCCGGACAGAATCACGCCGGCAATGCCCAGAAAGGACAGGGAAGAGCGAAGGGGATGGGCGGCGCTTTTTTCCTCCTGCTTCCGGCGGAAGCGGTCGGCCTTGTCTTTTAAGTTGTCATGGGGTTTTTGGGACGTTCCGCGCACGGAAACATGCCTCCTTTGCTGGGTTATGCTGGGTTAGGGGAGAAGCTGGATCATGGCGGCCTGGTTGCCCCGCCGGTCCCCCAGCTTCCGGTGGGACCAGTAGAGCTCCGGGTGACAGCCGGTGCACAGGGGGAGAACCTCCACCTGCTCCCGGGCAAGACCTGCATTGGCCAGCTGCCAGGTGAGGATGCCCTTCAGGTCCACGGAGAACTTTCCCGGCTCTGCCAGGGGCCGGACGAAGCCCAGCACCCCGGGGCCAAGCTGGTCGGCCATGGCGTCGGGGACGTCCCCGTGGGTTTCAAAGCAGCAGGGGCCGATGCCCGGGCCGATGGCGGCCAGGATATCTTTGGGGTCGCTGCCGTAAAGGGCGGTCATTTTTGCCACCGCCTTGGGGACGATGGCCTGGGCGGTGCCCCGCCAGCCGGAGTGAACGGCGGCGATGGCCCGTTTCACCGGGTCGTACAGGAGCACCGGAATGCAGTCGGCGTAGTAAATGGTAAGGCACAGGCCGGGCTGGTTGGTCACCAAACCATCCGCGTCGTAGGGGATGGGGTCGAAGAGATCGGCCAGCACGTCGCTTCGGGCGGCGGTGCGCACCGTGTCCTGGTGGACCTGGTGGGTCATCACCAGGCTGTTCTCGTCGGTGCCCACGGCCTGGCAGAAGCGATGGTAGTTCTCCCGGACGGCCTCGGGCCGGTCGTGGCGGGAGAGCCCCAGGTTCAGCTGGGCGCAGGGGCCGGTGCTGACGCCCCCCAGCCGGGAGGCAAAGCCGTGGGCTACCCCACCGGCGGCGGTAAAGGCGTCGGCGGTGTGGAACACCACGCCGTTTTTGGTTTGCTGGGTGAAGGGCATAGAACACCTCACAGGATTTTGCAATGTTGGCGCTTTGCGCAGGGACTTACTGGGCTGCCTTATCCTTCAGATAGCAGCACTTCTTATACTTCTTGCCGCTGCCGCAGGGGCAGGGGTCGTTGGGGCCCACCTTGATGGCTTTGCGGACGGGAGCCTTCTTCAGGGTTTCGTCGCTGCCGCCGGAGGTGCCGGTGACCTTGGCCACTCTCTCGCGCTTTACTTCGTTGGTCTGGACCCGGGCCACGATGATCCGGCGGATGGTCTCCTCCTGGATGGCCTGGATCATGCCCTCGAACATCTCGAAGCCTTCCTTCTTGTAGGCGTCCACGGGGTTGGTCTGGGCATAGGCCCGCAGGACGATGCCCTTCTTCAGCTCCTCCATGGCGTCGATGTGGTCCATCCAGTATTCATCCACGGTGCGCAGCATCATGACCCGCTCCAGCTCCCGCATGAGCTCGTCGCCCAGGGCGGCTTCCTTGGCGTCGTAGACCGCCAGGGCCTGCTCCTCCAGCCGGGACACCAGCTCCTCGGGCTTCAGCTTTTCCAGATCCTCGTCGGAATACTGGAACTGGTCGGCGGGGAAGAAGAGGCCCCGGAAGGGCTCGGTGGCCTGGAGCCAGGACTCCTGGGTCAGGTGCTTGCCCTCCCCCAGGTGGCCGTGGACAGACTCGTCGATCCACCGGTGGATCATGGTGCGGATGAAGGAACCCATGTTCTCCCCGTCCAGCACCTGGCGGCGCTGCTTGTAGATAACCTCACGCTGGACGTTCATCACGTCGTCATACTCCAGGGTGTTCTTCCGGGCCTGGAAGTTCTTGGACTCCACCTTCTTCTGGGCGTTTTCGATGGCGCCGGAGAGGACCTTGGCGTCGATGGGGGTGTCGTCGTCGATTTTCAGGGTCTCCATCATGTTCTGCATCCGCTCAGAGCCGAACAGGCGCATGATGTCGTCCTCCATGGACAGGTAGAAGCGGCTCTCGCCGGGGTCGCCCTGACGGCCGGAACGGCCCCGCAGCTGGTTGTCGATGCGGCGGGACTCGTGGCGCTCGGTGCCCAGGATGAACAGGCCGCCGGCCTGGCGGACCTTCTCGGCCTCGGGGGCCAGCTCCGCCTTGTACTTGGCCTCGGCGTCGGAGAACATCTTCCGGGCCTTCAGGATTTCCTCGTTGTCGGTCTCGGCAAAGCCGGTGGCCTCGGCGATCATCTCGTCGGAGAGGCCTGCCTTGCGCAGGTCGTTCTTGGCAAGATATTCCGCGTTGCCGCCCAGCATGATGTCGGTACCACGGCCGGCCATGTTGGTGGCGACGGTGACAGCCCCCAGCTTACCGGCCTGGGCCACAATCTCGGCTTCCTTCTCGTGGTTCTTGGCGTTCAGGACGTTGTGGCGGATGCCCTGCTTGGTGAGCAGCTTGGAGATGATCTCAGACTTTTCGATGGAGGTGGTGCCCACCAGGACGGGCTGGCCCTTCTCATGGCATTCCGCGATCTGCCGGACGATGGCCCGGTACTTGCCCTGGGTGTTCTTGTACACCTCGTCGGGGTGGTCGATGCGGACCAGAGGCTTGTTGGTGGGGACCTCCACAATGTCCAGCTGAT
>JAEDJB010000052.1 GCA_016296565.1 Oscillospiraceae bacterium
GCTTCCCCTGAGCGCACCGAGCACCTTATCAACTGGCTGAAAGAGCAGAACCTGGGCGTTCACGTTTCCCAGGGTGAATATCAGACCGTTCTGGGCCTTATCGGCAACACCTCCAAGGTGGATATGGAGATGCTCCAGAGTCTGGACATCGTGGAGTCCGTTACCCGGGTGTCGGACCCCTTCAAGGCCGTGAACCGGAAGTTCCACCCCGACGACACCGTCATCCGGGTGGGGAACGCTGCCATCGGCGGCGGCAACTTCGCCCTCATCGCCGGCCCCTGCTCCGTGGAAAACGAGGCCCAGATCACCTTCGTGGCAGAACAGGTGAAGAAGGCCGGCGCTGCCTTCCTTCGCGGCGGCGCTTTCAAGCCCCGCACCTCTCCCTATGACTTCCAGGGCTTGGGCGCCGAGGGCATCCGCCTGCTGCTGGAGGCCAAGAAGGCCACCGGCCTGCCCATCGTCACCGAGCTCATGGACATCCGCAACATCGACCTCTTCGAGGACGTGGACGTGATCCAGGTAGGCGCCCGGAACACCCAGAACTTTGACATGCTCAAGGAGCTGGGCAAGACCCAGAAGCCCATCCTCTTAAAGCGCGGCCTGGCCGGCACCATCAAAGAGCTGCTCATGAGCGCCGAGTACATCATGGCCAACGGCAACGAGAACGTGATCCTCTGCGAGCGTGGCATCCGAACCTATGAGTCCACCTACACCCGGAACACCCTGGACCTGTCCGCCGTGCCCGTTCTGAAGAGCCTGACCCACCTGCCCGTGGTGGTGGACCCCAGCCACGCCACCGGCCACACCTACCTGGTGGAGCCCATGGCCATGGCCGCCGCCGCTGCCGGAGCCGACGCCATCATGATCGAGGTTCACAACGACCCGCCCCACGCCCTGTGCGACGGCGCCCAGTCCCTCACCCCTGATGAGTTCGCCCAGACAGCCAGGAAGATCTTCAAAATCCGGGAGGCGATGGAAGGATGACAGTCGGCATCATCGGCCTGGGCCTCATCGGAGGCTCCCTGGCCAAGGCGTACCGCCGGGACGCGTCTATCACCGTTCTGGGTATGGACGCAGATCACTCCATCCTGGAGTTTGCCCAGCTGGCGGAGGCCATTCACGGCCCCCTCACCGAAGAAAACCTGAAAACCGTGGACCTGCTGCTGCTGGCCACCTATCCCGAGGCGGTGGTGGAGCACATGGAGCGGCTGGCCCCCCTGCTGGACAAGCACACCATGGTCATCGACTGCGCCGGCGTCAAGGCCCGGGTGTGCGAGGGGGTCTTCCCTCTGGCGGAGAAGTACGGCTTCCGGTTCCTGGGCGGCCACCCCATGGCGGGCACCCACCACTCCGGCTTTAAGTACAGCCGGGCTGACCTCTTCGACGGGGCTCCCATGGTGATCGTGCCCCCCAGCTTTGACGACATCCGCCTGCTGGACGAGGCCAAGCGCCTGCTGGCCCCGGTGGGCTTCGGCCGGATCTCCATCACCACCGCCCAGGAGCACGACAGGCGCATCGCCTTCACCTCCCAGATGGCCCACGTGGTGTCCAACGCCTATATCAAGAGCCCCACCGCCCGGGTGCACGACGGCTTCTCCGCCGGCAGCTACAAGGACCTGACCCGGGTGGCCTGGCTGAACCCGGAGATGTGGACGGAACTCTTCCTGGAAAACAAGGAGCATCTGCTCTTTGAGCTGGACACCCTCATCAGCAGCCTGGAGGCCTACCAGAAGGCTCTGCGGGAGGAGGACAGCGAGACCCTCCGCCAGCTGCTGGACGACGGCCGCAGAATCAAAGAGGAGGTGGACGGGCATTGACCACCGTTTCCGTTCGGGCATCCCGATCCTATGACGTGAAGGTGGGCCGGGGCCTGCTGGACACCCTGGGCGTGGAGTCCGCCGCCCTGCTGAAGGGTCGGACCGCCGCCATCGTGTCGGACAGCAACGTGGCCCCCCTCTACCTGGACAAGGCGAAGGCCAGCCTGGAGCAGGCGGGCTTTCAGGTCTGCTCCTTCGTGTTCCCCGCCGGGGAAGCCTCCAAAAACGGGCAGACCTACTTGGACCTGCTGGAATTTCTGGCGGAGCACCAGATCACCCGGTCCGACGGCCTGGTGGCTCTGGGCGGCGGCGTGGTGGGGGACCTCACCGGCTTTGCCGCCGCCACCTTCCTGCGGGGGGTGGATTTCATCCAGATTCCCACCACCCTGCTGGCGGCGGTGGACGCCTCCGTGGGGGGCAAAACCGCCATTGACCTGAAAAACGGCAAGAACCTGGCCGGGGCATTCTATCAGCCCCGCCTGGTTCTCTGCGACCTGAACACCCTGGACACCCTCCCGGCGGAGATCTTTGCCGACGGCTGCGCCGAGGTGATCAAATACGGCATGATCGGGGACCGAGGCCTTCTGGACCTGCTGGAGACCACGGACTTTCAAAAGGACCCGGAGGAGATCGTGGCCCGGTGCGTTGCCCAGAAGCGGGACCTGGTGGAGCAGGACGAGTTCGACACCGGCGCCCGGCAACTGCTGAACCTGGGCCACACCATCGGCCACGGCATCGAGGCGTGCAGCGGCTACCAGCTCTCCCACGGCAAGGCGGTGGCCATCGGCATGACCCTCATCACCCGGGCGGCGGTGTCCTTCGGCCTGTGCCCGGCGGAGGCTCTGCCCCGGCTTCAGAGCCTGCTGAAGAAGTACCGCCTGCCTGACGCCACAGACTATGAGGCCCGGGCGCTGTATGAAAAGACCCTGTCCGACAAGAAGCGCACCGGCAGCACCATCCGCCTGGTGGTTCCCACCGCCTGGGGGAAGAGCCAGCTGCATCAGGTGGCCGTTCCGGACCTGCTACAATGGATCGAGAAAGGGCTGAGCCTATGACTGTCACCATCCAGCCGGGCCCTGTTTCCGGCGCCCTGGCCGCCATTCCCTCCAAGTCCGCCGCCCACCGGCTGCTGATCTGCGCCGCCCTGGGGGACCGGCCCGCCCTTGTGGTCTGCGACAAGGAGTCCCAGGACATTGCCGCTACCATCCGGTGCCTCACCGGCCTGGGAGCGGAGATTCACCGGGAGGGGGCGGCCTACCGGGTCACCCCCATCCGCCGGGATCAGATCCCCAACCCCTGCACCTTAGACTGCGGGGAGAGCGGCTCCACCCTTCGCTTTCTTCTGCCTGTGGTCTGCGCCCTGGGGGCCACAGGGACCTTCCACATGGCCGGACGGCTGGCCCACCGGCCCATGGAGCCCCTGGCAACTCAGCTGAGAGAACACGGCTGCACCATTACCCCCCGGCCGGAGGAAAACCAGATGGACGTATCTGGCGTGCTCACCCCCGGCCGGTTCGTCCTGCCCGGAAATGTGTCCTCCCAGTTTATCTCCGGCCTGCTCTTTGCCCTGCCCCTGCTGGGGGAGAGCAGCCGGCTGATGGTGGAGGGGGAAGTGGAGTCCAAGGGCTACATTGACCTGACTCTCCGGGCCCTGTCTGACTTCGGTGTGGTCCCCGAACCCCTGGAAGGGGGCTGGAGCATCCCCCCGGTGGGCTATCACGGCCCCGAAACCGTGCAGGTGGAGGGGGACTGGTCCAACGCCGCCCCCTGGCTGTGCATGGGAGTTATGGGAGGGGAAGGCATAACCGTCACCGGCATGGACCCGGACTCCCTCCAGGGAGATAAGGCGGTCTGTGAGGTTCTGGCCCGGATGGGCGGTCGTATCTCCCGGGACGGGGGCGACTACACCGCCCGGCCCGGCCAGCTGGCCCCCACAGTGATCGACGCCCGGAACATTCCCGACCTGGTGCCCGTTCTGGCAGCGGCCGCTGCCGCGGCCCCGGGGGAGACCCGCATTGTGGGAGCCGCCCGCCTGCGGCTGAAGGAGTCCGACCGGCTGGTGACCACCGCCCAGACTCTGAACGCTCTGGGGGGGCAGGTGGAGGAGACCGAGGACGGCCTCATCATCCACGGCCGGGAAACCCTCGCCGGCGGCACCGTGGACGCCCAGGGGGATCACCGCATTGCCATGGCGGCGGCGGTGGCCTCGGTGGCCTGTGAAGGCCCGGTGACCGTCACCGGCGCCCAGGCGGTGGACAAGTCCTACCCAACCTTCTGGCAGGAGCTGCGGGGGCTGGGGAAGAACGCAGAGGAAACTCTGTCTTGACGCGCCGCCCAATACAGATATAATAAAGATACTTCAACAAATCGAGGACGCAGCTATGAGCAGTATCTATCACGGTCAGCTGACCGTTTCTATCTTTGGCCAGTCCCACGCCCCGGCCATCGGGGTCACGGTGGACGGAATTCCCGCCGGGGAAACGGTGGACCTGGAGGAGCTCCAGGCCTTTCTGGCCCGGCGTGCCCCCGGCACCGGCGCCTGGTCCACCACCCGGAAGGAGGGGGACAAGCCGGAGTTTCTTTCCGGCCTGGTCCAGGGCAAGACCTGCGGAGCCCCCCTGGCCGCCGTCATCCGGAACACCAACACCCGGTCCGGGGACTATGAGAACCTGAAGGACATCCCCCGTCCCGGCCACGCCGACTACACCGCCCAGGTGAAGTACGGCGGCTTTCAGGACGTGGCCGGGGGCGGCCACTTCTCCGGCCGGCTCACCGCCCCCCTGTGCATTGCCGGGGGAATCTGCAAGCAGCTTCTGGCCCGCCGGGGCATCTTCGTGGGAGCCCACATCGCCGCCATCGCCGGGATTCCGGACGCCTCCTTCGACCCTGTGGGTCTGGAGCAGGCCGGCCTGCTGGCTCCCGGGGAAAAACGGTTCCCCGTCATTGACGACGAAGCGGGGGCGCGGATGCAGGAGGCCATCGCCGAGGCCAAGGCCCAGCTGGACTCCGTGGGCGGGGTCATTGAGTGCGCCGTGCTGGGCCTGCCCGCCGGCCTGGGAGACCCCATGCTGGACGGCATGGAAAACCGGATCGCCCGCCTGACCTTTGCCATCCCCGCGGTCAAGGGGGTGGAGTTCGGGGCCGGATTTGAGGTGGCAACCCTCCGGGGCAGCCAGAACAACGACCCCTTCTACATGGACGGGGACCGGGTCAGAACCCGCACCAACCATTCCGGGGGCATCCTGGGGGGCATCACCAACGGCATGCCCCTGGTGTTCCGGGCGGCGGTGAAGCCCACCCCCTCCATCGGCCAGGTGCAGGACAGCGTGAGCCTGTCCCGGAAGGAGAACACCAAGCTGGAGATCAAGGGCCGTCACGACCCCTGCATCGTCCCCCGGGCGGTGCCCTGCGTGGAGGCGGCGGCAGCCATTGCGGTTTATGATGCTCTGCTGGAGCAGGAGAAAAGGAGAGAACAGCCATGAGCTTAGAAGAACTGAGAAAAGAGATCGACGTCATTGACGATACCCTGGTCCGGGCCTTTGTGGACCGGATGAACGTGGTGGCCCAGGTGGGCCAGGCCAAGAAGGACAGCGACCTGCCGGTGCTGGACGTGGCCCGGGAGCGGCAGAAGCTGGCGGACATCGCCTCCAAGCTTCCCCCGGAGCTGGAGCAGTACGGCTACGCCCTGTGGTCCATGCTCTTTGAGATCAGCCGGGGCTACCAGAGCGCCATGAACCCCCAGCCCTCCGCCCTGCGGAAGGAGATCGAAGGGGCCATGTCCTCCACCCCCAACCTGTTCCCCCCCAAGGCCACCGTTGCCTGCCAGGGCGTGGAAGGGGCCTACTCCCAGTTGGCCTGTGGAAAGCTCTTCAAGCACCCCCAGGTGATGTACTTCGGCAGTTTTGAGAGCGTCTTTGCCGCCGTGGAGAACGGCTTCTGCCAGTACGGCGTGCTCCCCCTGGAAAACAGCACCGCCGGTTCCGTCACCCAGATCTACGACCTGATGCTGAACCACAAGTTCAAGATCGTCCGCTCCACCCGGCTGAAGGTGGACCACAACCTGGTGGCCAAGCGGGGCGCCAAGCTGGAGGATGTGAAGGAGATCTTCTCCCATCCCCAGGCCATCAGCCAGTGCAGCGCCTATCTGGAGAAGCTCAAGGGCGTGAAGGTCACCCCCTGCGCCAACACCGCCGCTGCCGCCGAGGCTGTGGCCAAGTCCGAGCGGACCGACGTGGCCGCCATCAGCTCCCACAGCTGCATTGAGCTTTACGGCCTGGAGCGTCTGGCTGCCGACATCCAGGACCGGGGCAACAACTACACCCGGTTTATCTGCATCTCCAAGAACCTGGAGATCTACCCCGGCGCGGACAAGACCAGCCTTATGATGGTCACCCCCCACCGGCCCGGCTCCCTGTATCAGATTCTGGCCCGGTTCTACACCCTGGGCCTGAACATCATCAAGCTGGAGAGCCGTCCCATCCCCGGCCGGGACTTTGAGTTCATGTTCTACTTCGACCTGGAGACCTCCGTGTACTCCGATGAGTTTATCCGCATGGTGGACGACCTGAACACCATCTGCGACGAGTTCCAGTATCTGGGCAGCTACAGCGAGGTGATCTGATGCGATTCGGACTGTTGGGGGAAAAGCTGGGTCACAGCTACTCCCCTGAGCTTCACGCCTTCTTTGGGGACTATGACTACGAGCTGTTCGAGGTGGCCCCCGGGGACCTGGGAGACTTTCTCCGGGAGCGGGATTTCCAGGGCCTGAACGTGACCATTCCCTATAAGACCACAGTCCATGACATCTGCGAGCATCTCACCGAGGCGGCCGAGGCCATCGGCAGCGTAAACACGGTGGTCAAGCAGCCGGACGGCACCCTTTTGGGGGACAACACCGACGCCGCTGGGTTTGAGGGCATGGTGTGGAAGAGCCGGGTCCGGGTTCTGGGCCGCAAGTGCCTGGTGCTGGGCTCCGGCGGAGCAAGCCTGGCGGTGCGGTATGTGCTGAACAAGCTGGGCGCCGGCCAGGTGGTGGTGATCTCCCGCAGCGGGGAGGACAACTACCACAACCTGGACAAGCATAAGGACGCTTCCATCATTGTGAACACCACCCCCGTGGGCATGTACCCCAAAACCGGGGCCGCGCCCGTGGACCTGAGAGACTTTCCCCAGTGCGAAGGGGTGCTGGATATCATCTACAACCCCGCCCGCACCGCCCTCATCCAGCAGGCGGAGGCCCTGGGCATCCCCTGCCTGGGCGGCCTGTACATGCTGGTGGAGCAGGCCCGGTGCGCCAGCCAGGTGTTCACCGGCAAGCCTCTGCCTGCCATCCGCTCCAAGGAGGCCTACAGCGTCATGAGCCGCCGGAAGGACAACCGGATTCTCATCGGGATGCCCGGCTCCGGCAAGAGCACCGTGGGCCGCATCCTGGCCCAGCGGCTGGGTCGGCCCTTCGTGGACTGCGACACGGAGCTGGAAAAGCGCCTGGGCATGACCGCCGGGGATTACATCCTGAAGGCGGGGGAGGAGGACTTCCGGGCCCAGGAGACCGCCATGCTGGCCCAGCTGGGCAAGGAGTCCGGCCTGGTCATCGCCACCGGCGGCGGCTGCGTCACCCGGCCGGAAAACTACCCCCTGCTCCACCAGAACGGAACCATCATCTTCCTGGAGCGGGAGCTGTCCAAGCTGCCCAAGAAGGGACGGCCTCTGTCCCTGCGGGGGAATCTGCAGGATATGTACACCATCCGCCTGCCCATGTACCGCCGGTTTGCCGACCTGATTGTGCCCAACGACGGCAGCCCGGAGACGGTGGCCAAGAATGTGGAGGAAGCCTATGAACATTTTAGTGATTAACGGCCCCAACCTGAACATGCTGGGCATCCGGGAGCCGGACCTGTACGGCAAGGCAGACTACGCCGCCCTGGTGCAGCTGGTGGAGGAGACCTGCGCTCAGGAGGGCATTGAGGTGGAGATCTTCCAGTCCAACCATGAGGGGGCTATCGTGGATAAAATCCAGGAGGCCTATGGGAAGAAGGACGGCATCGTCATTAACCCCGCCGCCTACACCCACACCAGCGTGGCCATTCTGGACGCCCTGAAGGCCGTGTCCATTCCTGCGGTGGAGATCCATATTTCGGACGTGTCCCAGCGGGAGGACTTCCGGCAGATTTCCTACGCCGGCAAGGCCTGCATCAAGACCTTCATGGGCTTAGGCCTGGAGGGCTACCGCCAGGCGATCTTGTACCTGAAGGATTATCTGGAAAAGCAGTAACAAAAAAGAGACGCCAACGGCGTCTCTTTTTTATGCAGTTACTTGGCAGTTGCTCGCCCATCCGCATCCGGATATAGTGTTCCAGCAGGTCCGTGGCCTGCTTCTGGTTGAAGTCGTGGCGGGTCTGGAGCCGGGCTGGCTGCGCAGCCAGGCGGTCTCAATGGCATGAAAAAATCAATGGGCCGCCGTCGAAAAAGGGGACAATTTCCCGGGTTAAGTGGAAAATTATGGGAGATGCACTTGTACGAAAAAGGGGAACGCCGCCCAAAATGTAAAAAATCCCGTCTGTTGACAGAACGGGAAGGGAATGGTATGATTTTCAATAGAACAAACGTTCTAGTGACGGGGGGAAGAAGGCGAACATAATGGAAAAAGCAAGTCCGAAGACTTGCTTTTTCTGGTGGAGGAGGATGGATTCGAACCATCGAAGTCGTCGACAACAGATTTACAGTCTGCCCCCTTTGGCCACTCGGGAACTCCTCCATATTCAATTTGGAGCTGGTGGACGGACTCGAACCCCCGACCTGCTGATTACAAATCAGCTGCTCTACCAACTGAGCTACACCAGCGTGAGCACTCATCCGCAGCGAAGATTACTATATCAGATGGGCCTCGATTTGTCAACGGTTTTTTCGAAAAAAGGAGAAAAAGTTTTTCAGTGAGAAAAAATTGGTATCCGTTCCGGGACATTCAGCGGGATATGCCCCGCTATTTTTGTGCCGGCTGCGGCCAGGAACAGTATGACTACGATCCGCCGGCTGAGCAGGGCCTGTGTGCTGCCTGCCGCCGGCGGGAGGAAACCCGAAAGGAGGAATGCTATGACGCTCAAGGAGATGGGCGGGGAGTACCGGGCCCAGGCCCTGGTGCTCCAGGCCCGGATCAGGGAACTGCGGGAGGCCTGCCGTCAGGCCAAAACCGAGGGAGAAAAGGAAAAGCTGCGCCAGCGCATCTGGGCGCTCGCCATCATCTGGCAGGAGACCCGGGAGCAGGCGGTGCTGCTGGAGCGATACTATGAAAGGGGGTACCGCCGCAATGGCCGATACACGTTATAGAAGGGGGAAGAATTACTCCGCCGACATGGCTGCCTTCGCCCGGATGATGTCGATGGACAACGCCAGCCAGTTGGAGCTCCTCCAGGCCCGGCTGGGGCAGGCCCTGCGGGAGGAGGTCACCGACCGCCAGCGTCAGATGCTCTTTCTCTACTATGCCCAGGGGCTGAACATGCGGGAGATCGCCCAGGCCCTGGGGGTGGATCGGAGCACCGTCTCCCGCACCATGAAGCGGGGGGAAAACCGCCTGCGCCGGTGCCTGCAGTACAGCGGGGACAAGCTGCTGACCCAGGCGATCCCACGAAAAAGACCGGGAAAACAGCATTGACAAGGGCGCACTTGGGGAGGATAATAGGGACAAGATTTTTGCGAAAAGGAGGCGCGCCCCATGCCGGAAAACAGGATCGTTTCCCTGCTGAACCAGGGAGATTGGGGAGAGGATCAGCCGCTGATCCAGGGACTGAAGGAGTGGGAGCACTACCCCATCCTGATGGAAACCTATGAAACCCTGCGGGAGGACGCCCTGTACAAAAGCCGGGTCCACGGCAGCGGGCACATCCACCGGGTGCTCCTCTTCGCCGCCCTCATCGCCTGGAAGGAGGGCCTGAGCGAGGCCGACATCCGCCAGTATTTCCGGGCGGCCAGCTACCACGACGTGGGCCGGACCTTTGACGGGTACGACATTTACCACGGCGCCCGTTCTTCCTTAAAGCTGGAGGGACTCACCGGCTGCACTGGGGAGGACCTGATCGAGCTGAAAGCAGCGGTTACCGCCCACGCCCGGCCCGACCGGGACATGGAGACCATCCTCCACTCCTTCCAGCCGGAGGACTACCCCCGCACCCTGGAGCTGACCCGCCTGCTGAAGGACGCGGACAACCTGGACCGGGTGCGCCTGGGGGATCTGAAGGACAAGTTCATCCGCCACGACAGCGCCAAGGACCTGGTGCCCTTTGCCTGGCGTCTGCTGGACCTGGACCAGGCCTGGAAGAAGCGGGAAACCTAAACAAAATAAATGTAAGGCCGCAGCGAATCTGCTGCGGCCTTTTCCTGTTCCCGGGGGAGCAAAACTTTCGCTCCCCCGGGAACTTCATTTCCCGCCCTCCTTCGTCCGGCGGTTTTCCGGGAAGGGCCCCAATCGCCGCCGAAGGGGGCGACTCCGGGCAAAATGCTGGGGAAAGCCCCCTTCTTTCCCCATCCACCCTCCGACAGCCTTTTTTCCCGCCCCTGGGTATAATCGGTGCACACGATGCATACAAGAGAAGGTTCCAGGATCGGGAGGGATTACCATGGCAACAAAGGAGAAATCGGGGCGCAAGCTGCTGCGCTTCCCCCGGCGGGACACCGTGAACCTGTCCCGCCGGGCCTTTCTGGGGGCGGCGGAGACGGCGGTGGGCTTCCTGCTGGGAGCAGTGCTGGCCGGGGCAGAGCTTTTCGGCCGCTACACCCCCTTCGGGGTGGCGGCGGTGGCCGCCGCCGGGTCGGGGCTGTCCGGCTTCTTCACCCTGGCGGGAACCTGCCTGGGTTACCTGTGCCTGTCAGGCCTCACCGACGGGATGCGCTACGCCGCCGCCGCCATCCTCACCTATTCCGTGGCCTTTGCCTTCTATGACGCCCGGCTCTACCAGCGCAGTTGGTTCATGCCCTCCATCGCCTGCCTGCTCACCGCCATGACCGGGTTTGTCTGCCGGGCCGGGGAGGGCTGGCACGGGGAGGACCTGGTGTTCTTCGTCACCGAGGTGGCCTTCACCGGAGCAGCGGCCTACTGCTACCGGATCTTCTTCGATCAGTGGCCCCAGGTGCTGGACGATCCCCAGGACATCACCCCCCGGCAGGGGGCCGGGGTGCTGATGCTGGCCAGCACGGTGCTCATGGCCCTGGGCCGGGTGGAAATTCTGGAGACCTTCTCCTTGGGCCGTCTGCTGGCGGTGGTGGTTGTGCTGGCGGCGGCCCGGCGGGGCGTGGGGGAAGGGGTCCTCACCGGGGCCTGCGCCGGGGTGGCCCTGGATTTGTCCTCGGGAAAGGACCCCTATTACAGCATGGTCTTTACCCTGGTGGGCCTGGCCTGCGGCCTGTGCCACCAGCAGCGGAAGCTGGTGGCCGGGGCGGTGGGGGCGGCTGCCGGCTGTGTGGCGGTGCTGTGGACCTGGGAGGGTGGCCTCCGGGTGGGGATGCCCCTGGAGTTTCTGGTGGGGGCAATCCTGTTTCTCTGCCTGCCCCTGCGGGTTCCGGCCAGGGAGGAGCCGGTTCCCGCCCTGCCCCAGGGGACCGGGGACCAGGACGGGGTGCGCCGGGCGGTCTCCCGCCGGATGGGGGAGATGGCCGCGGCCTTCCACACCTTATATGATAACCTCCGGGAGACCCTGCGCCCGGAGGAGTTTAACCGGGAGAACCCGGCGGAGATCTTCACCCGCACGGCGGACAAGGTCTGCGCCAAGTGCGTCCTGCGCACCAACTGCTGGCAGAAGGACTATGAGGGCACCCGGAACGTCTGCAACGACGCCACCGGTCCCATGCTGGAGCGGGGGCGGGCGCTGGCCACGGACTTTGCCGGCCAGTTCACCGGCCGGTGCGTCCATTTCCCCGAGTTTCTGGGAGCGGTGAACCGGGAACTCACCGCCTTTCTCCGCCGCCGCCAGGAGCTGAAGCGCACCTGGCAGAC
>JAEDJB010000053.1 GCA_016296565.1 Oscillospiraceae bacterium
AGCAAACCAAAGCGTCCCCGGCGACACTGCCAGGGCCCCCATGGGTGAGAGAGCGGACAGACTGTCACTGGTGGCGGCGGAGGTCGGAAAGGGAGTATCGCATGGAAATTATTGTACGAATCAACGACGCAATCAACAATGTGGTGTGGGGCGCCCCCATGCTCATCATGCTGATCGGTGTGGGCATCCTCATGACCCTGCGAACCAAGGGGCTGCAGTTCCGGAAGTTCGGCCACGTCATGAAGAACACCGTAGGCAAGATGTTCCACAAGCAGGAAGCGGGGGAAGGAGAGATGACCCCCTTCCAGGCGCTGACTACCGCGCTGGGCAGCACGGTAGGCACCGGCAACATTGCCGGCGTGACCTCGGCCATTACCCTGGGCGGACCCGGGGCACTGTTCTGGCTGTGGATCACGGCCCTCATCGGCATGTGCACCAAATACTCTGAGGTGCTGCTGGCCGTCAAGTTCCGGGAGAGGAACAAGTACGGCGACTGGGTGGGCGGACCCATGTATTATATTAAAAACGGCCTGGGGAAGAACTGGAAGTGGCTGGCCATTCTCTTCTCCATCTTTGCCGCGTTTGCCACTTTGGGCATCGGCAACGCGGTGCAGGCCGGCAACATTACTTCGTCTATCAACAACGTGATCACTGCCTTCAACCCCGATTTTTCGGGCCAGACGATGGTCAACGTGGTGGGCGGACTGATCCTGGCGGCGCTGGTGGGCATTGTCCTCTTCGGCGGCGTGAAGCGCCTGGGCGCGGTCACCGAAAAGCTGGTGCCGGTGATGGCAGCCCTTTACATTGTGACCTGCCTGGTGGTCATCGTGACCCACGCCAGCGCCCTGCCCGCTGTCTTCCATGACATTTTCCAGGGCGCCTTCTCCCCCAAGGGCGTCACCGGCGGCGCGGTGGGCTCCATGTTTATCGTCCTCACCTGGGGTGTCAAGCGGGGCATCTTTTCCAACGAGGCCGGCCTGGGCTCGGCCCCCATTGCTCACGCAACCACCTCTGAGACCGACCCTGTGAAACAGGGCATGTACGGCATCTTTGAGGTCTTCATGATCACCATCATCCTGTGCACCATCACCGGTCTGACCCTGCTGACCTCCGGCATCGACCTGAACTACGGCGTGGGCGCGGATACCTCCATGAACGCCGCCGCTCTGGGCACGGTGTTCGGGGAGAAGGGCGGCGCGGTGATTATCGCCGTCTGCATCATCCTCTTCGCCTTTTCCACCATCCCCGGCTGGACTCTGTACGGCACCCGCTGCTGCGAGTTCCTCTTTGGGGAAAAGGCCATCAAGCCCTATCAGATCCTCAGCATCGTGGTGGTCTTTGTGGGCTGCACCATGAACCTGGACCTGGTGTGGAACATTGCCGACACCCTGAATGGTCTCATGGCCATTCCCAACCTGATCGCGATCATCGCCCTGTCCGGGGTGGTGGTCAAGGAGACCAAGCGCTACTTTGCCGAACGGGCCGGCAAATGAGAGTGGTTCCAATCGGAATAGACAAAATCCACAAATTGTAAAAGAAATCCGCGGGAAGGTATACCTCCTGCGGATTTCTTTTACAGAAATTTAAAACCTCCTTAACTTGGTTAAGCGAGATTGCACAGATACCCTGGGGAAAAATGTCGGGAAACTTTACATTTCGTTGATTGCGCGGGGGTGACAAACAGTAGTATACTACTACATGTGCGCGCAGGCGCAACAAAAGTAAACCAAAGCATTCCAGGCGCGGGCATCTGGGGGCCGCATGGGGCAACATGCGGCGAATGGCCGGGCGCTGAGGAAGGCAAAGGGAGAAAAGGAGATCATATTAGAATGGAAATTGTCGCGAGTATCAACGGCGCGATCAACAGTGTGGTCTGGGGACCGCCCATGTTGATCCTGCTGATCGGCGTCGGCATCCTGATGACGCTGAGAACCCAGGGAGTCCAGTTCCGGAAGTTCGGCTTCGCCATGAAGAACACCCTGGGCAAGATGTTCAAGCGGACCAAGGCCGGCGACGGGGAAATGACCCCCTTCCAGGCTGTGTCCACCGCTCTGGCGGGCACCGTGGGTACCGGCAACATCGCCGGTATCACCTCCGCCGTCACCCTGGGCGGCCCGGGCGCGCTGTTCTGGCTGTGGGTCACCGCCCTCATCGGCATGTGTACCAAGTATTCCGAGGTGCTGCTGTCCGTCAAGTTCCGTGAACGCAACGAGTACGGCGACTGGGTGGGCGGCCCCATGTACTACATCAAGAACGGCCTGGGCAAGAACTGGAAGTGGCTGGGTATTCTCTTCTCCCTCTTTGCCGCGCTGGCCGCTCTGGGCACCGGCAACGCCATCCAGTCCGGCAACATTGTCAGCTCCGTGAACACCGCCATCCTGGCTTTCAACCCCAGCTTCAGCGGTCAGGCCACCGTGAACCTGGTGCTGGGCATTATCCTGGCCGTTCTGGCAGCCTTCGTTCTCTTCGGCGGCATCAAGCGTCTGGGCTCCGTCACCGAGAAGCTGGTGCCCTTCATGGCAGCGGTCTACATTGTGGCCTGCCTGGTGGTCATCATCGGCCACGCCTCCAGCCTGCCCGCCGTGTTCCACGACATTTTCGTGGGCGCTTTCACCCCCAAGGGTGTCACCGGCGGCGCCGTGGGCTCCATGATCGTGGTGCTCACCTGGGGCATGAAGCGGGGTATCTTCTCCAACGAGGCTGGTCTTGGTACCGCGCCTATGGCTCACGCCACCACCTCCGAGACCGTCCCTGTGAAGCAGGCTGTCTACGGCATCTTTGAGGTCTTTATCGACACCATCGTCATCTGCACCCTCACCGGCCTGACCCTGCTGTGCTCCGGCATCGACCTGAACATCGGCACCCAGGGCGACACCTCTCTGGTGGCAGCCTCTCTGGGTACCGTCTTCACCCAGAAGGGCGGCGCGCTGATCATCGCCATCGGCCTGGCCCTGTTCGCCTTCTCCACCATTCTGGGCTGGGCGCTGTACGGCTCCCGCTGCTGCGAGTTTATCTTTGGGCCCAAGGCCATCAAGCCCTATCAGATCATCTACGTGATCATCATCGTGGTGGGCGCCACGGTGGACCTGGGCCTGGTGTGGGAGATCGCCGACACCCTCAACGGCCTCATGGCCATCCCCAACCTGATCGCCGTGGCCGGCCTGTCCGGCGTGGTGGTCAAGGAGACCAGAGACTACTTCAAGAATCACAAGCAGGAAGAAGCCTGATTGCGCAAATCCCCCTCCCCGGGGCGGCCCGTCCGCCCCCGGAAGGGGATTTTTCCGTTTCTCTATGAAAGAATACACAGAGGAAGGGCCAGAAAGCAGGCAAACCTTTGCATTCTTTGGCTTGCGAAACGGGAGACACTATAGTATAATATAATCCATAAAAACAAGAACTTTTTGTGACTGACGGAAGTGGGGAAACCACGGGGAGCAAAAAGCATTATCTAGCCGACCGTCTGGGCAGTTCAATTTTCAACAATGAAGGGAATTGGACTGCCGATTTTTGTATTTCTGCCAACCGAAGACAACCAAGAAAAGGAGAGAATGGAACCATGAAAAAAGTAGGCGTCATCATGGGCAGTGACAGCGATCTGCCCGTTGTAGAGAAGGCCATTGACAAGCTCAAGGAGTACGAGGTCCCCTTTGAGGTCCACGTCTACTCCGCCCACCGGACGCCGGAGGAGGCCAAGGACTTCGCCCGCACGGCCCAGGAAAAGGGCTTCGGGGCGATCATCGCCGCCGCCGGCAAGGCAGCCCACCTGGCAGGAGCCCTGGCAGCCAACACCACCCTGCCGGTGATCGGCATTCCGGTAAAGTCCTCTACCCTGGACGGGCTGGACGCTCTGCTGTCCACGGTGCAGATGCCCACCGGCATCCCTGTGGCTACCGTTGCCATTGATGGCGCAGCCAACGCGGCTCTTCTGGCCATTCAAATCCTGGCGGTGTCCGACGAGGCCTTGGCGGAAAAGCTCCGGGCCACCCGGGCAGCGGACGCCAAAAAGGTTCTGGAAAAGAACGCTGCCGTTGAGGCAAAGTTCAACTAAATAAAACAGAAACAGCTCTGACAGGAATGGAGGAATAAAGTATGGGTGGATTTTGCGGCGCGATCTCCAACCGTGACGTTGTAATCGACGTATTTTTTGGCACGGACTATCACTCTCACCTGGGCACCCGCCGGGGCGGCATGGCGGCCTATGACCCGGACCTGGGCTTCCAGCGGGAGATTCACAACATCGAAAACGCCCCCTTCCGCACCAAGTTCGACCGGACGGTGGGGGAGATGAAGGGCAAGCTGTGCATCGGCAGCATCAGCGACACGGATCCCCAGCCTCTGCTGGTCCGGTCCATCCACGGCACCTATGCCATCTGCGTGGTGGGCCACATCCGCAACGAGGAGGAGCTGATCAAGGAGCTGCTGGAGACCGAGGACGGCCACTTTGAGGCCATGAGCGGCGGCCGGGTCAACTCCAACGAGCTGATTGCCGCCCTCATCAGCCAGCGCCCCACCATCCATGAGGGCATCCGCTACGCCCAGGACGTGGTTCAGGGCACCGTGTCGGTGCTCATCATGACCCCGGACAAGCTCATCGCCGGCCGTGACTGGTGCGGCCGCCTGCCCATCCACATCGGCCAGGACGAGGAGGGCTGCTGCGTGGCCTTCGAGACCTTCGCCTACCAGAAGATGGGCTATCACGACGCCTATGAGCTGGGCCCCGCCGAGGTGGTGGAGATCACCGCCGACGGCTGGAAGACCCTGATGGAGCCCCGGGACGAGCTGAAGGTCTGCGCCTTCCTGTGGACCTACTATGGCTACCCCAACTCCAGCTATGAGGGCATCAACGTGGAGACCATGCGCTACAGAAACGGCGAGATCCTGGCCCGCCAGGACAAGGAGAAGGGCGTGGCCCAGGACATCGACATGGTCAGCGGCGTGCCCGACTCCGGCACCCCCCATGCCATCGGCTACGCCAACGAGAGCAAGGTCCCCTTCGGCCGCCCCTTCATCAAGTACACCCCCACTTGGCCCCGGAGCTTTATGCCCACCACCCAGCGGGAGCGGAACATGGTGGCCAAGATGAAGCAGGTCCCCGTCCACGAGCTCATTCAGGACAAGAAGCTGCTGCTGGTGGACGACAGCATCGTCCGGGGTACCCAGCTGCGGGAGACGGTGGAATTCCTCTATGAGAACGGCGCCAAGGAGGTCCACATCCGCTCGGCCTGTCCCCCCATCATGTTTGGCTGCCGGTACCTGAACTTCTCCAGCAGCAAGTCCGAGATGGAGCTGCTGGCCCGCCGCACCATCTATGAGCTGGAAGGGGAAGAGGGCATGAAGTACGTGGAGGAGTATTCCGACGGCCGCACCGAGCGGGGCAAAAAGCTCCGGGAGCACATCTGCAAGACCATGCACTTCACCTCTCTGGACTACCAGACCCTGGACGGCCTGGTGGAGGCCATCGGCCTGCCCGAGTGCCAGCTGTGCACCTATTGCTGGAACGGCAAGTTATAAACGACAGACGGTTTTTTGGATAGAAAGAAATGGAGGTTATTTATGCAGTCTCGATCTGACAGCTACGCCGCCGCAGGCGTGGATATTACCGCCGGCTACAAAGCGGTGGAACTGATGAAGACCCACATCGCCAAGACCATGACCGCAGGGGCCCTGTCCGACATCGGCGGGTTCGGCGGTCTGTTCGAGCTGGATCTTACCGGCATCACCCGTCCCGTGCTGGTCAGCGGCACCGACGGGGTGGGCACCAAGCTGAAGCTGGCCTTCCTCATGGACAAGCACGACACCGTGGGCATCGACTGTGTGGCCATGTGCGTCAACGACATTGTCTGCTGCGGCGCCAAGCCCCTGTTCTTCCTGGACTACATCGCCTGCGGCAAGAACGTGCCCGAGAAGATCGCCGGCATCGTCTCCGGCGTGGCCGAGGGCTGCGTGCAGGCCGGAGCCGCCCTCATCGGCGGCGAGACCGCTGAGATGCCCGGCTTCTACCCGGTGGACGAGTACGACCTGGCCGGGTTCTCCGTGGGTGTGGTGGACAAGGCCAAGGTCTTTGACAAGAACACCATCAAGGAAGGGGACGTGATCATCGGCCTGCCCTCCTCCGGCGTCCACTCCAACGGCTTCTCCCTGGTGCGCAAGGTGCTGGACGTGGAGAACTGCGACCTGAAGGCTCCCGTGGCGGAGCTGGGCGGCGCTTCCCTGGGAGACACCCTGCTGACTCCCACCCGCATCTATGTAAAGACCATCCTGGCCCTTATGGAGGCAGTTTCCATTAAGTCCGTCTCCCACATCACCGGCGGCGGGTTCTATGAGAACATTCCCCGGAGTCTGCCCAAGGGCATGACCGCCAAGATCAAAGAGGCAGACGTACCCGTCCTGCCCATCTTCGATCTCATCCAGGCCAAGGGGAACATCCCCCGCCGGGAGATGTTCAACACCTTCAATATGGGCATCGGCATGACCGTGGTGGTGGCTAAAGAAGAGGCCGACAAGGCCATGGCCGCCCTGGAGGCCGTGGGCGAGAAGCCCGTCCGCCTGGGCGAGATTGTCGCCGGGGACGAGGGCGTGATTTTATGGTAAAAACCAAGATCGCGGTGATGGTATCCGGAGGCGGTACCAACCTTCAGGCTCTGCTGGACGCTCAGGAGAGCGGGGTGCTCACCGCCGGGGAGATCGTGGTGGTGATCGCCAGCAACCCCAAGGCCTACGCTATCACCCGGGCGGAGAAGGCCGGGGTGCCCGCCGTGGTGTGCAGCCGGAAGGAGCTGGGCAGCCAGGAGGCCTTTGAGGCGGCCATCACCCGGACCCTGAAGGAGCACGGCGCGGAGCTTATTATCCTGGCCGGCTTCATGAGCATTCTCAGCGCGGACTTCACCCGCCAGTGGCCCCGGCGGATTCTCAACGTGCACCCCTCCCTGATCCCCTCCTTCTGCGGGAAGGGGTTCTACGGGCTGAAGGTCCACGAGGCCGCCCTGGACTACGGGGTGAAGGTCACCGGCGCCACCGTGCATTTTGTCAACGAGGTGCCTGACGGGGGAGAGATCCTCCTGCAGAAGGCTGTGGAGATCCTGCCGGGGGACACCCCGGAGATCCTCCAGCGGCGGGTGATGGAGCAGGCGGAGTGGAAACTCCTGCCCCAGGCCGCCCAACTGGTATCCGAAGAGATCGGGAAAGGGAGAGACCAATGAACATCTACGAAAACAACGACCTGGCCGCCCTGCTGGCCGGGAATCCTTACCCCGGCCGGGGTATCGTCATCGGCAAGACCGCTGACGGGACCAAGTCCGTGGTGGCCTACTTCATCATGGGCCGCAGCGAGAACAGCCGCAACCGGGTTTTCATTCAGGAGCCCGACGGCATCCGCACCGAGGCCTTTGACCCTGCCAAGCTGGCAGACCCCAGCCTTATCATCTATCACCCCGTCCGGCAACTGGGACGGGGCCTCATCGTCACCAACGGGGACCAGACCGACACCATCCGGGACTTTCTGGAAAAGGGCCTGACCTTCGAGCAGGCCCTGCGCACCCGGGAATTTGAGCCCGACGGTCCCAACTGGACACCCCGCATCTCCGGCCTGCTGTCTCCTGACGGCAGCTACAAGATGTCCATCCTGAAAAGCGCCGACGCAGAGGGCTCCGCCTGCGCCCGGTACACCTATGAGTATCCTGGCATCAACGGGGTGGGCCACTTCCTCCACACCTATGTCACCGACGGCAACCCCATCCCCACCTTCCAGGGGGAGCCTGAGCGGGTGGCCATCACCGGCACCATGGCAGAGTTTGCCGACCTGGTGTGGAACAACCTGAACGAGGCCAACAAGATCTCCCTCTATGTGCGCTTTACCGACCTGGCCACCGGGGAGTATGAAGAGATCATCCGCAACAAGAATCAATAAGGGGGCGTGCAAGGAATGAAACAACTGGAACTGAAATATGGCTGCAACCCCAACCAGAAGCCTGCCAGCATCTCGGTCAACGACGGCCGGGACCTGCCCATCCAGGTTCTGGGGGGCAAGCCTGGCTACATTAACCTGCTGGATGCGTTTAACTCCTGGCAGCTGGTGAAGGAGCTGAAGGAGGCCACCGGCCTGCCCGCCGCCGCTTCCTTCAAGCATGTGTCTCCCGCCGGCGCCGCCGTGGGCCTGCCCCTCAGCGACACCGACAAGGCCATCTACTTTGTAGACCCCCAGGCAGAGCTCAGCCCCATCGCCTGCGCCTACATCCGGGCCCGGGGCGCTGACCGACTGTGCTCCTACGGGGACTGGGCCGCCCTCAGCGACCCCTGCGACGCGGCCACCGCTGCCTACTTAAAGCCTGAGGTCTCCGACGGCATCATCGCCCCGGACTTTACCCCCGAGGCCCTGGAGATTTTAAAGAGCAAGAAAAAGGGCAACTATAATATTGTAAAGATCGACCCCGATTACGTCCCCGCCGTGCAGGAGCACAAGGACGTGTTCGGCATCACCTTCGAGCAGGGCCGCAACAACTTCAAGATTGACGAGAGCCTGCTGGAAAACATTGTAACAGAAAACAAGGACCTGCCCCAGAGCGCCAAGATCGACATGATCGTGGCCCTCATCACCCTCAAGTACACCCAGTCCAACTCCGTCTGCTATGTGAAGGACGGCCAGGCCATCGGCGTGGGCGCCGGCCAGCAGAGCCGCATCCACTGCACCCGCCTGGCAGGCTCCAAGGCGGACAACTGGTATCTGCGCCAGCACCCCAAGACCCTGGCCCTCCAGTTCCTGGACAACATCCGCCGTCCCGACCGGGACAACGCCATCGACGTGTACCTGTCCGACGAGTACGAGGACGTGCTCCGGGAAGGGGAGTGGCAGACCAAGTTCAAGGTCAAGCCCGAGCCCCTCACCGCCGAGGAAAAGAAGGCCTGGATCGCCACCCAAACCGGGGTCACCGTGGGCAGCGACGCCTTCTTCCCCTTCGGGGACAACGTGGAGCGGGCCAGAAAGTCCGGCGTGTCTTACATTGTGGAGCCCGGCGGCTCCATCCGGGACGACAACGTCATCGAGACCGCCAACCGTTACAACATGGTCATGGCCTTCACCGGCATGCGCCTGTTCCACCACTGAGAAGGAGGAAATACCGATATGAACATTCTCGTGGTAGGCGGCGGCGGCCGGGAGCACGCCATCATCAAGAGCCTGAAAAAGAGCCCCCGGGTCACTCAGATTTACGCTGCCCCCGGCAACGGCGGCATCGCCGCCGACGCGGTATGCACCGGCATCGGGGCCAAGGATCTGGAGGCCATCACCAAGTTTGCCAAGGAAAACGCCATCGACTTTGCCGTGGTGGCGCCCGACGATCCCCTGGTTCTGGGTGCCGTGGACCTGCTGGAGGCCGAGGGCATCCCCTGCTTCGGCCCCAACAAGAAGGCCGCCATTCTGGAGGGGAGCAAGGTCTTTTCCAAGGACCTGATGAAGAAGTACCACATCCCCACCGCCGAGTATCAGGTCTTTGACGACATGGCGGCGGCCCTCAAGTATCTGGAAACCGCCCCCATCCCCACGGTGGTCAAGGCCGACGGCCTGGCCCTGGGCAAGGGCGTGACCGTTGCCATGACCCGGGAAGAGGCCGTGGCAGCGGTGAAGTCCTGCATGGAGGACAAGGTCTTCGGGGAGAGCGGCAGCCACATCGTCATCGAAGAGTTTCTCACCGGCCCCGAGGTTTCCGTCCTGTCCTTTACCGACGGCAACGTGGTGATCCCCATGGTCTCCTCCATGGATCACAAGCGGGCCGGGGACGGAGACACCGGCCCCAACACCGGGGGCATGGGCACCGTTGCCCCCAACCCCTATTACACGGAAGAGGTGGCACAGCGGTGCATGGAGGAAATTTTCCTGCCCACCATGCGCGCCATGAACGCCGAGGGCCGCACCTTCAAGGGCTGCCTGTACTTTGGCCTGATGCTCACGGAGAAGGGCCCCAAGGTCATTGAGTACAACTGCCGCTTCGGCGATCCTGAGACCCAGGTGGTCCTGCCCCTGCTGGAGAGCGACCTGCTCACCGTCATGGAGGCCACCGCCCAGGGCAAGCTGGCGGAGACCGAGGTAAAGTTCAGCCCCAGGCACGCCTGCTGCGTGGTGCTGGCCTCCGAGGGCTATCCCAAGAAGTACGAAAGCGGCTATCCCATCACCATCCCCGCCAACCTGGAGGCAGAGGTCTTTGTGGCCGGGGCCAAGCTGGACGGCGAGGTGCTGAAAACCTCCGGCGGCCGGGTTCTGGGGGTCACCGCCCTGGGGGACACCCTGGAGCAGGCCATCCGGAAGGCCTATGAGCAGGCCGATCGGGTGAAGTTTGCAAACGCCTATTGCCGCAGAGACATCGGCGCACGGGCTCTGCGGGCCAAAGAAGCGGGAAAGTAAAAGGAAGAAGAGGTATCGCAATGGTATATAGGGTTTATGTAGAAAAACGGCCCGGGCTTACCGCAGAGGCGGACGCGCTGCTGGGGGACATTCGCACCCTGCTGCGGATCGAGTCTCTGGAGAGCCTGCGGCTGTACAATCGCTACGACGTGGAAAACATCACGCCGGAGCTGTTCCAGTACAGCGTGAACACCATCCTGTCGGAGCCCCAGCTGGACCTGGTCACCGAGGAGCTGCCCCAGGGGGGCATCGTCTTCGCCGTGGAGTACCTTCCCGGCCAGTTTGACCAGCGGGCAGACTCCGCCGCCCAGTGCATTCAGATTCTCTCCCAGGGGGACCGGCCGCTGGTCCGCTCCGCCCGGGTTTATCAGCTTACCGGCAACCTGACTGCCCAGGACGTGGCAGCCATCAAAAAGTACCTCATTAACCCCGTGGAATCCCGGGAGGCCTCTCTGGAGCCCTTTGAGACCCTGGCCATGACCTATGAGATTCCCGAGACTGTGGCCACCCTCACCGGCTTCCGGGACATGGACGAGGCGGCCCTGGAGAAGATGGTGGCCGACTTCGGCCTGGCCATGGACCTGGACGACCTGCGCTTCTGCCGGGACTACTTCCGCACCGAGGACCGGGACCCCACCATGACTGAGCTGCGGGTGATCGACACCTATTGGTCCGACCACTGCCGCCACACCACCTTCCTCACCACCATTGACAGCGTGGAGTTTGCCAGCCCCATCCTCCAGCAGACCTATGAGGACTACCTGAACACCCGCAAGCGGTTAAACCGCACCAAGCCCATTAACCTGATGGACATCGGCACCATCGTTGCCAAGTACCTGAAAAAGCAGGGGAAGATGCCCAAGCTGGACGAGTCCGAGGAGATTAACGCCTGCACCGTGAAGATCAAGGTGGACACCGCGGAGGGCAAGGAGGACTGGCTGCTCCTCTTCAAGAACGAGACCCACAACCACCCCACGGAGATTGAGCCCTTCGGCGGGGCTGCCACCTGCGTGGGCGGCGCCATCCGGGACCCCCTGTCCGGCCGGTCCTATGTGTACTCCGCCATGCGGGTCACCGGCGCTGCCGACCCCCTCACCCCCATCGACCAGACCATGGAGGGCAAGCTCCCCCAGCGCACCATCGTCACCAAGGCCGCCGCTGGCTACAGCTCCTACGGCAACCAGATCGGCCTTGCCACCGGCCAGGTGGACGAGCTTTACCACCCCGGCTACGCTGCCAAGCGCATGGAGATCGGCGCGGTCATCGCCGCCGCCCCCGCGGAAAATGTCCGCCGGGAGCGCCCCGATCCCGGGGACGTGGTGATCCTCCTGGGCGGCCGCACCGGCCGTGACGGCTGCGGCGGCGCCACCGGCTCCTCCAAGTCCCACACCATGGAGTC
>JAEDJB010000054.1 GCA_016296565.1 Oscillospiraceae bacterium
ATGCAGGTCTACCGGGCCAGCGGCGCCGGCGGCCAGCACGTCAACAAGACCTCCTCCGCCGTCCGTCTGATCCATATCCCCACCGGCGTTGTGGTCTCCTGCCAGACCGAGCGCAGCCAGTTCCAGAACAAGGACAACTGCATGAAGATGCTCCGGGCCAAGCTGGTGGAGCTGCAGATGCAGGAAAAGGCGGAGAAGATCTCCGACCTGAAAGGCGTGCAGCTGAAGATCGAATGGGGTAGCCAGATCCGCTCCTACGTCTTTATGCCCTATACCCTGGTGAAGGACACCCGCACCGCCTACGAGACCAGCAACGTAAACGCCGTCATGGACGGCGACCTGGACGGCTTCATCAACGCCTACCTCACCGCCCAGGCCACCGGCGTCTGGGCCTCCAAATAAGCAGGCCCATTGTTATTTTTCCACAACCAGAGCGCCTTTTGGCTCCCGCCAAAGGGCGCTCTGCTTATTTTTCGACAGACTGTCCTAAATAGCTTGACTTTTCTCCTTTCCGGTGTTAAAGTTGGAAAGCACTAAAGATTCTCGAATGGAGGTCCTTTTCGTGAAACTCATATTACTGATCCTATACTTCGCCATCATGGTGTGTATCGGCATCTACTGCCGGAAGCACGCCACCGATGTCAACGGATTTGTCCTGGGCGGCCGGTCCGTGGGCCCCTGGCTCACCGCCTTTGCCTATGGCACGTCCTACTTCTCCGCCGTGGTCTTCGTGGGCTACGCCGGCCAGTTTGGCTGGAAATACGGCATCGCCGCCACCTGGGCAGGTATCGGCAACGCCATCATCGGTTCCCTGCTGGCCTGGGCCGTTCTGGGCCGCCGGACCCGCATCATGACCCAGCATTTTAACTCCGCCACCATGCCTCAGTTCTTTGGGCAGCGGTTCCAGAGCAAGAGTTTGAAGATCGGGGCTTCCATCATCGTTTTCGTCTTCCTGATCCCTTACACCGCTTCCCTCTTTAACGGCCTGTCCCGTCTGTTCGGCATGGCGTTCAACATCGACTACACCGTCTGTATCGTCCTCATGGGTGTGCTGACAGGCATCTACGTTATCGCCGGCGGCTACATGGCCACGGCCATCAACGACTTCATCCAGGGCTGCGTCATGCTGGTGGGTATCTGCGTGGTCATCGGCGCGGTGCTGAACAGCCAGGGCGGCTTCATGGAGGCCCTGCGCGGCCTGGCCCAGGTCTCCGACCCGGAGATGGTCAACGGCGAGGTGCCCGGTATCTTCGCCTCCTTCTTCGGCCCTGACCCCATTAATCTGGTGGGCGTGATCATCCTCACCAGTTTGGGTACCTGGGGTCTGCCCCAGATGGTCCAGAAGTTCTACGCCATCAAGTCCGAGCAGGCCATCCACAAGGGCACCATCATCTCCACCCTCTTCGCCTTTGTGGTTGCCGGCGGCTGCTACTTCCTGGGCGGCTTCGGTCGGCTGTTCTCCGACAAGATCGACATTGCCGCCAACGGCTACGACTCCGTCATCCCTGCCATGCTCTCCGGCCTGCCGGAGCTGCTCATCGCCGTGGTGGTGATTCTGGTCCTCTCCGCCTCTATGTCCACCCTGTCCTCCCTGGTCATTGCCTCCTCCTCCACCCTGACCATTGACCTGCTGAAGGACAACGTCATCAAGAATATGAGCGACAAGAAGTCCGTGTTCATCATGCGCTGCTTCATCGTGGTGTTCGTGGTGATCTCCATGATTATCGCCATCGTCCAGTACAAGCAGTCCATCAGCTTCATCGCACAGCTCATGGGCGTGTCCTGGGGCGCTCTGGCCGGCGCCTTCCTGGCTCCCTTCCTCTATGGTCTGTACTGGAAGAAGGTCACCAAGGCCGCTTGCTGGGTGAACTTCGTCTTTGGCGCCGGCATCATGGTTCTGAACCTGGCCTGTCGCTCCGCCTTCCCCACCCTGCTCCAGTCCCCCATCAACTGCGGCGCTTTCGCCATGCTGGCCGGTCTGATTATCGTGCCGGTGGTTAGTGTCTTCACCAAGAAGCCAGATCAAACGATGGTGGAGGAAGCCTTCGCCTGCTACGACAAGAAGGCTCCCGTTGCCCAAAAGAATGCCCTGAGCGACTGACGCTCCTAATTTGATTTTTCTCAAGACGCAGCCCCTGCCGGAACCCGGCGGGGGCTACGTCTTTACAAACAAGGGGTTCTGGTATAGTATGAAACCCGTAAGAGAACGCCATTTGCTGAGAAAGGATGAAACACCATGACACAGAACGTAAAAGATTTTACCATGGAAAAGGTCAAGGAACTGATGTCTGTCTCCTCCTGCTGCGCAGAGGCCAAGCAGGCCGCCCAGAACTGGCTGGACGCCTTGGGAACCGACCAGGAAGCAGCCCAGACCAAGGCTCTCATTGCCGAGCTGGAGGAGGATATCACCACCGTTGACGGGCTCATCGCCTTCGCCGAATCCGAGGCCGGGGCCAAGGTGTTCGGAGCGGAAATGGCCAAGGGCCTGGCCGCTCACGGCCGGGAGATCAAGGCCGCCGGGGCCAAGTACTGCGACTGCCCCGCCTGCGCTGCCTCCGCCGCGATCCTGGAGAAGAAGGCAGAGCTGCTGGGAGAATAACCTGCCATCCCGCTGCAAAACAACAGCCCGGCACCAAACATGGTGCCGGGCTGTTTGCTTTTCGTTTCTTATCCCTGCTGTCCCAGGGCAAAGGCTTTCTTGTTCAGCTCCAGGACCTTGGGAGGCACGTTGGCCTCCAGGGAGGCCTGCCAGGCCTCGGGGGCGATGTCAGGGAAGTAGTGGGACAGGCGGCCCATGAGGACCATGTTCACCGCCTTGGAGGACCCAGCCTCTTCCGCCAGGGCCAGGCAGTCCATGGCGTCCACCTGGATGCCCTTGGCCCGCATCTTCTCCACCAGGTTCTCCGGGTACTTGGCCAGGCCCGCAATGACGGGCATGGGCTCCATCTGCTGGGTGTTGGTGACGATGCGGCCGGTGGGCTTTAAGTACTCAATCCACCGGGCGGCCTCCAGCAGCTCAAAGGAGACGATGTAGTCGGCCTCTCCCTTGTCGATGATGGGAGAGTAGACCTTGTCGCCGAAGCGCACGTAGGTGACCACGCTGCCGCCCCGCTGGCTCATTCCGTGGACCTCCGAAACCTTCACGTCATACCCGGCGTTCACCAGCAGGTGGCCCAGCATCTTGGAGGCCAGAAGGGAGCCCTGGCCGCCTACGCCGACGATCATAATATTGACAGTTTCCATTCCTCTTCTCCTCCTTATACGATCAGCGCGTCCCGGTGGCACATCTGCATGCACACCTGGCAGCCCACGCATTGGGTCCGGTCAATTTCCGCCTTGCCGTCCCGCAGACTCAGGGCGGGGCAGCCGATCTTCATGCACAGGCTGCAGCCGTTGCACTTGTCCAGGTCCACCACCAGAGGCGGCGCCTTCTTCACGCTCTTGAGCATGACGCAGGGGCGGCGGGAGATAATCACCGAGGGCTCCTCAGCGGCCAGCTCCTCCTTCAGGACTTTATCCACTTCCTTCAGCTGGTTTGGGTCCACCACCCGCACCCGCCGGAAGCCCACCGCATGGCACAGGGCCTCCAGGTCGATCTGCCCGGCAGGCTCTCCCCGGAGGTTCTTTCCGGTGGTGGGATTCTGCTGGTGGCCAGTCATGCCGGTGATGGAGTTATCCAGAATAATCACCGTGGAGTTGCTCCGGTTATAGGCAATGTCCGCGATGCCGGTGATGCCCGAGTGGGCAAAGGTGGAGTCGCCGATCACTGCTACGCTGTGCTTTTCGTGCTCCGCGCCCCCGGCCAGGTTAAAGCCGTGGAGGCCGGAACAGGACGCGCCCATGCAGATGTTCAGATCCAGAGCGTTGAGGGGGGGCATGACACCCAGGGTGTAGCAGCCGATATCCCCGTAGACCATGCACTTATTTTTGGACAGGGTGTAGAACACGCCCCGGTGGGGACATCCGGCGCACATCACCGGGGGACGGCCGGGAACGTCATCCTCCAGGGTCAGGGTGGGCTTGGGGTCCCGGCCCAGGCACTGGGCAATGCGGCCCTGGGTCAGCTCATCCACCAGGGGGATGACCTCCTTGCCGGTGACGGCCACACCGATCTGGCGGCAGTGGGTCTCGATGATGGGTTCCAGCTCCTCCACCACCAGGATTTTATCCACCTGGGCGGCGAAGTCTTTGATCTTTTTCACCGGCATGGGCCAGGAGAGGCCCAGCTTCAGGACGCTGGCCTGCTCTCCGAAGACCTCCCGCACATACTGGTAGCTGGTGGAGGAGGTGATGATGCCCAGGGACCGGTCAGCCCCCAGCTCCATCCGGTTCAGATCCGTGGTCTCGGCCAGTTCTGTCATGGCCCGGGTGCGCTCTTCCACCCGGTAGTGGGCTTTCAGGGAGTTGGTGGTCATCATGACCCGCTCCGGGTTCTTCTCATAGGGCTTTCTGGGCACCTCTGTGCGCTCCCCCTGCACCACAATGCTCTGGGAGTGGGAGATGCGGGTGCACATGCGCACCAGGACGGGGGTGTGATATTCCTCCGAGAGCTGGAAGGCCCGCTTGGTGAAGTCCAGGGCCTCCTGGGAGTCCGAGGGCTCCAGCATGGGGACCTTGGCGGCCACGGCGTAGTGGCGGGAGTCCTGCTCGTTCTGGGAGGAGAACATGCCCGGGTCGTCGGCCACGCAGATGACCAGGCCGGCCTCCACCCCCTGGTAGGAGATGGTGAAGAGGGGGTCCGCCGCCACGTTCAGGCCCACATGCTTCATGCAGCAGGCAGCTCGCTTGCCGCCCACCGCCGCCCCGTGGGCAACCTCCAGGGCCACCTTTTCGTTGGGGGCCCACTCGCAGTAGATCTCCGGGTACTTGGCAGCTTCCTCCGTGATCTCCGTGCTGGGGGTGCCGGGGTAGCTGGAGATCACGCCGCACCCGGCCTCATACAGTCCGCGGGCAACCGCCTTGTTGCCCAACATCAGTTCTTTCATTCTGTCCTCCGTGGGTTTTGTCTTGTGTCAGCCCTGGCTCTGGGGGTCCTCCCCCTCCTCCTGGGCCACCCGGTCCATAATCTCCGCCATGGTCCCTGTGCCGTAGTTCAGCACCCGGTTGACCCGGCTGACCGTGGCGGAGCTTGCGCCGGTTTCACTGAGAATGGTGGTGTATACCTTGCCTGCATGGAGCATTTTTGCCACATCAAACCGCTGTTCCATCGCGCGCAGCTCGGTCACCGCGCAAAGGTCGTCAAAGAACTGGCAGCACTCCTCCACAGACTGCAGAGATACAATGTGCCGGTACAGCTCCAGGCTTCTCTCCTTCTTGTTGGCTTTGGGCATTTCAGGTTCGCTCCTTTCCTGCTGCCCCCGGCGTTCTGCCGGGCTCCGTCAGCTTCTGTTCTGCTGGGCCACCAAGCAGTCCGCGCCGTACCGCTTGCGCAGAACGGGCTTTTCGATCTTACCGGTGGCGTTGCGGGGAATCTCTGCGAAAATAATCTTCTTGGGCCGCTTGTACCGGGGCAGATCCAGGCAGAAGTCGTTGATCTCCTCCTCGGTGCAGGTCATGCCCTCCTTGATCTCGATGATGGCGCCGCAGATTTCGCCCAGGCGGCGGTCCGGCAGGCCGATGACGGCCACGTCCTTCACCTTGTCGTAGGCCCGGAGGAAGTCCTCGATCTGGACGGGGTAGATGTTCTCGCCGCCGGAAATGACCACGTCCTTCTTCCGGTCCACCAGGAAGATGAAGCCGTCCTCATCCTGCATGGCCATGTCGCCGGTGTAGAGCCAGCCGTCCTTCAGGACCTCTGCGGTGGCCTCGGGGTTATTGTAGTAGCAGGTCATGACGCCGGGACCCTTGACGCACAGCTCGCCCACGTCTCCCTGGGCCACAGGCTGGTTCTGCTCGTCCACAATCTTCACCTCCCAGCGATAGCCGGGAATGCCGATGGCGCCCACCTTGTGGATGTTGTCCAGACCCAGGTGGACACAGCCCGGGCCGGTGGACTCGGACAGGCCGTAGTTGGTGTCGTACAGGTGGTGGGGGAAGTATTCCTTCCACCGGCGGATCAGGGAGGGGGGCACCGGCTGAGCGCCGATGTGCATCAGCTTCCACTGGTCCAGCTTGTAGTCAGACAGCTTCACATCTCCCCGGTCCAGGGCGTCCAGGATCTCCTGGGCCCAGGGCACCAGCAGCCAGACCAGGGTGCACTGCTCGTCGGAAATGGCTTTCAGGATGATGTCCGGGGTGGTCCCCTTCAGCAGCACCGCCTTGCCGCCGGCAAAGAGACTGCCCATCCAGTGGAACTTGGCGCCGGTGTGGTACAGGGGCGGGATGCACAGGAACACGTCGTCGTGGCCAATGCGGTGGTGCTTCTGCTCCATCTCCGCTGCCTGGGTCAGGCTGCGGTGCTTATGTAAAATGGCCTTGGGGAAGCCGGTGGTGCCGGAGGAGAAGTAGATGGCGCCGTCGTCGTCGTCGGTAATCAGCACCTGGGGCGGCGCGGAGGAGCAGTCAGCGGACAGCTCCCGGTAGCTCTCGGCAAAGGTGGGGCAGTTGTCGCCCACATAAATGAGCAGGCGGCCCTTGCTGAGCTTGTCCGCGATGCTCTCAATGCGCCCGATAAACTCCGGGCCAAAGACCAGCACCTGGACCTCAGCCAGGTCCGCGCAGTACTGGATTTCGTCGGCGGAGTAGCGGAAGTTGAAGGGCACCGCCAGGGCGCCGGTCTTTAAAATACCGAAGTAGATGGGCAGCCATTCCAGACAGTTGTACATGAGGATGGCCACCTTATCCCCCTTCTTCACGCCCCGGGAGATGAGCATGTTGGCGAAACGGTTGGCTTTTTCATTGAACACGTTCCAGGTGATCTCCCGGCGGTAGGGCTCGTCGGTGGTGGGCTGGATCAGGTCATAGTCCTTCCAGGTCATCCGGCGGGTGTCCTTCATCTCCGGGTTCAGCTCGACCAGGGCGGTCTCATTGCCATAGAGTTTTACATTGCGTTCCAAAAAATCAATGACAGGCATGTGTGACAATCCTTTCTTACCCTGTTGAATGGCGATATCTTATATGGACAAAAAGCGAAACTTTACAGCTTTAAACATTCAGGGTATCAGATATACTGTAGCACGGTCCTGATAGAAAGTCAAGGAAAACGCCCTTTTCTTTCCTTTTCGACAAGCTATTCGAAAAAAGTGCCCCCGGCCAGAGGTACGGGGGCACAGGCCGGGTCAGATCCCGGCGGTCTTTTCCAGGTTTTTCAGCAGGGCTTCGCACTCTTTGGCTACGTCCGCCAGGGCGCCCTCTTCAAAGGGAGAGCGCAGGCCGGCCTCCTGAAGCAGGTCGGTAAAGACCTTCTCACCGCCCTGGGAGAGGAAGCGGACGTACCGGCGGAAGGCATCCACATAGTCCTTCCGGGACTCCAGCAGGAACTGCAGGGCCGCCGTCTGGGCCAGGCAGTAGTCAATATAGTAGAAGGGGGTCTCGTAGATGTGCATCTGGTACTGCCAGCGGGTCCCCTCCTCCAGGTAGGGCACCCCGTCAAAGCAGATGTGGGGGCGGAACTCCGCCTCCAGCCGCCGCCAGGCGGCCTTGCGCTCCTCGGGGGTCCAGTCGGGGTTCTCATAGACCTGGCGCTGGAAGTCGTCCACGATGGTGCCGTAGGGCAGGAAGGACAAAGCGTCCAGCAGGTGCATGAACTTATACCGCTCCGCATCCTCTCCGAAGAAGTGCTCCATATAGGGCCAAGCAAAGAACTCCATGCTCATGGAGTGGGTCTCCGCCGTCTCCATGCCGCCCACGTTCAGCTCCACCACATACTTGTTGTTGGCGGTCTTGTAATCGGCAAAGGCGTGGCCGGCCTCGTGAGTCACCACGTCCACATCGCCGGAGGTGCCGTTGAAGTTTGCCAGAATGAAGGGCTGGTGATAGGCCATAAAGCTGGTGCAGTAGCCGCCGCCCCACTTGTTCTTCCGGGACTCCACGTCGAAGGCGTCGGTCTCCAGCATAAAGTCGAAGAACTCCCCGGTCTCCTGACTCATGCTGTGATACATGGCCTGGGCGGCGGAGAAAATCTCCTCCTTACCGCCCTTGGGAGCGGGGTCGCCCTGGGGGAAGATCAGGTCGTAGTCGTAGACCATCAGCCGGTCCACACCCAGCCGCTTGCCCACCTCGGTGCGCAGGCGGGAAACCACAGGAACGATATCCCGGCGGACGTTGTCCCGGAAGCACTTAACCTCTTCCGGACCATAGCACAGGCGGCCCATCCGGTGGTAGCCCAGCTCCACGAAGTTCTGATAGCCCATCTTTTTGGCCATCCGGTCCCGCACGTGAACCATCTGATCAAAGATGGTGTCCAGCTCCTGACTATGGGCCTGAAGGGTCTTGCCCAGGACCTCATAAGCCTCCTTCCGGGTGGCCCGGTCAGGGGACTTGGCGTACTTCATCAGCATGGGCCGGGGCAGC
The DNA here is from genome assembly GCA_016296565.1 of Oscillospiraceae bacterium. Taxonomy (GTDB): domain Bacteria; phylum Bacillota; class Clostridia; order Oscillospirales; family Oscillospiraceae; genus Evtepia. The sequence goes on from JAEDJB010000054.1 coordinate 8,452, forward strand.
TTCTCCCCCCGGAACTCGAACTCCATGCCCGCCATCAGCTGGGAGTACTGGCTCACCAGCTTGTTCTCCTCCACCAGGTCGGGGACGATCTCCGGGGACATGGACTTAAGCTCCACCTCGAAGGAGCGGAACACCAGGGGGATGATTTCGCCGCTCTCCTCCAGTTCCTGGCGGAAGGGAGTTGCCAGCATGGCCTTGGTGTATTCCAGCATATAGTTCTGGGCCTGGGGACCCACCTCGTCGTAATAGTCCTTTTCCGCCAGGTAGAACTCGTCGGCGGTGTTGATGCTGTAGCGCATGTAGGACAGGGCCTGGGCAGTTTCCAGGCGGATATACAGATCGTTGCACCGGTTCCGGGCCTCCAGCACCTCCTGGGCGGAGGAGGCGTTCTTCACCTGGGCAATGATCTTCTGGATCTCCGCGGCAAATTCCTCAATGGACAGCCGCTCATACTTTAATTCAGATACTTTCATGTTGTTTCCTTTCTTAGCCCCTGCCAAAGGGCAGGTCCCGGAGAGCGGGACGGCCGTGGAGGGTCTCCGCCGTTTTCACCGCCCGGATGATGGCCTCTTCCACCGCCCGGGCTGCCAGAATGCCCACGGCGTCCGGGTCAGCGGGCACCGTTCCATGGCACATGGCGAACATGCAGTCCCCGTCAAAGGTGGCGTTGGCCGGGCGGACCGCCCGGGCGATGCCGTTCTGGGCCACTGCCGCCAGCTTGGCGGCCTGGCTCTTGTTCAGGGCCGCGTTGGTGACCACGCAGCCGATGACGGTGTTTTCCCCCACGAACTTGCCGCTGAAAATGTCCTTCTGCCGCTGGCTGCTGGCCAGAAGCACGGACTCGCTGCCGGCAAAGCCGGTGTTTTCCTGGTTGCGGGCGCCGGCAATGATCTGCCCCTGCTCCAGCACGTCTCCCATGGCGTTGCAGGCCACCACGGCCCCCACCATCAGGTTGTCCTGGCGGTAGGCGCAGGCGCCGATGCCCCCCTTCATGGAAAACTGGGGGCCGCAGATCTTCCCCACGGTGCAGCCGGCTCCGGCGCCGAAGTTTCCTTCCTGGAAGGGTCCCCCTTCCAAGGCTTTTTCGCAGGCGGCGTAGCCCATAGCCCCGTCCGGACGGGCGTTTGGGCTTCCGAATTTCAGGTCAAAGAGGATGGCGGCGCAGACGTTGGGGACTACCGTCACCATCACGTCCCGGCCGATGCCTTCCTCCTCCAGCTTCCGCATGACGCCCCCGGCGGCATCCAGGCCGAAGGCGCTGCCCCCGGCAAGGACCACGCTGTGGACCACCTGGCGGTTGCAGGTGGGGTCCAGGGCGTCCGTGTCCCGGGTGCCCGGGGAGCCGCCCCGCACGTCCACGCCGGTGACCGCACCCTCCGGGCAGAGGATCACCGTGCAGCCGGTGCCCCCCTCCAGGTCCTGGACCTGGCCGAAGCGGAAGCCGGGAATCTGGTGTATCGCTATCTTTTCCATTTTCTTCTCCAAACATGCGGGGGCTTACTGGCCCTCCTGCTGGCCCATGCGGACCAGAGACTCGCCCACGGTGAAGATGTTCCCCGCGCCCACCGTGAGGATCAGGTCCCCGGGCCGGGCGATGCGGTAGAGCCAGTTGGTCAGCTCCGCGAAGGAGGGGGCCACCAGCGCCCCGGGAATGGCGTTTGCCAGGTCCTGGGAGGAGATGCCCACGTCGTTCTTCTCCCGGGCGGCGTAGATCTCCGCCAGGAAGGTCACGTCCGGCCGCTTCAGCACCGTCGCAAACTCGTTGAACAGGGCCTTGGTCCGGGTATAGGTATGGGGCTGGAAGGCGCAGATCACCCGCTTGTAGCCCAGGCTCATGGCCATGTCCAGCAGGGCGGTGAGCTCGCCGGGGTGGTGGGCGTAGTCGTCGTAGACGGCGGCTCCCTTCACCTTGCCCTTGTACTCAAACCGCCGGCCGGCCCCCCGGTAATCTCCCAGGCCCCGGGCGATGGCCTCCCCGGAAATGCCCAGCACCAGGGCGGCAGAGGCGGCGGCGATGGCGTTTTTCACATTGTGCACCCCGGGCACCTGGAGGGTGATGTGGGCGGCCTTTTCCCCGTTTCGCACCAGGTCAAAGGTGGGAAAGCCCCGGTTCCAGACCAGGTTCTCCGCATGGAAGTCTCCCTTGTCCAGGCCGAAGGTGAGCACGCCCTCCTTCCCTTCCATGGCAGTCATGGTGTTGGAGTCCTCGCAGTTGGCCAGGACGGTGCCCCCAGGGGGCACCAGGTCCGCAAAGGCCCGGAAGGAGTGCTCCACGTCCTCCAGGTCCTTGAAAAAGTCCAGATGGTCGGCCTCAATATTCAGAATCACCGCCACGGTGGGATAGAAGGACAGGAAGGAGTTGCAGTACTCGCAGGACTCCAGAATGATGGTCTCTCCCTTCCCCACCCGGTGGCCGGTACCCAGCAGAGGCAGGGTGCCGCCGATCATTACCGTGGGGTCAATCCGGGCCGCCATGGCAATGTGGGTGCACATGGAGGTGGTGGTGGTCTTGCCGTGGGTGCCGGAGATGCACAGGGCGTTCTTATACCGGCGCATGATGGAGCCCCAGGCCTGGGCCCGCTCGAACACCGGGATGCCCTGGGCCTTGGCCGCGGCAATCTCCGGGTTGCTGTCGTGGACGGCGGCGGTGCGGATCACCAGGTCCTTGCCCGCCACGCTCTCCGGCAGGTGGCCGATGGTCACGGGGATGCCCAGGGAGCGCAGATGCTCCACCGACTCGCTGTCCTTCATGTCGGAACCGGTGATGATGAGGCCCTCACCGTGGAGAACCTCCGCCAAGGGGGACATGGACACGCCGCCAATCCCCACCAAATGCGCCCGCTTGCCGGGCACAATATAATCATGAATTCGATCGATTGCCATTGGGTTTACACACCTTTTTCATTCAGCTATAATAATGTCTGCTGAATAAACCGTTTTCGGTTTATTCGCGCGGCGTCAGCCACGCAATTCCATAAAAACGGCTTCTTCGAGCCGTTTTTATGGAATTCAGCCATTGTTACAATGCGTATTTCCACTGGAGCGCCACGGTGCTCCAGTGGAAGGTGCAAGATTTTTGGACCATTTAGTCCAAAAATCTTGCACTTGAACAAAGCCAATGAGCTTTGAAAGCCTTGGCCTTCAAGGCTTTCGCCTTTGTTCAATACGCATTATAATAGGAGTGCGGAAAGCTCCGCATTCTTGGGTTCACAATTCATATTAACCAGGAATCAGTATCAATGCTTCATTATAATCCAATTCCTGGTCCATTGGCAAGTCTTTCTGTGTTCTTTTATCTGAAAATGAAGGAGGCCCTTTCATGAAGCTTTTCGGCG
>JAEDJB010000055.1 GCA_016296565.1 Oscillospiraceae bacterium
AGGAAGGAAAGAAATTCCTTGCAAGGAATCTTTGCGCCTCGGCGGGACGTGCCTGACCTGGTCGGGTACCCTTCAGGGGCGGGCGATTCGTGAATCGCCCCTACGACATAAGGCACCAACGCCTGTAGGGCGGGGGGCTTGCTCCCGCCGTTTGCGCTCCGCGCCTTTTTTTCAAAAACTTGTGAAAACCCTCTAGGCAAACCGGGAGATTTATATTAAAATAAAACAAACACTGAATTTCTGCGCCTTGGCGCCGGGAGGTTAACAAACTATGGACAAACCAAAGTATCGCCGGGTCCTGCTGAAGGTCAGCGGAGAGGCCCTGGCGGGTGAGCCTGGCCGCGGCCACGACTTTGCCTTCATCGGCCAGGTCTGCGCCGTGGTGAAGGAATGCGTCCGGCACGGGGTCCAGGTGGGCCTGGTGGTGGGCGGCGGCAACATCTGGCGGGGCCTGAAGGACGGCGGCGACAAAATGGAGCGCAGCCGGGCCGACCAGATGGGCATGCTGGCAACGGTGATCAACAGCCTGGCCCTCCAGGACGTGCTGGAACAGCAGGGACAGCCTGCCAGAGTCCTCACCTCCTTCGCCATGGGCCCTGTGGCCGAGCCCTATTCCCAGGCCGCGGCAGACCGGTACCTGACGGAGGGCAAGGTGGTCATCTTCGCCGGGGGCACCGGCAACCCCTACTTCTCCACCGACACGGCGGCTGTCCTGCGGGCAGCGGAGATCCACGCGGACATCATCCTGCTGGCCAAGAACATCGACGGCGTGTACAGCGCCGACCCCAAGAAAGACCCCACCGCCGTGAAGTATGACGCCATCAGCTACGACCAGGTTCTGGCCGGCCATCTCCAGGTGATGGACCTGCCCGCCACGTCCCTGGCCCTGGAAAACCACATCCCCGTTATGATTTTCGCCCTGAAGGACCCGAAGAACATCCTTCGCGTCGTGATGGGGGAGAGAATCGGCACCATTGTAGAGGAGGAAACGAAAGCATGAACGAAGTTTACCGGGAATACGATGCAAAGATGCAGAAAACCATCGAGGTCGTCATGAGCGACTTTGCCAGCGTCCGGGCCGGCCGGGCCAACGCCGGCGTGCTGGACAAGATCACCGTGGAGTACTACGGCACCGAGACCCCCATCCACCAGGTGGCCAGCATCTCCACCCCCGACCCCCGCACGCTGGTGATCCAGCCCTGGGACGGCACCCTGCTCAAGGCCGTGGAAAAGGCCATCCTCACCTCCGAGCTGGGCATCAACCCCCAGAACGACGGCAAGGTGATCCGCCTGGCCTTCCCCCAGCTCACCGAGGAGCGCCGCAAGGAGCTGTCCAAGCAGGTGAAGAAGTACGGGGAGAACGGTAAGGTTGCCATCCGGAACATCCGCCGGGACGCCATGGAAAAGTTCAAGGCCCTGGAGAAGAAGTCCGAGATCACCGAGGACGACCTGAAGGAATATGAGAAGGAGATGCAGAAGCTGACCGACAAGCGCATCAAGGAGATCGAAGAGCTCACCGCCAAGAAGGAAGCCGAGCTCATGATGGTGTAAGGTCCGCCCATGGCATTCTGGAATCGAAAACAAGTCAGTCCCAACCAGGCGGGGGAGGCAGAGCTGGACCTCTCCCGCCTGCCCAAGCATATCGGCATCATCATGGACGGCAACGGCCGCTGGGCCAAGAAGCGGGGCCTGCCCCGCACCGCCGGTCACGCCGCCGGGGCGGAGACCTTCCGCACCATCGCCTACCACTGCCGGGACCTGGGCATTCCCTATCTCACCGTCTACGCCTTCTCCACGGAAAACTGGAAGCGTCCCGCGGAGGAGGTTTCCGCCATTATGGACCTGCTGCGCAAGTATCTGCTGGAGGCTCTGGCGAAAATGGAGAAGGACGGCTTCCGCATCCGCTTTCTGGGGGACATCACCGCCCTGCCCCCGGAGCTCCGGGACCTGTGCCTGGAGACCCTGGAGACAGGCAGCCATGTGGACGCCAAGTATCAGATCAACGTCTGCTTAAACTACGGCGGCCGGGATGAGATCATCCGGGCGGCCAGGGCCTGGGCAAAGGACGTGGCCGAGGGCCGCGTCCGGGCGGAGGACCTGACGGAGGCGGACTTCTCCCGGTATCTGGACAGCCGGGGGGTGCCGGACCCGGACCTGGTGATCCGCCCCAGCGGAGAGCTGCGGCTGTCCAATTTCCTGCCCTGGCAGTCGGCCTACGCGGAGTTCTACTTCACCGACGTGCTCTGGCCGGACTTCAGCCCCCGGGTTCTGAACCAGGCCATCGCGGACTTTCAGCGCCGCCAGCGTCGCTTTGGCGGCATTTGAGGTCCGGAAACAACGGAGAAAGGAAGGTCCTTCCTATGAAAAAACGTATCCTCGTGGCATGCGTCGGGGTGCCGCTGATCCTGGTGGTGCTGTTCCTGCTGCCCAAGCCCTTCACCCCCACCCTCATCGCGGTGCTGGCGGCGGTGGGTACCTATGAGGCCCTTCACGCCATCGGCATGAACCACCCCCGCATCGCCCTGTACACCGCCATCCTGGCCATCGCCATCCCCTTCTGGGTGTATGCCGGGGAGAGCCGGTACGCCGCCATGGCGGCTCTGCTGGTCTATCTGATTCTGGTCTTTGCCGAGGCCTTTGCCAGCGGCTTCCGGGTGAAGATCGACCGGGTGGGCGCGGGCTTTTTCTTTGCCTTTGTGATCTCCTACTGCCTGTCCTCCGTGGTCCGCATCGGCATGATGGAGGACCAGATGCGGCTGAGCTACATCCTCCTGCCCATCGCCCTGCCCTTCGTGGCGGACGCGGCGGCCATGATTACAGGCATGTTCCTGGGCAAACACAAGCTCACCCCCAACCTGTCTCCCAAGAAGACGGTGGAGGGGGCCATCGGCGGCCTGGTGGGCGCGGTGGTGCTGTGCATTGTCTACGGCATCGCCTTCCACTTCATCGCCAAGGTGGACGTGAACTACTACTTCCTGGCGGTTTACGGCATCCTGGGGGGCGTGATCTCCGAGGTGGGGGACCTGGCTTTCTCCTACATCAAGCGCACCCGGAAGATCAAGGACTTCGGCCATGTGCTCCCCGGCCACGGCGGCGTGCTGGACCGGTTCGACAGCGTGATTTTCTGCGCGCCCCTCATCGAGCTGCTCATCCATTGGCTCCCGGCATTCAGCGCGTAACGAGGCAGAGCATATGAAACAGCGAGCGATTTCTATTTTGGGCTCCACAGGCTCCATCGGCACCCAGACCCTGGACGTGGCCGAGACCTGTGGGGTCCCTGTGGCTGCCCTGGCAGCCCATAAAAACGTGGACCTGCTGGAGCAGCAGGCCCGAATTTTTCATCCCCACCTGGTGGCGGCGGCGGACTCTGCCGCCGCCTCTGCTTTGAAGCAGCGCCTGGCGGACACGGACATCCGGGTCCTGGCCGGGGAGGAGGGGGTGAAGGCCGCGGCCAGCCTGCCCCAGGCGGACACCGTGGTCACCGCCCTGGTGGGCATCGCCGGGCTGGAGCCTACCCTTGCCGCCATTGACGCGGGCAAGCGGGTGGCCCTGGCCAACAAGGAGACCCTGGTGTGCGCCGGCCCTCTGGTGATGGCCCGGGCCAGGGAGAAGGGGGCGGAGATCGTCCCCGTGGACTCGGAGCACTCGGCCATCTTCCAGTGCCTGCAAGGCAGCCACGGGAGGGAGGTCAAGCGCATCCTCCTCACCGCCTCCGGGGGTCCCTTCTTCGGAAAAAGCCGGCGGGAGCTGGCCTCCGTCACCCCCGCCAGGGCCTTAAAGCACCCCAACTGGTCCATGGGGGCCAAGGTGACCATCGACTCGGCCACCCTCATGAACAAGGGGCTGGAGCTGCTGGAGGCCATGTCCCTTTTCTCCGTGCCCCCGGAGCAGATCCAGATTCTCATCCACCGGGAGAGCATATTGCACTCGGCGGTGGAATACTGTGACCATAGCGTCATTGCCCAGCTGGGTGCGCCGGACATGCGCCTGCCCATCCAGTACGCCCTGTTCTGGCCAGACCGGGTCCCCGGTCCTGCCCGGGAGCTGGACCTGTTCTCCTGCGGGAGCCTGTCCTTTGCCCAGCCCGACCTGGACACCTTCCGGTGTCTGGCCCTGGCCATCCAGGCGGCCAAGGAGGGGGGCACCGCCCCCACCATCCTGAACGGGGCCAACGAGGTGGCCGTCTCCAGATTCCTGGAGGAGAAGATCGGCTTCCTGGACATCGCCCGGGCGGTGGAACACGCCCTGGACGTGGTTCCCCGGGAGGAAGCGGATACTTTGGACGCCATCCGCCGGGCCGACAAGCTGGCCCGGGAAGCGGCAGAGGACTTCTGCGCAGGCCGTTAATCAAAGGCTCCCCTGGAGAGGGGAGCTGTCCCGGAGGGACTGAGGGGTGCTGCCCTGGGATTATCCCCTCGGGCGCGCTGACAAGGCAGAGCGGCGGGCAAAATCCGACCTGGTCCCGTCGTACCGCTCCCGATCTTTCCTCCCAGGCAACACCTCTCCACCGCTCTGCGGTCCCCCTCCCCTCTAAAGGGGAGGCCATCGTGCGCGCCATCCATTAACCCACGCGAGGTGACCAATTTGCTCTATATTATCTTCGGCATTCTCCTCTTCGGCCTGCTCATTGCCGTCCACGAGGCGGGGCACTTTTTCGCCGCCAAGGCCCTGGACGTGCAGGTCAACGAGTTTGCCATCGGCATGGGTCCCGCCCTGTTTTCCAGGCAGCGGGGGGAGACCCTGTACGCCCTGCGCATTCTGCCCGTGGGGGGCTACTGCGCCATGGAAGGGGAGGACGGGGAGAGCGACAATCCCCGGGCCTTCTCCCGGAAAGCCCCCTGGAAGCGGCTGATCATCCTGGCCGCCGGGTCAGCCATGAACCTGGTGGCGGGCTTTCTCCTGGTGGTACTCCTCTTCACCGCCGCCGGCAGCTACGCCGTGCCCGTGGTCCGGGACTTTATGGAGGGCTTCCCCTGCGCCGGGGAGACCGGCCTCATGCCCGGGGACCGGATCTTAGAAATCAACGGCAAAACCGTCCGGGTCTATTCCGACGTGTCCACCTATCTCTCCGCCGCCGGGGAAGGCCCCAAGGACCTGGTGGTGGAGCGAAACGGGGAGAAGATTACCCTGAACGACCTGCCCCTGAACCAGCAGGCGTACACGGTAAACGGCGAGACGGTGACCATGTACGGTCTGTATTTTGATAAAGAAACCGCCACCTTCCCCGGGGTCCTGCGCCAGAGCTGGAACACCTGCCTCTACTTTGCCCGGGCGGTGTGGCAGAGCCTGGGGATGCTGGTCACCGGCCAGGTGGGCCTCAGCGACATGTCCGGCCCGGTGGGCATCGTGTCCTACCTGGGAGAAGCCGGCAGCCAGGGAGGCAGCGTGGCCGCGGGCCTGCAGAACGTGTGCTATGTGATCGGCCTCATCGCCATCAACCTGGCCATTATGAACATGCTGCCCATCCCCGCCCTGGACGGGGGCCGGATCTTCTTCCTGCTGGTGACGGAGGGGTACCACCTCCTCACCCGCCGGACCCTGGACCCCAAGTACGAGGCCTATTTACACGCGGGGGGCTTTGTCCTGCTGCTGATGCTGATGGCGGTCATTACCCTCAGCGACATTTTAAAGCTGGTGAACTGACGATGACGAAACAAATTCTCGTGGGAGGCGTGCCCATCGGCGGCGGCGCGCCGGTGCCCATTCAGTCCATGACCAACACCCCCACCCAGGACGTGGAGGCCACGGTGCAGCAGATCCGCCGTCTGTCCGCCGCCGGGTGCCAGATCGTCCGGGTGGCGGTGCCCAACATGGCCGCCGCCAAGGCGGTGGGGGCCATCAAGGAGCAGATCGACCTGCCCCTGGTGGTGGACATTCACTTTAACTACAAGCTGGCCCTGGAGTGCATCGAGGCCGGGGCGGACAAGGTGCGCATCAACCCCGGCAACATCGGGGACGCGGAGCGGGTGAAGGCCGTGGCCCACGCCTGCGCCCGGAAGAACATCCCCATCCGCATCGGGGTCAACGGGGGCTCCCTGGAAAAGACCCTGCTGGAAAAGTACGGGGGCGTCACCCCCCAGGCCCTGGTGGACTCTGCTTTCGGGCATATCGCCCTCTTAAACCGGTACGACTTTGACGACATCTGCGTGTCCTTAAAGTCCTCCAGCGTGCCCATCACCATGCAGGCCTATCAGCTTATGAGCCAGCAGTCGGACTACCCCCTCCACCTGGGGGTGACGGAGGCGGGCACCACCCGGATGGGCACCCTCAAGTCCGCCGCCGGCATCGGGGGCCTGCTGGCCTTAGGGATCGGGGACACCCTGCGGGTGACCCTCACCGCCGACCCGGTGGAGGAGATCACCGCCGCCAAGGACATCCTCAAGGCCGTGGGCCTGCGGAAGGACGGCCCGGACCTCATCGCCTGCCCCACCTGCGGCCGGACCAAAATCGACCTGATTCCCCTGGCTAAGGCAGTGGAGGAGCGCCTGAAAGACGTGAAGAAGCCCATCACCGTGGCGGTGATGGGGTGCGTGGTCAACGGACCCGGGGAGGCCTCCGCCGCCGACGTGGGCATCGCCGGTGGCAGCGGCTTCGGCATCCTGTTCCGCCAGGGTCAGGTGGTGAAGAAGGTCCCCCAGGAGGCCCTCCTGGACGAGCTCATGGCCCTCATCGACGAGATTCCGTAAGATCACACTTGGCTCCCCCTCTGGGGGAGCTGGCAGCCGAAGGCTGACTGAGAGGGCAAATCACTGCCGGGGCGAAACTGCGTTTCGTGGTTCATACCCTTCACAAATTTGCCCTCTCCGTCTTCGCCCTTTGGGCGAATCCACCTCCCCCAGAGGGGGAGGCAAGGGTTCTGAATAACCCTCTGCGATATACTTCTTGGAAAGGAACCCCCCATGCCAGAGAAAAACCTGCCTTTTTTTGAACTGTTTTCTCCCTACCAGCCGGACCCGGACCTCTACGGGATTCTGGAATCCTGGCTGGTGGCCGGGGCGGTGCTGGACAGCGCCGCCCGCACCATAGAAGCCGACCTGCTGTGTCCCGTCCTCCCCGACGGGGCACTTTTGAAGCGGGTGGAAGCAGACCTGGCCCAGCTCTACCAGCTGACCCGGGTCACCCTGCGCCCTCTGGCTCCCGAGCCTCCCGCCTGCTGCCAGGAGGAGGTCCCCTTCCCCGAGGACGCGCCTCCCGAGCCGGAGCCCCCCGCCCCGGAGGAACCGCCCCTGTCGGAACAGGAGCGCCTGTTCCAGCAGACGGAGGCCCTCCGCCGGAAGGCCATGCAGGAGGCCATGACCGCCCATGAGGCGGAGCGGGGCTTTTCCTCCAAGCGGATCTTCGGCACCCGGCAGATCAAGAAAAAGCCCATCCCCATGAACACCCTGGAGCTGGACATGGGGGTGGTCACCGTCCAGGGCGACGTGTTCGCCGTGGAGCACCGGGAGCTGAAAAAGCGCAACGCCTGGGTCATCAGCTTCGACATCACCGACTACACCTCCTCCATCCGGGTGAGCAAGTTCATGCCCGGGGAGGAGGGCCAGCCCATTGTGGACGGGGTGAAGAAGGGGATGCACCTGAAGATCTCCGGCCGCCTGAACCTGAATCGCTTCGACAACGACATGGTCCTGGAGCCCCTTATCATCGAGACGGCGGAGAAGTTTGTGAAGAAGGACAACGCCCCGGAAAAGCGGGTGGAGCTGCACCTGCACACCCGCATGTCCCTGATGGACGCCCTCACCGAAACCAAGGACGTGGTGAAGCGGGCCATCTCCTGGGGCCACCCGGCCATCGCCATCACGGACCACGGGGTGGCCCAGTCCTTCCCCGACGCCTGGAACGCCGCCGGGGACAAGATCAAGGCCCTGCTGGGCACCGAGGCCTACTACATCAACGACGTGGACGAAAAGCTCACCGTCCGGGGTCCCCTGGACCAGGACCTGGACGGCCCCATCGTCTGCTTTGACCTGGAGACCACCGGCCTCAGCCGCACTGAGGACCGGATCACGGAGATCGGCGCGGTGATCCTGGAAAAGGGGGAAGTGAAGGAGCGCTTTCAGACCTTTGCCGACCCCCAGCGCCCCCTGGACCCCCGGATCATCCAGCTCACCGGCATCACCGACGATATGCTGATTGGCGCGCCCACCCAGGAGGAGGCCATCCGGGCCTTTCTGGACTTTGCCGCCGGCCGCCCCCTGGCGGCCCACAACGCGGAGTTCGACGTGGGCTTTATCCGGGAGGGGTGCAAGCGGTATAACATCCCCTTCACCCCCACCTATCTGGACACCCTGCCCCTGGCCCAGAACCTGCTGCCCGAGCTGGGCAAGTACAAGCTGGACATCGTCTGCCGCCACCTGAACCTGCCCGACTTCAACCACCACCGGGCCTCTGATGACGCGGCCATGGTGGGCTACATGCTGGTGCCCTTCATCCAGATGCTCCGGGACCGGGGGGCGGACAAGCTCCAGCAGGTGAACGGGGCTTTGGCCAAGACCAGCTCCCTGGGCAAGGCCAAGCGGATGCCCAAGCATCTCATCGTCCTGGCTCAGAACCAGACCGGCCTGCGGAACCTGTACAAGCTCATCTCCCTGGCCCACCTGGACTTCTTCAAGCGCTTTCCCATCATGCCCAAAAGCCAGATCAACGCCAACCGGGAGGGCCTGATTCTCGGTTCCGCCTGCGAGGCGGGGGAGCTCTACCAGGCCATCATCCGGGGGAAGGACTGGGAGGAGCTGTGCCGCATCGCCTCCTGGTACGACTTTCTGGAGATCCAGCCCCTGTCCAACAACGGCTTCATGGTCCGGCCGGACAAAAACGGCAAGACCATCGCCCGGGACTGGGAGCAGATCAAGGAGTGGAACCGGACGGTGGTCCGCTTGGGGGAAGAACTGGGCAAGCCCGTCTGCGCCACCGGGGACGTGCACTTTTTAGACCCCGAGGACGAGGCCTACCGCCACGTCCTTTTGGACACCAAGGGCTTTGACGACGCCGACGCCCCCAACCCCCTGTACTTCCGCACCACGGAAGAGATGCTGGAGGAGTTCCAGTACCTGGGAAAAGAGAAGGCCTACGAGGTGGTGGTCACCAACACCCAGCTGGTGGCCTCCTGGTGCGACAAGGTTAAGCCCCTGCCCGACGGCCTCTTTGCCCCCAAGCTGGAAAACTCCGACAAGGAGCTTTATAACCTGGTGTGGGACAAGGCCCACGAGCTTTACGGGGAGGACCCGCCCCAGATCGTCAAGGACCGCATCCAGCTGGAGCTGCCCGGCATCATCGAGCGGAAGTACGACGTGATCTACATGTCCGCCCAGAAGCTGGTGCAGAACTCCCTGGAGCACGGCTACCTGGTGGGCTCCCGGGGGTCTGTGGGTTCCTCCATCGTGGCCTTCCTCTCGGGCATCACTGAGGTCAACTCCCTGCCCCCTCACTACCGCTGCCCCAACTGCAAGCACTCGGACTTTGCCGCCGGGGAGGGGTACGGCTGCGGCGCGGACATGCCCGACGGGGTCTGCCCCGTCTGCGGCACCAAGTATGTGAAGGACGGCTTCGACATTCCCTTCGAGACCTTCCTGGGCTACGGGGGCAAGAAGGTCCCCGACATTGACCTGAACTTCTCCGGGGAATACCAGGCCAACGCCCATAAATACACCTTCGAGCTCTTTGGGGAAAACCACGTGTTCCGGGCGGGCACCATCGGGACCGTTGCGGAAAAGACCGCCTACGGCTATGTGAAAAAGTACCTGGCCGCCCGGGGCTTACAGGTGACCAAGGCGGAGGAAAACCGCCTGGCTCTGGGCTGCACGGGGGTCCGCCGCACCACCGGCCAGCACCCCGGGGGCATGGTGGTCATTCCCCAGGACAAGGAGATTTATGATTTCTGCCCCGTCCAGCACCCGGCGGACGACACGGGCACGGATATCATCACCACCCACTTCGACTACCACAAGATGGAGGACAACCTGCTGAAGCTGGACATGCTGGGCCACGATGACCCCACCATGATCCGCATGATGGAGGACCTCACCGGGGTGGACGCCAAGACCATCCCCCTGGACGACCCGGACACCATGAAGATTTTCACCAACTCCGCCCCCCTGGGGTATGAAGACGACCCCGTCCTGGGCCCCACCGGGGCCGTGGCGGTGCCGGAGTTCAACACCAAGTTCACCCGGCAGATGCTCATGGACACCCAGCCGGAAAAGTTCAACACCCTGGTTCGTCTGTCGGGCTTCTCCCACGGCACCGACGTGTGGTTGGGCAACGCCCGGGAGCTGATCCTCTCCGGCACCGCCGACGTTGACTCCACCGTGGGCTGCCGGGACGACATCATGCTCTACCTCATGGAGATGGGGGTGGAGCCCAAGATGGCCTTCGACATCATGGAGGCGGTCCGGAAGGGCAAGGTGAAGAAGGGGGGCTTCCAGCCCGGCTGGGAGGAGGCCATGCGGGAGCACAACGTCCCCGACTGGTACATCGAGTCCCTGGCCAAAATCGGCTACCTCTTCCCCAAGGCCCACGCGGTGGCCTACGTGATGATGGCCTTCCGCATTGCCTGGTTCAAGGTCCACCGGCCCCTGGCCTTCTACGCCGCCTACTTCTCCATCCGGGCCAAGGCCCTGGACGCCACCTGCATGTGCCGGGGGATGGAGGTCTGCCAGCAGAAGATGCGGGAGATCGCCGCCAAGGAGAAGGACGCCGCCGCCGTGGAGGAGGACATGATGGTCACCCTGGAGGTGTGCTACGAGTTCTACCTGCGGGGCTTCACCTTCGAGCCCATCGACCTGTACCGGTCCGACGCCACCAAGTTCATCATGGACCCGGAGAAGAACTCCCTGCTGCCCCCCTTCACCGCCATCCCCGGCCTGGGGGAGACGGCGGCTGTCTCTATCGTTGAGAACCGGGCGGGCCGGCACTTTATTTCCCAGGAAGAGCTGCTGGCCGCCTGCCCCAAGGTGTCCAAGACCCACGTGGAGCAGCTTCGGGCCGCCGGGGCCCTGGGCTCTATGCCGGAAACCAGCCAAATGTCCCTGTTTTGAGAGAAAAAAGTCGCGCAAAGGTTCTTTGCGTGACTTTTTTTGTCCCGGAGGACGGTGAGCATTACTCAGCCAAGTTAAAAGAGGCTGATAAGCGCTGCTCATCGAGGATGCCTCCGGCGGCCCCCTTTCTCATGTGAGAAAGGGGAGAAAGAACACCAGGGCCTGCTGGCCCTGGACCCAGGAGAATTTATTTTCCGCTCGCTCCCGCTCGCTCTATTTTGGGTGGTCAACGCAGCACCGCCAAATCTTTCTTCTGTGACCTTCGCGTTGTCCCTGATTTGGCCTGTCACCCGTATCCAACACCCCCGCCCTTATGAGGGCGGTCCGCTCCTGGACCGGCCTCTTCCTGTCCCTCAACCCACCCCAAAAGCCTCCCCTTTGAAGGGGAGGGGGACCGCGAAGCGGTGGAGAGGTGTCGCCTGGGAGGCGCAATCGGGAGCGGTACGACAGGACCAGGGAGGTTAATCCGCCGCGCTACCCCGTCAGCGCTCCCGAGGGGAAATTCCCAGGGCAGCACCCCTCAGTCGCCTCCGGCGACAGCTCTTGGAATGGTCAATGGATTTTATCGAACTGTCCCCCGGACAGTTCGACCCCTCTCCAGGGGAGCCTTTGGGGCTGCAAAGTACCCGGCTGCTCTGTGCTCCCCGCCGGCAGGCCCAATCTCCCGCGCGCCCAGGAGGAGCACGGTTTTGTTCCCTGGGTTTTGTTATGTTGTTTTGTTAGGGGGC
>JAEDJB010000214.1 GCA_016296565.1 Oscillospiraceae bacterium
CATACCGGGAAGCCAGACTCTCACTGTAGTAGGGAGAGCCGGGGGAGGTGGGCAGGGTGCTGGCGTGGGCCCGGCCCCGGTAATAGGAGTCGATGATGGTTTGCCGGTCGATGGCGTAAGTCAGCGTTTTGCGCAGCTCTTCGTTGCGCCCGTCCTTGAAAAACTCACTCCACAGCACATTGCAGCCCACATACAGGAAGATGCCGTTTTCCACTTCCCACAGCTCGTAGTCACAGCGGTATTCGGCGTAGGAGTCGGACATGGGGTTGGAAATGGCCAGGTCCAGATCGCCAAATTCAAATTCGTCCCGCACCTGAGACTGGGAGGTGGCTTCGTTCAGAGGGATGGTTTCCGCGTTTGTGGGAAGCTTGACCCGGTCTTTGCACCACCAGTCCTGCACCTTTTTCATCTGGGCTCCGGAGCTGACGCGCTGGAAGCAGTAGGGGCCGGAGCCAATGGGAAATTCATCCTCGGTGTGCCCAACCTTCACAATGGGGATGTCCAGCAGCAGGGGCAGGTTTTCGTAGGCGGTGGTCAGGTGGAAGACAACGGAATTGTTTTCACCCTGGACCACGGAGTCGATGTAGGTAAACCGACCGCCGTAGAAATCGCTGTTTTTGGCGGCCTCATAGGTGGCCAGCACGTCCGCGGTGGTCAGCGGGGAGCCATCGGAGAACCGGGCGCCTTCCTCAATGTAGATGGTGTAGTTCCGGTTGTCGGCGGTGGCCTGGTAATACGAGCACAGAATGGGTACGGGATTGTTATTCCGGTCCACGCTGAACAGTCCCTGGTAGATCAGGGAGAACAGTACCCGGTTGGTGATGTTCACGCCGATCAGGGGGTTCATGGAGCGGTCGGGGAAATAGGTCAGGGTCAGAGACTGGAGTTCTTCATCCTGCAGTGACAGATCCTCCGGCTCCTCGCCCTCCATCAGCAGCGCGTCGCCGGTAGGGATGTACTCGCCTTTTGAACCGTTGTCGCTGCATCCCGGCAGCAGGCCCATCAGCAGCACCAGGGCCAGTACGAGAGAAAGCATTTTTTTCATGGGTCAATCCTCCCGGCAAACGATGATGGCTCCCTGGGAACCCCGCAGCCCCTTCGTCACCCGATGGGACCAGAAGCGGTCACACTGGCAGACGGTGCACGCGTCGCTCATTTCCACGGTTTCTACCCCGGCCCGGTTCAGAACAAGACGGTTGATGGCTTTCAGGTCCAGGAAGTATTTTTCCCCATTGGAAGTGATCCATTCCTCTGCTTCCGGCCCAAAGGCGGCCCGGATGGCCTGGGGCACATCCTCGTCCGTCTCAAAATGGCAATAACCAATGTTGGGACCGATGGCGGCCCGGATGTTTTCCGGCTTGGAGCCGTATTCCCGTCCCATGGCCTCCACCACTCTGGCAGCGATGCCGGAGGCGGTTCCCCGCCAGCCGGCGTGGGCGGCGCCTACGGCGTGGGTTTCGCTGTCCCAGAACAGGATGGGGGTGCAGTCCGCGGTGAACACCACCAGGGCGATGCCGGGGGTATTGGTGATCAGGGCATCGCATTCGGGCAGGGGAGGGGCAAAGAGCCCGGCCCCCCGGTCTTTTTCTGTCACCACATGGACGATGTCCGAATGGGTCTGCCGGGACAGCACCAGGTTGTGAATGTCAAAGCCCAGGCTGCTTCCCAGGCGGCGATAGTTTTCCAGCACGTTTTCCGGGTCATCGCCCCGGCTGGTGCCGATGTTCAGGGACTGCAGATGCCCCTGGCTCACGCCGCCCAGCCGGGTGGTGAAGCAATGGGGGGCGGCAATTCCTTCAGCGGTCAGATATTCCAGCTGACCGTTTTTTTGGGTCTTAATCATTTTTTGTCTCCAAAACAATGGGGGAATCAGTGCTCCAGGCCTTCGGCTTTATCCTTCTGCATGCAGCACTTTTTGTACTTCTTGCCGCTGCCGCAGGGGCAGGGGTCGTTGGGGCCCACCTTCTTGGCGGCGTTGCGCACGGGGGCCTGCTTTACCTGGCTCTGGCCGGCGGCGGTGGTGCCGGTTTCCTTGGCAACCTTCTCCCGGCGGATCTCCTGCTGGGGTCGGACCTGCACCAGGAACAGCCGGCGGATGGTCTCCTCCCGGATGGCCTGGATCATGGCCTGGAACATCTCGTAGCCCTCTTCCTTGTAGGCGATCACGGGATCGTGCTGGCCATAGGCCCGCAGACCGATGCCCTGCTTCAGATCGTCCATGGCGTCGATGTTGTCCATCCAGTATTCGTCCACCACCCGCAGCAT
>JAEDJB010000056.1 GCA_016296565.1 Oscillospiraceae bacterium
TTCGACTTTTTGGGACAGGCCCTGACAGGCGCAAAAAAACGTGCGTTTTCAGGACCTCTGAAAACGCACGTTTTTTGCGATGGGAAGTTATGCCTCGGCGGGCACGTCCTTCTTCCTGCCAGCTTTGCTGAGCAGGCAGATGAGGACCACCAGAACCACGCCGATCAGGTCCGTGAGGGTTCCCGGATAGACCAGGGTAAGACCGCCCACGATGATGACCAGCCGCTGCCATATCCTCAGGTTGGAGAAGATATAGCCGCGCAGGCCGGCCGCCACGCCAAAGACGCCCACGAAGGCGCTGAGGGTGGCCTGAATGGCCTGGAGGACGGTGCAGTCCACAAAGAGCAGGGCCGAGTTCATGCCGAAGCAGTATGGCACGATAAAGGCCGCGATGGCCAGTGTGGTGGCTGTGATTGCCGTCTTCATTGGCTTGGACTTGGCGATGGCGCTGCCTGCGTAGGCGGCCAGGGCCACGGGGGGCGTGATGTCGGCCACGATGCCGAAATAGAACACGAACATATGGGCTGCCAGAGGCGCCATGCCCATCTTGATAAGGATGGGGGCGCAGGTGGTGGCCATGATGACGTAGTTGGCGGTGGTAGGCACGCCCATGCCCAGCACGATACAGGTGATCATGGTGAGGAACATGGCGATGAACATATGACCGCCGGACAGGTTCACGATGGCGGAGATCAGCTTGGCGCCGATACCGGTGGTGGTGATGACGCAGGCGATGGTGCCGGCCACGGCGCAGGCGATGCCCACGGTGAGGGTGGAGCGGGCGCCGTTTTCCAAGGCGTCAAAGAACCGGTGGATGTTGATGCGGGTGTCCTTATTGAACATGCTCACAACGATGGCCGCGCCGGTGGCCACGATGGCTGCCAGGCTCATGGTGGTCTTCATCATCATGATGACCAGCAGCACCAGGGGCAGGAGCAGATAGCCTTTGTGGAGGAAGAGCTTGCCGAACTTGGGCAGGTTCTCCCGGGAGATGCCCTTCAGGCCCATACGCTTGGCTTCCAGGTGAACGGCGATGAAAATGCCGGCAAAGTACAGGGCGGCGGGCAGAATGGCCCGGGCAGCAATGAAGCTGTATTGGTAGCCCGTGTACTCCACCATCAGGAAGGCCGCCGCGCCCATAATGGGGGGCATGATCTGGCCGCCGGTGGAGGAGGCGGCCTCAACCGCGCCGGCAAATTCCGGCCGGTAGCCGTTTTTCTTCATCATGGGGATGGTGACGGAGCCGGTGGTAACGGTGTTGCCCACGGAGGAGCCGGAGACCATGCCGCACAGAGCGGAGGAGATCACGGCCACCTTGGCGGGGCCGCCGCTGGAGCTGCCGGCGATGGAGTTTGCCAGCTCAATGAAGAACTGGGAAATGCCTGTCCGCTCCAGGAAGGCGCCGAATATAACAAAGAGGACGATGAAGGTGGAGCAGGCACGGATGGGGGTGCCGATGACGCCTTCGGTGGTGTAGAACAGGTTGTAGATATTGATGGCTAGAGGCTTGCCCGCAAAGGCCACCATATAGACGATGAAGGCGGCGGAGACGATGACGATGGGAATGCCCACGGCCCGCCGGCAGGCTTCCAGAGTGACCACCACGCCGATGATGCCGATAACCAGGTCAATGGGCTCCAGGCGGATGGTGTTGGCGATGATCTTGTCCAGATTAAAGACGAAGTAGAAATAGCTCCCGCCGCCCAGAACGGCCAGGATCACGTCATACCAGGGGATGTAGTTGAGCTTTTTGTGGGCTCCCTTCCGGGAAGGGAACACAATGAAGGTCAGGAACACCAGAATGCCCACGAAGGATGCCCGTTCAATTCTGGTCTCCCAATCCAACCCGAAATTCAGAAGAATACTATAGACAGCAAAGGCCACCAGCATGTAGCGCACGACCACCTTGGGAATGCCGTCCCAGATTCGGACGTTGGACTCCCGGTCGTACTTTTCCATAACAGCCTGAACATCGGCTTCGGTGGTGGCTTCTTCTTCTGCCGCAATGTTGGTGTACTCAAACTCAGTCACTGGGTCTTTTTCTTTTGCGGATTTTTTCCCAAACAGCGGCACGTTACCAACCTCCTTTTCTCTTTTTCTCAATAGGACTCATCCCTGCTGGCAGGTGAAGAGCACCTTGCTGCTGCGGCCGCACAGGTCCCGCAGGCTGATGGTCTCGTCCCCCAGATACAGGGTATGGTCGGAAATGGTGCCTACCACAAGAACCATGGAATCCATCCGCTTCTCGATGTCAGAGATGATCATCTCCCCGTTCTCGCCGTAGGAAAGGGTCTCCCCCTCCCCCAGCTCCTCCTCTACCCCGGCGCCGAAGCCGTAGTAGATGCACTGGGTGTTCCAGATCTCTCCCGCCCGGATTTCATAGACATCCCGAACCGGGCTTTTGTTCACCGAGTGGATAAACTCCACCGCGAAGGTATCACCATCTTCCACAGAGTATGTGGCGTAGACCTGGCCGCTGTCCGGGTTGGAAAGGACCAGGCTTGTCTCCCCGGAGGAACACCCGGGAAGGAAAGCGGCCGCTGTAATGAAAATCATTACGGCGGCCGCGACCGTAGTTAACTTACGGATCCCGTTCACGGATTACTCCGCGGTCATTGCACCGACCTCGGTGAAGTACTTCACTGCACCGGGATGGAAGGGGATATCAATGCCGGAAACGGCAGTCTCCAGGCTCAGCTCCAGGCCCTTTGCATGGGCGGCGCCGATCTCTTCCTGGTTGTCGAAGATGCCCTTCACCAGAGCATAGATCACGTCCTCAGAGACGTCGTTGCGGGCGATGATGGTAGCCATGACAGCCACAGCGGGCACGTCCTCAGCCACGCAGCCATAGGTGCCGCCGGGGATGACGCCGTAGGTGTAGAAGCCATAGTCAGACATCAGAGCGTCAGCGTGCTCCTGGTCGATGGGCAGAATGTTAAAGTCATAGGTGGAAGCCAGCTCGGAAACAGCGGTGGTGGGATAGCCGGCCACCACGAAAGCGGCGTCGATGGTGCCGTTCTTCAGGGAGTCAGCGGAGTCAGCGAAGCCCTGGTTGTTCTTGGTGATGTCGCTGTCAATGTCGATGCCATAGGCAGCCAGGATCTGACGGGCATTGAACTCCACGCCGGAGCCTGCGTCACCCACGCTGACCTTCTTGCCCTTCAGCTGGTCAATGGAAGTGATGTTCTTGTTGGCAATGATCTGCACGTACTCAGGATAGCAGGACATGACAGCGGAATAGCTCTCATAGGGAGTCTTGTCAGCATACATGTCGGTGCCGGAGTAGGCATAGTACATAACGTCGTTCTGGACAATGGCCAGCTGGTTGCCGCCGGCATCCACCAGGTCGATGTTGGCTGCGGAAGCGCCGGTGGACTCCACGGAGATGTTCAGGGTGTCGGCCAGCTTTTCGTTCAGGACCTGAGCCACCACGCCGGAGAAGCCGTAGTAGGTGCCGGAGGTGCCGCCGGTAGCCATGCTCAGCTTGGTCACGCCGGTGGTCTCGCCGCCGGTCTCGCCACCCTCGTCGGTGGTGCCGCCGCCGCAGGCTGCCAGGCCCAGGGCCATGACCAGAGCCAGGATCAGTGCAAGAGTCTTTTTCATCTGGATAATCCTCCTTGATTTTTTATGTCGCCGAATACAATACCTGTCTTCAGACTTGACAGTTACTATTATACATAATTTATGTCAGGATTGCAAGGCGCATCTTCTTACATTTCCCCTATATTCCATAGAAACTATCCCCGCTTTCTTTGGTTATTCTGATATTTCCCCTCCAATTATGAATGATTTCCTGCAAAATCTGTTATTTTCCACCTTTTAGCAAAATGAATGAAATGAATAGAGAGTGAATATTTATATCAGTTCCTCCCGGCGGATAGCCACCTCCTGGCTCAAAAGGGCCCAGTTCTGGGGGAAGGGCCGCAGCAGATTCCAGTAGGCCGCGCCCCCCAGGGCCAGGTTCTCTGCCAGGCGGAACTTGGCCTGGATGCTCCGGGCGTCCTCAAACCAGACGATGTGCTCCTGTCCCTCCAACAGGTAGGTAAAAAACGGGGACTGGGCGGTTTCATCGAACTGGATGGCCGCGTTCATCTGTGCTGCCAGCAGCACCGCCTCCTGGTTGCCCAGGGTGGTGGCCCGGCGGGCCGGGTCATAGGGCAGAATCCAGTCGTAGCCGTAGTTGGGGACCCCCATCAGGATTTTATAGGCCGGGATCTCGCTGACCCCGTACCGGAGAACCTGCTCCACCTGGGGCAGAGGGGCCACCGCCATGGGCGGGCCATAGGCATAGCCCCACTCGTAGGTCATGAGAAGCACCCAGTCGGCAATGTCCCCGATGATGGGGTAGTCGTGGGCCTCATACAAAAGCCCCGGCTGCCGGGCAAAGGTCTTGGGGGCCAGGTCAGCCTGGAGGAACATCCCCCGGGCATGGAGCCGGTCCCGGGCGTTGCCCAGAAAGGCAAAGTAGGCGTCCGCGTCCTCCGCCTGGATGTACTCAAAGTCCGACTCCAGTCCCTGGTATCCCTTCTCCTCCATTACGCCGATCAGCCGGTCCAGGACCTGATCCTGCAAAGCCTGGTCCTGAAAGAGCCGGGAGGCCCGCTCGGTGGAAAAATTCCCGCTGTCGTCAATGGAGGTGAGCACCAGCACCGGGGCGGCTCCAAACAGGCGGGCTTCCCCCAGCAGCTCCTCGTCCTGAGGAGGCACCAGGGTGCCGTCCTCCCGGAAGCCGTAGGAGAAAATCGCCAGCCGGGTGAGAAAGGGCATGGCCTGGCGCAGAACGCTCTGGCGGATGTGAGGGTAGGCGTAGCCGCCGATCACAAAGGGGCCCAGGCTGGGGGCCTCCCCCTTCAGCCGGATGGTGAGCAGCTGGCCGGGCTGGATGGGCTGGCCCTGGGCCAGCACGGGGTTATACTGGAGCAGGGTGAGCACATCCACCCCTACCGTCCCGGCAATCTGGAACAGGTCATCGCCCGGCTGGACCTCATAGGTTTCCGCCGGGATCAGGATCACCAGGGCCTGCCCCGGCACCAGAGGCTGCTGGGTGACCAGGCCGTTGTCGCTGCGCAGCCGGGCCACGGACACCCCGAATTCCTGGGCGATCCCGGCCAGGGTGTCGCCTTGCTGTACCACATAAATCATATGGCATCCCTCCTTATTCTTCTCCTGCTACCATATGCGGGAGAAGGGCGGGAAACCCCAGCGGAACCCGGCGGTTTGGGAGAGAACCTGCCGAACACCGCCGGCATATGCTAGGTTGAGGTGATGACCATGGACCCCTGCCAGCAAAACACTCTCATCACCCTTCTGTCCAATGCCATCTCCGCCCGCCTGACCACAGACCAGCTGGCCCAGGCCGCCTCCCTGCTCACCCAGCTGGGCACCACGTTGGGCTTTCTGGCCACCCAGCGGGCCTTCTGCGAGGAGGAGGCAAAAAAGGGCCAGGCCCCGCCCCTGGAGCTCACCGACCAGGAGCTGCCGGAGGGGGACGCCCAGATTTTGTACTAGTTCTTGATAAAAAGCTTTCCAAGCTTTTTATAGCGCAAAGCGCGTCAAGAACTGCATGAGACGGCGCAGCGTGCGTGAGCACGATGCGAGTGTGCGCAGCACACGGGATTCTTGACTTAGTTTTTTAATCAAGAATCAGTATAAGAGGAAAGCCCCGCATAACCAGCAAAAACAGGGCGACCGCGGAAAACTCTCCGCAGCCGCCCTGCCGGTTGGTCAGGTCAAATGACTCTCCTGCTCCAGGGTCCGGTAGTCCAGCTTGGCCCGCCGGGTCAGAGGCAGGGCGGGACGGAAGAAATAGGCCGCCGGGAGCATGTAGGTGTTCAGTTCTCGTTTGCACAATGCCCGGAGGACAGGCTCCGCCTCCTCCGGGGTGGTCTCCCCGCTCAGCACCACGTGGGCCACTGGCAGGGTTTCTCCCCCGGGGCTCTGGCAGGCCACCACGGCGCAGGCCTCCACCAGGGGGCTTTGAAGCAGGCAGTTTTCAATCACCGAGGGGAAAATTTTAAAGCCGTTCCGGGAGATCATCCGCTTGATCCGCCCGGTGACCACCACGCTGCCGTCGGGCTCCACATACCCCAGGTCCTTGGTCCAGATCCACAGCTGCCCGTCAGGTCCGGGACGGAGCACCTGGCCGTCGGCCTCGGGATGGCCGTAGTAGCCGTTCATGACGGTGCCGCTATGGATGAGCAGCTCCCCCTGCTCTCCCGGGGGCAGCTGTCTGCCCTCCGGGTCCGCCGCCACAATCCGGCATCCGGGCACGGGATGACCTACAGTCCCTTCCCTTCTCCAGGGGCCGTAGCTGACGCAGATGATCCCGCAGACCTCAGACATGCCGTACTCCTGCACCAGAGTAGACGGGCAGCCCCGCTGGGCCAGAAAGCGGTTGATCCGCTTCTCCAGCTCCGGGGACATGGCGTCTCCCCCGCTGCGGGGATTTTTCAAAAAGGACAGGTCGGCCTCCTGGACAGCAGGGCTTTTCAGCAGCAGCTGCCAGTAGGAGGTGGTGGCGCTGACCTGTTCCGGCCGGTAGCGCATCAGCAGCTCTCCCAGCTGGTCCGGCCGGAAGAGGGGGGCCAGAACCACCGCCATGCCCAGGCACAGGGGCACATGGATGCACTGGCACAGGCCGAAGGCGGCGAAGGGGGGCAGCAAGGTCAGGTTGGCCCCCCCGGGGCCGTACTCGGTCTCCGCCTGGGTGTACTGCTCCAGGGAGACCCGGAAGGCCCGCCGGGAGAGCATGACCCCCTTGGCCGGGCCGGTGGTGCCCCCGGTGTAGACAATGGCCGCGGGCTCCTCCCACCGGAGCCGGTCCGGCTCCGCGCCCTCCGGCTCCTGTAAAAATTCCTCCCAGGACAGGCAGCCGGGGCCACGGTGGTCCTCCCAGCTGCCCAGCCGGAGCTTCTGCCCCAGCCCTTCAGGCAGATAGGAATCCAGAGGCAGGCAGATGAAGTGCCTCGCCGGGGCCTGTCCCCGGTTCCGGTAGACCTTGGCGAAGGCTACCTCCAGGGCCAGCACCACCCGGCTGTCCGCCTGGGTGAGGTAGCCCTCCACCTCCTTGGGGCTGAGCTTCATATCCACCCAGTTGGCCACGGCGCCGATCCGGTCCACAGCGTAAAAGGCAGCGATGGTCTCCGGGGTGTTCATGGAGAGGATGGTCACCAGCTCCCCGGCCCGGACGCCCAAGGCCCGCAGGCCCGCCTCCGCCCGGAGAATCTGGTCAAAAAACTGCCGGAAGGACCAGGTGTGGTCCCCGCAGATCAAAGCGGGCTGCTCCTGAATGGTTTCCTTTCCCTGCCACAGGTCCGCAAAGATAGGGTGGGTCATTTCTTACAGCAGGGTGAGCTTGGGGCCGCCGTCCGGGTTCCGGTCGGACCCACCGGGGGTACCTGCCTTGTTGACCGCAATGCTGTTGGGGTCGATAGCCACCTTCCGCAGCATCAGGCCGGGGATACCGGAGGCAGCGGCCAGGCTGCTGCACTGGGCCTGCATGAAGGGGAAAAGCTGGTCGTAGACCTCCCCGTGGATCTGGCGCTTGACCTCGTCGGCGGTGGCGCCGGTGCAGCTGAAAATGCCCACCAGCTCCACAGTCAGGGTGAACTTGCCCCCGGCAAATTCCTTGTCCCGCAGGGTCTGCTGGAGCTTGCCCACGCAGCGGGTGCCATCGGGGGCGAAGCTGACGTTCAGGGAGAAGGAGCTGTCCAGCTGGATCTGGCCGGACTTTTCCAGTTTATTGCTCAGGTGAAGTTCCTGTACTTTCTGGGTCAGTAAGGATGCGTTTGCCATGAGAAGTTTCCTTCCTTTCTGGGATAATATATCCTTATTATATAACACAGGGAAAAGGAAAGTCCAGTGGTTTCTTCCCTGGTATAATCCCCCGCCGGGGGGCGCACACTAGAAAAGCAATCCAAACAAGGGAGAGAATGCTGTGGACACGAAAAAAATCGGGCGGCAGACCGTCCGCTTCTCCTCGCCCCCCTCCATCGCCGGCTACGGCAGCGCCGTGGGACAGATGGAGCGGGAGGGCCCCCTGGGCCACTACTTTGACTTTGCCGGCCAAGACGACACCTTTGGGGAAAAAAGCTGGGAAAAGGCGGAGACCGCCCTCCAGAAAAAGGCCCTGACCTTCGCTCTGGAGAAGGCGGGACTTCAGGCGGACCAGCTAGACTATATCTTTGCCGGGGACCTGCTGAACCAGTGCATCGCCACCTCCTACTCGGTGCGGACCCAGAACGTACCCTTCTTCGGCCTGTACGGGGCCTGCTCCACCATGGCGGAGAGCCTGTCCCTGGCGGCCATGCTCCTGGACGGAGGCTTTGGCCAAACCATTGCCGCCCTGACCTCCTCCCACTTCTGCTCGGCGGAGCGGCAGTACCGCAATCCCCTGGAGTACGGCGGGCAGAAGCCCCCCACCGCCCAGTGGACCGCCACCGGCTCCGCCGCGGTGATCCTCACCCGGTCCGGCAAGGGGCCCTGCCTGACCCATGTGACCACCGGCAAGGTCACCGACAAGGGCATCACCGACGCCAACAACATGGGGGCCGCCATGGCACCAGCCGCCTACAGCACCCTCCAGGCCCACTTTCAGGACACCGGACGGGAGCCGGACTTTTACGATCTCATCGTCACCGGCGACCTGGGCAGCCTGGGCAAGGAGATCGTCACCGACTTCTTTCGGCGGGACGGGGTGGACCTCACCAAAAACTACGAGGACTGCGGCTGCCTGCTTTTTGACTCCCAAACCCAAGATGTTCACGCCGGCGGCTCCGGCTGCGGGTGCAGCGCCGTGGTGCTGGCCGGGTACCTGCTGCGGCAGATGGAGGCGGGCAAGCTGAAGAACCTTCTCTTCTGCGGCACCGGAGCCCTCCACTCCCCCACCGCCACCATGCAGGGGGAGAGCATCCCCGGCATCTGCCACGCCGTGGCCATCACCACCGAAAAGAAAGGAGGGGCACAATGAGCAGCCCCGGAACCTATCTGGCCGCCTTCCTCTGCGGCGGCCTGCTCTGCCTCATCGGACAGATCCTCATCGACAAGACCAAGCTCACCCCCGCCCGGATTCTGGTGGTCTATGTGGTGGCAGGGGTCATCCTGGGGGCCACGGGCCTTTACCGCCCCCTGGTGGACACCTGCGGCGCTGGAGCAACAGTCCCCCTCACCGGCTTTGGCTATACCCTGGCCAAGGGGGTGACCACGGGGGTGGCCGAGAGCGGCTTTCTGGGGGCCCTTACCGGGGGGATCTCCGCCGCCGCCGGAGGAATCACCGCAGCGGTGTTCTTCGGCTCTCTCGTTGCCATGCTCTTTAAGTCCAAGCCCAAGCGCTGAACCGCGTTGCCTTTTTTCCCTCCGGCTGGTATAATGGCGAAAAAGGCCGAATCCGGCCGGACGTGGGAGGGCAACGAACATGATGACCTGGGAAGAGCTGGAGAGCCGCTGCATGGCCTGCCAAAACTGCCCCCTGGCTGAGACCCGCACCAACGTGGTCTTTGGGGTGGGCAACCGCCAGGCGGACGTGCTGTTCATCGGGGAAGGCCCCGGGGAGCAGGAGGATTTGCAGGGAGAGCCCTTTGTGGGCCCTGCCGGAAAGCTCCTGGACGTGATGCTGGAGGTCATCGACCTGGACCGCACCAAGGTCTACATTGCCAACATCGTCAAGTGCCGCCCGCCCCGGAACCGGGACCCCCTGAACCTGGAGCAGGACGCCTGCATCGGCTACCTCCGGGCCCAGACCTCCCTCATCCGTCCCAAGATCATCGTCTGCCTGGGACGCATCGCCGCCATGCGGATCATTGACAAGGACTTTCGCATTACCCGCCAGCACGGCCAGTGGTTTGACCGGGCGGGGGTATCCATGATGGCCTTGTACCATCCCTCCGCCCTGCTCCGGGACCCGGCCAAGCGGCCGGACACCTTCCTGGACCTGAAAAACCTCCAGGCCAAAATCCGGGAGGTGTGCCCCGACTCCTTCGTGACCAAACGATAAAAAACGGCCTTTGGACATTAGGTCCAAAGGCCGTTTTTTTCATGCCGTTACAGCTTGCACACGTTTTCCGGCTTCCCGGCCAGATAGGCCTCCAGGTTCTGGAAGACGATCTCTGCCCGGCGGAGCATGCTCTCATCCGTAGCAAAAGCCACGTGGGGAGTGAGCACGGTGTTCTTTGCGTGGAGCAGGGGGTAGTCTGCGGGGATGGGGGGCTCCATGTCAAACACGTCGATGCCGGCGGCGGCGATCTTCCCCTGGTTCAGGGCGTCCGCCAGGGCGGCGTTGTCCACAATAGCGCCCCGGGCCACGTTCAGCAGGATGGCGGTGGGCTTCATCTTCGCAATCAGGTCCCTGGAAATGAGGCCCTTGGTCTCGGCGTTGTTGGGGGTGTGGACGGAGACGATGTCGCTGGTCTCCATGAGGGTCTCCAGGGAGACGTACTCCACGCCCATGGCCTGCACCTCGGGACGGACCGTGCGGGAGTAGGCGATGACCTTGGCCCCAAAGGCCTGGAACAGCCGGGCGGTCATGGTGCCGATGGCCCCGGTGCCCACGATGCCCACGGTCTTGCCGCCGATCTCCCGGCCCCGGAGGCCGGCGCTGGTGCCCCCGGCCCGGACGGCCTGGTCACAGGCGGGCAGAAAGCGCAGGCAGGCAACCGCCAGACCGATGGCCAGCTCCGCCACACACTGGGTGGAGTACCCGGCGGCGTTGCAGACCATGACCCCCTTCTCCTTGCAGGCACTCAGGCCCACATGGTCGATGCCGGTGAAGGCCACGTCCAGCAGCTTCAGGTTGGGAGCCGCCTCCACCACGGAGGCGGGATAAGGGGTGTTGGCGATGATGGCGATGTCGCTGTCCCCGGTGCGGGCGGTGAGCTCAGCCGGGTCAGCGGTCTTGGTGTCGTAAGAAGTGAAGGTGTGGCCCATGGCCTCCAGCCGGGCCTGGTACTGGGCCAGGACCTCAGCGGGGATACCCAAGGGCTCCAACAGAGTGATTTTCATCGTAGTCCCTCTCCTTTTTTCAGAAGGGCAGGTTCATGCCGCTGGTGATCTTGCCCATGCTGGCGCTCATGTCGTCCATGGCGGCCCGGATGGCCTCGTTGACGGCAGCGATGACCATGTCCTGGAGCATCTCCACATCATCGGGGTCCACAGCCTCGGGGTCGATGGTCAGGGCCTTCAGGGTGTGCTTGCCGTCCACGGTGGCGGAGACCACGCCGCCGCCGGCGGTGGCGGTGTACTCCTTCTCCTGGAGCTCTGCCTGGGTCTTTTCCATGTCGGCCTGCATCTTCTGGGCCTGCTTGATCATGTCCATGTTCAGGCCGGGCATGCCCATGCCGCCCTTGTTGCCCTTTCTGCTTACCGGGGGACGTCCATATCCTTTTGCCATATGATTCGCTCCTTTAATTTAATCCATGTATTTTATTTGACGGTAAAATTTCCAAACTGCCGGCCAAGAGCCAGCAGGTCATTGAACTTGTCTTCCGCCGGGGCGGAGGGCTCCGGGGGCTGGGGTTTTCCCACCTTCACAAGGACCCGGTGGGGCTGGCCGGTGTAAACCGCAGCGGCCTGCTCCAGCTGCTTGAGGGTGTCTCCCCGGCTGAGGACTCCCTTGGTCAGGTCGGAGTCCACCCAGAGGGTGAGGCTGGTCTCGTCGAACACGCCGGTGA
>JAEDJB010000215.1 GCA_016296565.1 Oscillospiraceae bacterium
CCGTCGTCCAGCACCTGCAGCAGGATGTTGAACACGTCGGGATGGGCCTTCTCCACCTCGTCGAAGAGCACCACACTGTAGGGCTTCCGGCGGACGGCCTCGGTCAGCTGACCGCCTTCCTCGTAGCCCACATATCCCGGAGGCGCGCCGATCAGCCGGGAGACGGAGAATTTCTCCATATACTCGGACATGTCGATGCGCACCATGTTGGTCTCGTCGTCAAACAGCGCCTCTGCCAAGGCCTTGGCCAGCTCCGTTTTGCCCACGCCGGTGGGGCCCAGGAACAGGAAGGAGCCGATGGGCCGATTGGGGTCCTGAATGCCCGCCCGGCTGCGCTGGATGGCCTCGGTGACGGCGGTGACGGCCTCGTCCTGGCCCACCACCCGCTTGTGGAGGGTTTCATCCAGCGTCAAGAGCTTCTCCCGCTCTCCCTGGACCAGCCGGGACACGGGGATGCCGGTCCAGCGCTCCACGATTCTGGCAATTTCGTCCTCGGTGACCCGGTCCCGGAGCAGATTGTCCTCCCGAGCGGAATGAACCTTCTGCTCTTCCTCATTGAGCTTGCGCTGGGCCTCGGGCAGGCGGCCGTATTTCAGCTCGGCAGCCTTTTCCAGATCATAGTTCTGTTCGGCGGCTTCGATCTGCCGGTTCAGATCCTCGATGGTTTCCCGGAGCTGCTGCACCCGGCCAATGGCATTTTTCTCATTTTCCCACTGGGCCTTCATGGCGTTGAAGCTGTCCCGCTCCTCCGCCAGCTCCTTTTGCAGCTTGGATAGATTCGCCTTGGAGAGCTCGTCGTCCTCCTTTTTCAGGGCGGCCTCCTCGATCTCCATCTGGATGATCTTCCGGGACACCGCGTCCAGCTCCGTGGGCATGGAGTCCATCTCTGTACGGATCTGGGCACAGGCCTCGTCCACCAGGTCGATGGCCTTATCCGGCAGGAACCGGTCGGTGATATACCGGTGGGACAATGTGGCGGCGGCGATGATGGCGGAGTCGGTGATCTTCACGCCGTGGTACACCTCGTACCGCTCCTCCAAACCACGGAGGATGGCGATGGTGTCCTCCACCGTGGGCTCATCCACCTGCACCGGCTGGAACCGGCGGGCCAGGGCCGGGTCTTTTTCGATATAGGTGCGGTACTCGTCCAGGGTGGTGGCGCCGATGCAGTGCAGCTCGCCCCGGGCCAGCATGGGCTTGAGCAGGTTGCCCGCGTCCATGCTGCCCTCGGTTTTGCCCGCGCCCACAATGGTATGCAGCTCATCGATGAACAGCAGGATCCGGCCCTCGGACTGCTTCACCTCATTCAGCACGGCCTTCAGCCGCTCTTCAAATTCTCCCCGGTATTTGGCGCCGGCGATCAGCGCGCCCATGTCCAGGGCAAAGACGGACTTGTCCTGCAGGGATTTGGGCACATCCTTTTTCACAATTCGCTGGGCCAGGCCCTCGGCGATGGCGGTTTTGCCCACGCCGGGCTCGCCGATGAGGACGGGGTTATTCTTGGTCTTCCGGGACAGGATCCGCACCACGTTCCGGATTTCCTCGTCCCGGCCGATCACCGGGTCCATCTTCTGCTCCCGGGCCCGCTTGACCAGGTCGGTGCCGTATTTTTCCAGGGCATCATAGGTGCCCTCGGGGCTGTCGGAGGTGACCCGCTGGTTGCCCCGGACGGCCTGCAGCGCCTTCATCGCGGCATCAGCGGTAATGCGGTAGGTGCTGAACAAATTCCGGACGCTGCCCCTGGCGGTGTCCAGCAGACCCAGCAGCAGATGCTCCACGGAGATGAATTCATCCTTCATGTGCTCCGCCCGATCCTGGGCAGCGATGAGGGTCTGGTTCAGGTCGTTGCTGATATAGATTTTGTCCGCCTCCCGGGCGCCGGTGACGCCGGGGAGCTTGCGAAGCTCTGCCTGGGCGGCAGCGTGGAGGCTCTCCACCGTGATGTCCATCTTCCGCAGCAGCTGCGGAACCAGTCCGCCCTCCTGCTGCAGCAGCGCGGCAAGCAGATGAATTTGCTCCAGCTGCTGGTGATTGTTGCGAATCGCCAAATTCTGTGCGTTCTGAATGGCTTCCTGGGATTTCTGTGTAAAGTTCTGAAGATTCATAGCGATCCTTCCTTTCTGCGTTAGCACTCTCGCAATAGGAGTGCTAATTCATTTGTCTTTACTATACCCCATTTTTGAAAAATGTCAAGGCCTGATTCCAGGATGCCATGATTTGTTTACAATTATGTGCCCACCACCCGGACCAATTGTTGTTTGT
>JAEDJB010000216.1 GCA_016296565.1 Oscillospiraceae bacterium
AAAAACCGGCCGCCGCGACTTCGCTCGCGGCGGCCGGTTTCTTATTTTGAATGGGATGGGATAATTTACTGGGCTTTGCCAATTTCGGTGGCCTCCGGCACCTCAACGAGGGCACCGGTTTTCACATCATAGATGTATCCGTAGATAGGAATATGCTTGGAGACCAGGGGATGGTTCCGGATGGCGGTTACGTCGTCGATGACGCTCTGCTCCAGGTTCTTAAAGGGCAGGAAGTTGATGTACTGTCCCGCCCGGGACCCGCCCTCTTTCTGAGGGTTATACCAGCCGTCCTCGCCCAGGGCAGCAGACTCCAGACTCTCTGCCAACAGATCTGCCATGATCTCGTTGGTAAAGGTGAGCATGCCGCAATCCGAATGGTGGATGACGAACCACTCCTGGGTTCCCAGCAGCTTGTGGGAGATCAAAAGGGAGCGGATAGCGTCCTCGTTGACCCGGCCGCCGGCGTTGCGGATGACGTGGGCGTCGCCCTCTGCCAGACCCGCGTATTTAGCCGGGTCCAGGCGGGCGTCCATGCAGGTGAGGATTGCGAATTTCCGGCCGGGAGGCAGGGGCAGCTCGCTTTTGCTGCCAAACTGGGCGGCATAGGCCTGGTTGGCTTTGATGACCTCTTCCAGAATCTTGCTCATGGTTTTGCCTCCCTCCTGTTACCGCACGGCGGCGAAGCCACGCTCCAGGTCGGCGATGATGTCGTCGATGTGCTCGGTGCCGATGGACAGGCGGATGGTGTTGGGCTTGATGCCCTGGTCGGCCAGCTCCTCCTCGGTCAGCTGGGAGTGGGTGGTGGTGGCCGGGTGGATCACCAGGCTCTTCACGTCTGCCACGTTTGCCAGCAGGGAGAAGATCTCCAGGTTGTCGATGAACTTGTGAGCCTCTTCCTGGCCGCCCTTGATCTCGAAGGTGAAGATGGAGGCGCCGCCGTTGGGGAAGTACTTCTCGTACAGGGCGTGGTCGGGGTGGTCAGGCAGGGAGGGATGGTTGACCTTTTCCACCTGGGGGTGACCCGCCAGGAACTCCACCACCTTCTTGGTGTTCTCTGCGTGGCGGTCCAGGCGGAGGGACAGGGTCTCCACACCCTGGAGGAGCAGGAAGGCGTTGAAGGGGGACAGAGTCGCGCCGGTATCCCGCAGGAGGATGGCGCGGATGTAAGTGACGAAGGCGGCGGGGCCGGCTGCGTCGGCGAAGGACACCCCGTGGTAGCTGGGGTTGGGGTCGGCGATGGGGGCGAACTTGCCGGAGGCCTTCCAGTCGAAGTTGCCGCTGTCCACGATGACGCCGCCCAGGGAGGTGCCGTGGCCGCCGATGAACTTGGTGGCCGAGTGGACCACGATGTCCGCCCCGTGCTCGATGGGCCGGATCAGGTAGGGGGTGCCGAAGGTGTTGTCGATCACCAGGGGCAGGCCGTGCTTGTGGGCGATGGCCGCGATGGCGTCAATGTCGGGGATGTCGGAGTTGGGGTTGCCCAGGGTCTCCAGATACACCGCCTTGGTGTTGGGCTGGATGGCCCCCTCCAGCTCTGCCAGGTTGTGGGCGTCCACGAAGGTGGTGGAGATGCCGTACTGGGGCAGGGTGTGGGCCAGCAGGTTGTAGGAGCCGCCGTAGATGGTCTTCTGGGCCACGATGTGCTCCCCCTTCTGGGCCAGGGCCTGAATGGCGTAGGTGATGGCCGCCGCGCCGGAGGCCACCGCCAGAGCGGCGGAGCCGCCCTCCAGAGCCGCGATGCGCTGCTCCAGCACGTCCTGGGTGGGGTTGGTCAGGCGGCCGTAGATGTTGCCGGCGTCTGCCAGGCCGAACCGGGCCGCCGCGTGGGCGGAGTTGCGGAAGACGTAAGAGGTGGTCTGGTAAATGGGCACGGCCCGGGCGTCGGTGGCGGGGTCGGGGCTTTCCTGACCAACGTGGAGCTGCAGGGTCTCAAATCTATACTGATTGTTTGCCATGATGCAATACTTCCTTTCTTAAATAAAACAAATGTGTTGTGTTGTGTGTTGATGATTTCGTTAACAGCAGGGACAACAGGAACACATTCGTCCGCAGCGGAAGTTTGCCCGTAAGAGGCGATCAAACAAAGACTTCATTTCTGAGTAACCTACCAATCATGTGGGATGATGGGATTATAACCTAACTTTCCCACCGTGTCAATGGGTTTTTAGAAAAAAGTTTCTTCTGGGTCCGGTTTTGTAGAACCTGCAAAAAAAGCCCCCCTGGATTTAGAGGGGCTTTGGGATGGTTGG
>JAEDJB010000217.1 GCA_016296565.1 Oscillospiraceae bacterium
AACCACGCCAGGAGGCGAACCATGAAGCAATACAACGTAACGGGCATGAGCTGCGCGGCCTGCAGCGCCCGGGTGGAAAAGGCCGTGTCCAAGGTCCCGGGGGTGGAGGCCTGCTCCGTGAGCCTGCTGACCAACTCCATGGGGGTGGAGGGCGCCGCCTCTCCCCAGGCCGTCATCGCGGCAGTGGAGGGGGCAGGATACGGGGCCTCGGAAAAAGGGGCCGGAGCCGCCGCCCGGACCCCCTCGGAGGACGCCCTGGCCGACAGGGAGACCCCGGCGCTGAAACGCCGGCTCATCTGGTCCGTCCTGTTTCTGCTGGTGCTTATGTACTTTTCCATGGGCCACATGCTGTGGGACTGGCCTCTTCCCCCCTTCTACGAGGGAAACCACGTGGCCATGGGCCTGACCCAGCTGCTGCTGACGGTCATCATCATGGTCATCAACCAGAAATTTTTCGTCAGCGGCTTTCAGAGCTTGTGGCACCGTGCCCCCAACATGGACACCCTGGTGGCCTTGGGCTCCGCCGCCGCCTTTGTCTACAGCACCTACGCCCTCTTCGCCATGACCGGCGCCCAGGTGCGGGGGGACATGGACGCAGTCATGGCCTACATGATGGACTTCTACTTTGAGTCCGCCGCCATGATCCTCACCCTCATCACCGTGGGCAAGATGCTGGAGGCCCGCTCCAAGGGCAAGACCACCGACGCCCTGAAGGGCCTTATGAAGCTGGCCCCCAAAACCGCCCGGCTGGTGCGGGAGGGGAGGGAGGTCACCGTCCCCATCGAACAGGTGAAACAGGGAGACCTGTTCGCCGTCCGCCCCGGTGAGACCATTCCCGTGGACGGGGTGGTGCTGGAGGGAGAGAGCGCCGTGAACGAGGCCGCCCTCACCGGGGAGAGCATCCCCGTGGACAAAACCGCCGGGGACCCGGTCTCCGCCGCCACCCTGAACCAGTCGGGCTATCTCCGGTGCCAGGCCACCCGGGTGGGGGAGGACACCACCCTGGCCCAGATCATCCAGATGGTCAGCGACGCCGCCGCCACCAAGGCTCCCATCGCCAAGATCGCGGACAAGGTCTCCGGGGTGTTCGTGCCGGTGGTCATCGCCATCGCCGCCGTCACCACCCTGGTGTGGCTGCTGCTGGGGCAGGAGGTGGGCTACGCCCTGGCCCGGGGGATCTCCGTGCTGGTCATCAGCTGCCCCTGCGCTTTAGGCCTTGCCACCCCGGTGGCCATCATGGTGGGCAGCGGCCTGGGGGCCAAAAACGGCATCCTCTTCAAAACCGCCGTCTCCCTGGAGGAGACTGGCAAGCTCCAGATCATCGCCCTGGACAAAACGGGCACCATCACCAGCGGCCAGCCCAGGGTCACCGATCTGCTCCCCGCCCCCGGCTTCTCCCAAAAGGAGCTGCTCCGCCTGGCCTATGCCCTGGAACAGCGCAGCGAGCACCCCCTGGCCCGGGCCATTCTGCGAAAAGCGGAGGAGGAACAGCTCCCGGCGGAGGAGGTCACCGGCTTCCAGGCTCTGCCGGGCAGCGGCCTCACCGCCACCTGGCAGGGAAAGACCCTTCACGGCGGCAGCCTCACCTTCCTGCGCACCCAGGCTGACATTTCCCCTGAGGCGGAAGCTCAGGCGGAACATCTGGCAGAGCAGGGCAAGACCCCCCTGTTTTTCAGCCAGGACGGGGTGCTGGCGGGGATCATCGCCGTGGCGGACACCATCAAGGAGGACAGCGCCCAGGCGGTCCGGGAGCTTCATCGCATGGGCCTGCACGTGGTCATGCTCACCGGGGACAATGAACGCACCGCCCGTGCCATCGGCAAACAGGCCGGGGTAGACCAGGTCATCGCCGGGGTCCTGCCCGACGGCAAAGAGAGCGTCATCCGCCGGCTGAAACAGTCGGGCAAGGTTGCCATGGTAGGGGACGGCATCAACGACGCCCCCGCCCTGACCCGGGCGGACATGGGCATCGCCATCGGCGCCGGGGCCGACGTGGCCATCGACGCGGCGGACGTGGTCCTCATGAAAAGCCGCCTGTCCGACGTGCCCGCCGCCATCCGGCTCAGCCGGGCCACCCTGCGGAACATCCGGCAGAACCTGTTCTGGGCCTTTATTTACAATGTGATCGGCATCCCCCTGGCCGCCGGGGTGCTGGTTCCCCTGGGGCTCACCCTGAACCCCATGTTCGCCGCGGCGGCCATGAGCCTGTCCAGCTTCTGCGTGGTGT
>JAEDJB010000218.1 GCA_016296565.1 Oscillospiraceae bacterium
CCGGTGATCCGGCGGATACGCTGGAAGGGAACCTTCGCGAACACGGGGATAATGCCGTATTCCTCCGGCGCGCCAGTCCGTCTGATAGAAATTTCAACGACAGGCCGCCCTTCTTCCCGCTCCATCATTGCAATCGCCTTTTCGACAATCTCCTGGGGAATGTTCTCGGGGTTGTGAATGATAACTTCCATGTTGTCGTCTCCTCTCTCTTGATGGTTCTATTCTACCGAAAAAGGCCCGGGGCATCCGTGACTATATTACAAAGAACGCAAAAAAAATCATGATGCTTCCCCCTTTGCGTCTTGCGGCCTGTGGTGGGGGATGAAAAAAGACGGCGCCGAATCACGGAACCGTCTTTTGTGGGCTGTTTGGTTAGTTGGCTTTTTCCAGGGTGCTGATTCGTTCGGCCATCTGGCGAACCATGATTTTCAGAAATTTAACTTCGTCTTCCAGTTCGTCAACGCGGGAACGGGGAACGAGTTTTTCCTGGATGTCCTGGATGCCTTCGGCCAGAAGGTTAAACTTGGGATTGATATCCGATTCAATGATGATGTTCATTCGATGGGCAATCAGTTGGTCAATTGCCTGCAAGTCTTTTTCGTCCAGCATGGTTATCACCTCATGCAGGTATTATAACGGCTCCGTTATTCGGTTGTCAAGGGGCCCTCCAGGGAAAGGGGGGGCGCTGAGACATGCAAGTAAATAGGACATGTATGAGGAATTCTCTCTTTACGGGAACGACAAGTGCTGATAAAATAAGGAGGACGACGAAAGTCGTTCTCCTTATTTTTCATTCTGACCATGGAAGGGTTCGGCCTGAAGAAGGACCATAACCCTCTGTAGGGGCGGTCTGCGACCGCCCGCCAACGCCGCGAGGCCCTCTGCCTGGCGGGCGAACCCAGTTCGCCCCTACAGGGGCCAGCGGCCCACCGCAGCCAAACAACCTGAGAGGAGGAAGCCGCTGTGTACCGTCCGCTGGCTGATGAACTGCGCCCCAAAACCCTGGATGAGGTGGTGGGGCAGCGGCATATACTGGGAGAGAACGGCCTTCTCCGCCGGGTGATCCAGGGGGGCACCATCCCCAACATGATCTTTTACGGCCCCTCGGGCACCGGCAAGACCACCGTTGCGGAGATCGCCGCCGCCCGGGTCCACCGGCCCTTCTACCGGCTCAACGCCACCACCGCCACCCTGGCGGACATCAAGGCGGTGATGCAGGACGTGGGCACCCTGCTGGCCCCCGACGGGGTGGTGCTCTACCTGGACGAGATCCAGTATTTCAACAAGAAGCAGCAGCAGTCCCTGCTGGAGTTTATGGAAAACGGCAAGCTCACCCTCATTGCCGCCACCACGGAAAACCCCTATTTCTACGTCTACAACGCCGTCCTCAGCCGGTCCACGGTCTTTGAATTCAAGCCCGTCCCGGCGGAGGAGATCCTCCCAGTGGTCCGCCGGGGCATCCGGCGGATGGGCGAGGACCGCCAGGTGGAGGTCACCTGCCAGGAGGGGGTGGAGGAACAGCTGGCCCAGGGCTGCGGAGGCGACGTGCGCAAGGCCCTGAACGCCGTGGAGGCCCTCTTCGCCGCCCACGCCCTGGACCTGGAGACCGTCCATCTCACCCGGGAGGAGACCGCCCTGGTGGCCCAGCGCTCCGCCATGCGGTACGACCGGGACGGGGACAGTCACTACGACATCCTTTCCGCCTTTCAGAAGTCCATCCGGGGCTCCGACCCGGACGCGGCGGTCCACTACCTGGCCCGGCTCCTGGAGGCGGGAGATCTCATCTCCCCCTGCCGCCGCCTGATGGTCATCGCCAGCGAGGACGTGGGGCTGGCCTATCCCCAGGCGGTGTCCGTTGTGAAGGCCTGCGTGGACAGCGCCAACATGCTGGGCCTTCCCGAGGCCCGCATCCCCCTGGCCCAGGCGGCCATCTTCCTGGCCACGGCCCCCAAGTCCAACGGGGCCATCCTGGCCATCGACAGCGCCATGAAGGACCTGCGCCAGGGCAAGGGCGGGGAGGTGCCCGCCTTCCTCCGGGATTCCCACTACGGGGGGGCGGAGAAGCTGGGCCACGGCCAGGGCTACCGCTACGCCCACGACTACCCCCGCCACTACGTCCCCCAGCAGTACCTGCCCGACGAGCTGAAGGACCGGGTCTACTACCACTACGGGGACAACAAAACCGAGCAGGCCGCCAAGCGGTACTGGGATGA
>JAEDJB010000219.1 GCA_016296565.1 Oscillospiraceae bacterium
CCCATGACCACCCCGAACATGGCGTGGCCGGGAATGGAGAACACCGCCCGGGCCACCGCCGTGGAAAAGCCGGAGGTGAGCACGTACAGCACGTTCTCCACGGCCGCAAAGCCCAGGGAGACGAAAACGGAATAGACCACCGCGTCGAACTGGTAGTTGAAGTTGGGCTCGTTCCAGGTCCGGCGGACCAGCACCCGGTACTTGACCCCTTCCTCGATGAACCCGGGCACCACGAAGTAGGCCAGGAAGAGGTAGACAATGGGCCGCCAGGGGAAGAAGTCGATAAACTGATCCGCCAGCACCTCCAGCACCAGGATGGGGAACATGGCCAGAACCCCCCGGAAAAAGAGGGCAAACAGCAGCCCCGGGGGTTCCCGCTCGATTTTGTCCAGCCGGTACACCACCCCCAGCAGCACCAGGGGCGGGATCAGGGCGGCGGCGATGAGAAAAAGGATTGAGTTGAGATACAGCATGGTGTTACGTCCTTCAAATTCCTTGGTTCCCTATTGGCTCAGATATCCAAATTCACCACATACTTGGCGTTCTGCTCGATGAATTCCTTCCGGGGCTCCACCTTCTCCCCCATGAGGATGGTGAAGATTTCGTCGGCCTTCACCGCGTCCTCCAGGGTGATCCGGCGGAGGGTGCGGGTTTCCGGGTTCATGGTGGTCTCCCACAGCTCGTGGGGGTCCATCTCGCCCAGGCCCTTGAAGCGGTTGATCTCCACCTTGGCGTTGGGGTTGTCCCCCCGCATTTCCGCGGAAATCTTGTCCCGCTCCTCGTCGGAGTAGGCCACCTTCTGGGTTTTGCCCCGGGTGAGCTTATAAAGCGGGGGCACAGCGGAGTACACATACCCCTGCTCAATCAGCGGCCGCATGAACCGGAAGAAGAAGGTCAGCAGCAGGGTGCGGATGTGGGCGCCGTCCACGTCGGCATCGGCCATGATGATAATTTTATGATAGCGCAGCTTGTCCGGGTTGAACTCCTCCCCGATGCCTGCCCCCAGGGCGGTGATCACGGGGCTGAGCTTATCGTTGCCGTAAACCCGGTCGGCCCGGGCCTTCTCCACGTTCAGCATCTTGCCCCACAGAGGGAGGATGGCCTGGAACCGGGAGTCCCGTCCTTGCGTGGCGGAGCCTCCTGCGGAGTCGCCCTCCACGATGTAGATTTCCGTGAGGGCGGGGTCCCGTTCGTTGCAGTCCCGCAGCTTGTCGGGCATCTGGCCGGACTCCAGCCCGGTCTTGCGGCGCACCGATTCTCTGGCCTTTCGGGCAGCTTCCCGGGCCCGGGCGGCGGTGAGGGCTTTTTCCAGGATGGCCCGGCCCACGGAGGGGTTCTCCTCGAAAAATTCCTCCAGCTTTTCGCTGACGATGGCGTTGACCAGGGTGCGGATTTCGGAGTTGCCCAGCTTGGCCTTGGTCTGGCCCTCGAACTGGGCCTCGGTAAGCTTCACGGAGATGACGCAGGTAAGGCCCTCCCGGCAGTCCTCGCCGGAGACCTTTTCATCGTCCTTCAGGATTTTGGCCTTCCGGCCGTAGGCATTCAGGGAGTTGGTGAGGGCCCGCTTGAAGCCCTCCTCGTGCATGCCGCCCTCCGGGGTGTGGACGTTGTTGGCGAAGGAGACGATGATCTCGTTGTAGGTGTCCGTATATTGCAGGGCAATCTCCGCCATGGAATCCTCCCGGGTGCCGGCCATGTAAATGACCTGCTCGTGGATGGGGGTTTTGTTGCGGTTAATGAAGGAGACAAACTCCCGGATGCCCCCCTCGTAGCACATGGTTTCGGAAACCGGTTCCTCTCCCCGGTCATCGGTAATGGTGATGGTGAGGCCGGCGTTTAAGAAGGCCTCCTCCCGCATCCGGGTGTGAAGGGTATCGTAGTCGTACTCAGTGGTTTCCGTGAACATCTCCGGATCAGGATGGAAGGTGACCTCGGTGCCGGTGCGGTCGGTCTGGCCCACGATGGTCATGGGCTGAGTCACGTGACCCCGGGCAAACTTCATCTCGTAGATGTTGCCGTTTTTGTGGACCCGGACCTCCAGCCATTCGCTCAGGGCGTTGACCACAGAGGCGCCCACGCCGTGGAGGCCGCCGGAGACCTTGTAGCCGCCGCCGCCGAACTTGCCGCCGGCGTGAAGGATGGTGTAGACCACCTCCAGGGCGGGCTTGCCGGTCTGCT
>JAEDJB010000057.1 GCA_016296565.1 Oscillospiraceae bacterium
TTCTCCATGGTGGTGCCCAGGGATTTTTCAGAAATGGCCTCCAGGAGCACCGCGTGCTCCATGCGGCCGTCCAGAACGGTGACCGCCCCCACCCCGTGCTCCACGGCGTGGATGCAGTTCATGGTCTTGGGGATCATGCCCCCGGCGATGAGGCCGCTGTCGATGAGCTCGTTTGCCCGGCCCACGTCCATCTTGGCGATGCGGGTGGACTGGTTGTGGCTGTCCACCAGGATGCCGTCGGTGTCCGTGAGGAACACCAGCTTGTCCGCGCCCACGGCCTCGGCCACCGCGCGGGCGGCGTCGTCGGCGTTGCAGTTGATGGCAGCTCCCTTCTCGTCCCGGGCAATGGGAGAGACCACGGGCAGGTAGCCC
Source organism: Oscillospiraceae bacterium (assembly GCA_016296565.1). Taxonomy (GTDB): domain Bacteria; phylum Bacillota; class Clostridia; order Oscillospirales; family Oscillospiraceae; genus Evtepia. The sequence goes on from JAEDJB010000057.1 coordinate 373, forward strand.
CCGTCCAGCAGGGTGGTGAGCAGCCGGGGCTCCACCTTGGTGATGGTGCCCACCAGGCCCAGGGCCTTGTCCTTCTGCCGGGCGGTGATGAGGCAGCCGTCCCGGCCGGAGACGCCGCAGGCCTTGGCGCCGATCCGGTCCAGAGCCCCCACGATGGACTTGTTCACCCGGGCGGACAGGGCCATTTCCGCCCCGTCCAGCACGGCCTGATCCGTGACCCGGTAGCCGTTTTCAAACTTGGTCTCCACGTTCAGCCGGTCCAGCAGGGCGGAGATTTCCTTGCCGCCCCCGTGGACCAGGATCACCCGCACGCCCACGGACTGGAGGGCGGCGGCGTCCTCCAAGATGGTATCGGTAGAGGAGGCGTCCAGGGCGGAGCCTCCGTATTTAATCACCAGGGTGCGGCCCTCATACCGGCGGAGCAGGGGCAGCACATCCAGCAGGGCGCGGACCTTGCTCATGCCGTCCATGCCGTGCTGCACGTCGTACTCGTGGAGGAACTGCTTGGCGTACTCCACGTCGGAGGGGCAGTCGATATACTCAATGCCCCGCTTCTGGCGGGTCTCCGCCCCCTTGCCGGTGAGCAGGATCACCGTGGGCACGTCGCAGCTCATCACCGCCTGGCGGATGGCCTCCCCCCGGTCGGGGACGATGGAGTAGTCGCAGTCCTGGGCCTCCACATACTGGGCGATGTCCCGGCAGATCTCCTCCACCGGCTCCTCTCCGGCGTCCTCCTCGGTGAGGATCACCAGGTCGGAATACTGGCCGGAGATTTCCCCCAGATCCTTCCGGCGGTCATAGGCCTTGTAGCCCGGGCAGCCGAACACGGTGACGATGCGCTTTCCGGGGTACTCCTCCTTCACCGACTGGAACAGAGTCTCAAAGGACAGGCGGTTGTGGGCGTAGTCCACGATGACGGAGACCTTCTCGTCGGCGTTGGTGTAGACCTCCATCCGCCCGGGGACCCGGGCCTTCATGAGGCCGGCAAAGGCGTACTGCTCGGGGATGCCCAGGGCCTCGCACACCGCCAGGGCGGCCAGGGCGTTCTGGACGTTGAACAGGCCGGGCATGGTCAGCCGGAACTCCCGGCTGTACCGGGGGGTCTTCACCCGGAAGAGGATGTCGCCGCCGGCCTTGCGGATCTGAGAGCCGAAGATGGTGGCGGAGGGGTCCTTCCGGGAGAAGGTGATGATCCGGGGGCAGTTCTTCCGGGCAGCTTCCAGCACCCGGTCGGCGTGGTCCGTGTCCAGGTTCACGCAGGCGGCGGCCGCCTGGGCAAAGATCCGCAGCTTGGAGGAGAAGTAGTCCTCAAAGTCCGGGTGCTCAATGGGGGAGATGTGGTCCATACCGATGTTCAGGAACACGGCGGCGGCAAACTCCACGTTCTTCACCCGGTCGTATTTCAGGGCCTGGCTGGAGACCTCCATGGTCATGTAGCGCATGTCGGTGTCCACGCCGTTGGCAAAGTGGCGCTCCAAGTCCAGGGGCTCGGGGGTGGTCAGGTGGGACTCGAACTTCTCCACCCCGTCGTAGGTTTCGATAGAGGAAATCACGCCGCTGGGCTTCTGCTTCTTGGCGGCCAGATACTCGTCAAAGATATACTTTAAGTAATAGGTGGTGGAGGACTTTCCCTTGGTGCCGGTGATGCCCACCACGCTGAGCTTGGAGGAGGGGTGGTTATAGTAGAAATCAGCCAGCAGGGCCATGGCCAGGCGGACGTCGTTCACCTGAAGGCAGGGCAGGTCCACCTCCTCATAGGGCTTTTCGGCAAGGTAAGCGAAAGCCCCCTGCTCCTTGGCGGCCTGGAGGAACTCCACCTTGAAGTGGGCGCCCTTGCAGATGAAGAGGGTGCCGGGGATCACCTGGCGGGAGTCGCAGCTGACCAGGGCCACCTCCCGGGTGAGAGGGGCTCCGGCGAAGTTCAGGAGCAGGTTCTTTTTCTGGAGCAGCTGAATGTAATCCCCCAGGGGGTAAAGGGTCAGGTTCATGGGGCATAGTCCTTTCTCTGGTAAAGGTTATGGTTATGGAAAACGGCAGGAAAAAATCTCGGCTCCCCCTCTGGGGGAGCTGGATTCGCCCGTAGGGCGAAGACTGAGAGGGCAGCTATCGTTGGTTACCCTCTGTCGTTCTGTTCGTGCAGTCCTTTGGGATGTTTGCCCTCTCAGTCAGCCTGCGGCTGCCAGCTCTCCCAAAGGGAGAGCCAAGGGGGCTTGTGCGGGCTGCTGCGTTTTCCCGTTTAAATATTCCGCAGCTGTTTGCCGCAGCGGAGGATGGCCTGCTCGGCCAGGACCTCCATGGCGTCGATATAGTAAGGGGGCAGGCTGTGCAGGCTCCGGTATACCGACAGCTCCGTGCAGCCCAGAATGGCGCAGTCGCAGCCGGCAGCGCGGAGAAAGGCGTCAATCTCCGCGAACTTCTCCCGGGAGCCGGTCTCCCCCCGCTTGATCTCGTCGTAAATGATGGACATCACCGTTTTTTGCAGGTCCTCCGGCGGGGTCACGGCGGCCAGCCCCGCGGCCTCCAGCTCCTTCTGGTAGATGCCGGTGCGCACGGTGCCGTCGGTGGCCAGGATGCCCACGGTTTTCTTCCCGGCGGCCTGAATGGCCTTCACCGTCTCCCGGATCATGTGGATGATGGGGATGTGCAGCTGGGCCTGGAGCCGGTCGGCAAAGTAGTGGCTGGTGTTGCAGGGGATGGCCAGGTGGGTGCAGCCGGCGTTTTCCAGGAGTTTGGCGTCTGCCAGCAGGTGCTGAAAGACCTCCTCCTCCCGGCCGCCTAAGATGCCGGCGGTGCGGTCGGGGATCTTGGCGTCGCTCCAGATGAGCACCCGCAGGTGCTCCTGGTCGGACTCGGCCTGGGTGCGGTCGATGATCCGCTGGTAAAAGGTGTTGGTGGCCTGGGGTCCCATGCCCCCCAACACGCCTAAAATGCCTTCTTTGTTTGTCATAGGCAGTGCTCCTCCACGGTCTGTTCTGCTTTCTTGGGTGGATGCTGCGGGCGAACACAGTTCGCCCCTACATGAAATGGAGGTTCAGGATTTCTTCTCGTAATACTGCTTGTACTTCTTAAAGTGCCCCAGCAGGTTCTTTTTCATGCGGAGGGTGCGGCCGAAGGCCTTGTCCTTCCCGTAAAACAGGGGGGTGACCTCTTTGCCCTGGTCCATGAGGGCCTGCATCTCCTGGTGGTAATCCTTCACGATGTAGTCAAAGGCCACCTTCCGGGGGACCACCCGCCACAGGCTGGGGTTGTCCGCCAGGACGAAGGGCAGGTCCTTCCCCTCCACCCGGTCCTCCACCAGGAGTTTGGCGATGTTGTACCCCGCCCCGGTGACGTAGTAGTTGCTGCGGCCCTGGCGGCAGTTGATCTCAAAGGCCTTGAACTTGCCGTCCCGCTGGTCGTACTTGATGTCGAAATTGGAGAAGCCCACGTAGTTTAAGTCCTCCAGGAAGGCCTTGAACTTCTGGCACAGCTCCTCGTTCACCTCCGTGAGGATCACCGCGTGGTTGCCGATGCCGTGGGGGGTGTGCTCCTCCAGGAGCACGTGGCCCAGGCACATGAGCTTCACCTTGGCGTTCCGGTCGGAGTAGCAGGTGAGCACCCGCATGTAGCTGTCGTCCCCGGGGATGAAGTCCTGAATGATCATGGTGTCCGGGTACCCGGCGGCGTAGACCTTATCCAGCACCTCCTCCAGGTTCTTCCGGTCAGGGCAGGTAAAGACCTTCTCGTTGCCGGGGAAGGGGTGCTCCCAGTAGGCCACCCCGTTGGAGGGCTTGCAGATATAGGGGGGCTGGAAGGGCAAGGTAAAGTCGTGGCCCATCTCCTTCCGGTAAACGAAGGTCCCCGGGTGGTCGATGCCGTACTTGTCGCACAGCTCGTAGAACTTTTCTTTGTTGATGAGGGTGTTGATGAGATCCCCGTCAATGTAGGCGGCCACGCAGTTGGGGGGAAAGGAGTCCTTGTTCTCCGCTGCCAGCTTCACATAGCTGTCCCCGCAGCCGATGACCAGCACGGTTTTATCCCCAAACTCCCGGGCCACCTCGGCCACGTTGTTCCGGAAGGTCTCCGCGTCCTCGTTCTGGGCGCAGACCCGATAGTCGATGATGTCAGAGCCATAGGCCGGGCCGGAGGCGAACTTGCCGTAGCAGACCGACTTGACCCCATAGGCCTCGTGGAAGGCACGGGCCACGCTGTAGACATTGATATCCCCGCCGAAAAGCAGGGGCTGGAAGGTTTGTTCCATGGTTGATGCGCTTCCTTATTTTTTTATTTCCCCGGGAAAGAAAGGAGCCGAACAAGGGCCCGGCTCCTTTTTTTGTTCCCGTTTTCGGTGTGGTTATACAGGCCGCACCCTGTTTTCTCAGCCGCTTACTCTTGCTACCTGGTAAACGCCCTTGATCTGGTTGAGCTTGTTCATGATGGTGGTCACCTCGCTCTGGGTGCGCACCTCGATGACCAGGCTGATCTTGGCGTAGCCGTCGGGCAGGGCGTTGGCGGTGAAGGACAGGGCGTTGATCTTGGCCGAGGCCAGCACCGTGGCCACGTCCATGGCAAGGCCCGTCCGGTCCTTGCCGATGAGCTCCACGGTAGCCTTGTAGGTGTTCAGGCTGCCCGCGTCCCAGCTGACCTTGATCCAGCGCGCCTTCTCCCCCTCCCGGCTCTGGCCGGTGACGGCGTTGGGACAGTCCGCCCGGTGGACGGACACGCCGTAGCCCCGGGTGATAAAGCCCACGATCTCGTCTCCGGGCACGGGGGTGCAGCACTTGGCAAACTTCACCATGCACTCCGTCATGCCCGACACGATGACCCCGGACACGGAGTGGCGCTGGTTGCCCGGCTTGGCAACGCCGGAGTCCACCTTGGCCCGGGCGGCCTGCTCGGCAGCCTCCTGGGCGGCCCGCTCGGCGGCGATCTTCTCCGCCTGCTGCCGGTCCTGGTGGACCAGTTCTTCTCTGGCTCGGTTGGCGCACTTCTGGGCGGAGGCGCCTCCGTAGCCGATGGCGGCGTACATCTCCTCCAGGGAGGCGAAGCGCACCTTCTCCAGGATGTGGGGGAGCATCTCCTCGGTGGTGAGCATGGCGATGGTGATCCCCAGCCGCTTCAGCTCGCTCTCGAACATGGAGCGGCCGGTGGCCACGTTCTCCTCCCGCTTCTCCCGCTTGAACCACTGGCGGATCTTGGTGCGGGCCTGGTTGCTCTTGGCCAGCTTCATCCAGTCCCGGCTGGGGCCCTTGGCGTTCTTGGAGGTGATGACCTCCACGATTTCCCCGGATTTCAGCTGATAATCAAAGCCCACAATGCGGCCGTTGACCTTGGCCCCCGTCATGGAGTTGCCCACGGCGGAGTGGATGGCGTAGGCAAAGTCGATGGGGGTGGCCCCGGCGGGCAGGTTGATCACGTCGGCGTTGGGGGTAAAGACAAAGACCTCGTCGGCGAACAGGTCCACCTTCAGGTTTCGGATATACTCCTCGGCCTCGGTGTCCTGCTGGTTTTCCAGCAGGCGGCGCACCCAGGCGAAGGTCTCCTCGGTGCCCAGCTGCTTCTGGCTGAGACCCTGCTTGTACTTCCAGTGGGCGGCCACGCCGTACTCTGCCATGTGGTGCATTTCCCAGGTGCGGATCTGCACCTCGAAGGGGATACCCTCAGAGCCGATGACCGTGGTGTGCAGGGACTGGTACATGTTGGGCTTGGGGGTGCCGATATAGTCCTTGAACCGGCCCAGCACCGCCTTGTACATGTCGTGGATGCACCCCAGCACGCTGTAGCAGGTGGAGATGTCGTCCACAATAACCCGGAAGGCGTACAGGTCGAAGATCTCGCTCATGGTCTTGTTCTGGGCGTACATCTTCCGGTAGATAGAGTAGATATGCTTCACCCGGCCGTAGACGGTGCACTTGATGCCCTCCTTCTCCAGCCGGTCCTGGATTTCCTTCTGGATGCGCTCCATGAAGGCCGCGTGGGCCTGGGCCTGGCGGGTGAGCTCCTCGTCGATCTCCTGGTAGGCCACAGGGTCCAGGAATTTTAAGGACCGGTCCTCCATCTCCCACTTCATCCGCTGCATGCCTAAGCGGTGGGCGATGGGGGCGTAGATCTCCAGGGTTTCCAGGGCTTTCTCCCGCTGCTTCCGCTCCGACTGGTACTCCAGGGTGCGGATGTTGTGGACCCGGTCGCAGATTTTGATGAGGATCACCCGCACGTCCTTGGCCATGGCCATGAGCATCTTCCGCAGGTTCTCCATCTGCTTTTCTTCCGTGGAGGTGTACTTGACCTTGGTGAGCTTGGTGACCCCTTCCACCAGGTCGGCAACGGTGGGGGAAAACCGGTGGGCCACCTCCTCGTGGGTGGCGTCGGTGTCCTCAATGGTGTCGTGGAGCAGCGCGGCCATGATGGAGTCTGCGTCCAGGCCCAGCTCCGCCACCAGATGGGCCACCTCCAGGGGGTGGGTGATATAGGGTGAGCCGTCCTTGCGCAGCTGCCCATCGTGGTGGACCCGGGCATACTGGTAGGCGTCCCGGATGTGAGCCCGGTCCTCCTCTGTCATGTTCTTCAGCTTGTCTTCCAGTTCCTGGAACCGAACGTCTAATTTGTCCTCCATAGGCCGGCTTCCTTTCACACGCTAGGTTTCTCTCTCTTATGGTCTGGACGTAAGCACCCCCGGCTCTCCCCACGGGGAGCCAAGGGCACAGGTGGATGCTTTTATGCCTGGGCCTCCTGCCCGGAACCCCAGGCAATGGCCTGGAGCCTTTGGATGATGGGGGCCTCGTACAGGTTGACTTTTCCTTTGCCCCGGCGCTTCTGGAGCCGCACCCGGATGGTTTCCGTGTCCTCCTGGCGCCAGATCTTCAGCAGACCCAGCTGCTCCATCACGTCCAGGCAGATCATGGTCCGCAGGGGAGACTCCCACAGGTCGGACTCGTGAGACACCTTCCGGGCCAGATGGGCGGGGGTGTCTGAGATTTCTCCGTTCCGACAGGCTAAGTATCGCCAGACGCCGGCAAATTCATCCCGCCGGGGGATCATGGTCCGGGCCTGATGGGGGGTGATGCGCTCTCCCCGTCGGAACCGCTCGTACAGGGCCAACTCTCCCTGCTGCTTGGTGGAAAGGGACGGCCGCAGGTCCACCAGGTGGAGCTGCACCGTCCGGGAACCCCGGTACTCGTTGATCTGGGGGTAGAAGGCCACGTCGGCCCGGTCCCCCACAGACAGGCCGGACTTGGCCCGGGTAACCGAGAAGAAAATCATGTCCACGGTCCGGCCGTCCCGGCTGGCCCGCATTTTCAGGTGGCGGCCGCCGCCCACGTCGGCCATGCAGGTGATGGTCACCCCGGACAGGGAAAGCACCGGCTTGGGGTTGCCCGCCCCGTAGGGCTCCAGGGTGGACAGAGCCTCCACCTCCTCCACGGTGAGGATGCTGGTGTCCTCGATCTCCCCGTCGATCTGCAGGGTGGAGACCATGGTTTCGCCCCCGGTGTTCTCCCGGACGATGGTCTCCATTCTGGTCCGGAAGGCGTCGATGTTCTCCTCCCGGATGGTGAAGCCCGCGGCCAGGGCGTGGCCGCCGTAGCCCTCCAGCAGGTCGGCGCACTGCTCCAGGGCGCAGAAAAGGTTAAAGCCGCCGTAGGACCGGCAGGAGCCCTTGCCCTTGCCGTCCTCCTGGAGGCAGATCATAAACACCGGGCAGGCAAACTGCTCCGTTAAGCGGGAGGCCACAATGCCCACCACACCCTGGTGCCACTGGTGGTCGGCCAGCACCAGGCAGTCGTGGTCCTTCTTGTCTCCCAGCCGCGCCAGGCACTGGTTGAAGATATCCAGCTCCACCGCCTGCCGCTGGCGGTTCAGCTCGCACAGAGCGTGGGCCAGCTCCTCGGCCTTGGCGGGGTCGTCGGTAAGGATCAGCTCCGCGGCGGTGGTGGCCCGGCCCATGCGGCCGGCGGCGTTGATGCGGGGGGACAGGCAGTACCCCACGGTGGTGGAGTTGATGGACCGGTTCAGGGTCCCCGCCTCCAGCATCAGGGAGTAAAGCCCCCGGCGGCGGGTCTTTTTCAGATGGTTCAGGCCCACCCGGACGATGGTCCGGTTCTCCCCCAGCAGCTGCATCACGTCGGCCACCGTGCCCACGGCGGCCAGGTCCGCGTACTCCTGGAAAAGGGCCCGGTAATTTTTCTTGCCCCCCAGGGCCATGACCACCTTCAGGGCCACGCCCACACCGGCCAGGTCCTTGAAGGGATAGCCGCAGTCCTTCCGGTGGGGGTCCACCACGGCGGCAGCCTGGGGAAGCTCCTCCTTGCACTCGTGGTGGTCAGTGATAATCACATCCATACCCAGGGTCCTGGCGTAGGCCACCTCTTCCACGGCGGTGATGCCGCAGTCCACGGTGATCATGAGGCCCACACCCTCCCGGGCCAGCTTCTCCACGGCGGGGCAGTTGACCCCGTAGCCCTCGTCCAGGCGGTTGGGGATGTAGTAGCGCACATCTCCGCCCTGGGACCGCAGGTAGTGGGTGAGCAGACAGGTGGAGGTGATACCGTCCACGTCGTAGTCTCCGTACACGGCGATCTTCTCTCCCCGGTCCAGCGCCTGGTGGATTCGGTCTGCGGCCCGGTCCATGTCCTTCATGAGGAAAGGGTCCTGGAGCTGCCGCTCACTGCTGGAGAGCAGCTCGTTGGCCTGCTCCACACTGGTCAGGCCCCGGGCGCAGAGCGTGGAAGCGACCAAGGTCGGCACGCCCCGCTCCCGCATGGCTCTATAGGGCTCTTCCGGCCGTTTTGCGATGTTCCACTGCTGATATTTCATGATTGATCCTCGTTTTGGGAAAATTTCTGTAAAAACAACCGTCTCTTCCGCCTGCCCGGCAGGGGAAGCACGGAAAAAAATGCAAACAGATATACATACTATAAGATAACACAAAACCTTCCTTATCACAAGAGATAAGGAAGGTTTTTCTGCATTCTCGTTGAAAATCCATGGTTTTTATGCCGGAACTCCCGGCATTTTTGGGGTGTATCAACCGCCTGGCCCCGTGGGGAGACCTTCCAACAGCGGAGAATTCCTGTCTTTATTCCCACCGTGTCCGGTCATACTGGGAGAGGTTCTGGAACCGCTCCATCATGGCCTGGGCCTGGGGGGAGGGGTCGGGGGTGTAGACGCCGTTTTCCTTCACCCACCCGGTGGTGTGCAGGACGGGCAGGGTCTGGGCGGTCTCCCGCTGGGCCTGCATGTAGGCAGAGCCCTCCCAGCCGCACAGCTGGAACACCTCGTTCATCAGGAAGCAGGGGGACAGGTCGGGTCCCTCCCCCACAAAGTCGCAGCCGGTGACTTCCTTGGCCGCGGAGTTTCCCCAGATGGTGTACCAGGTGGAATAATAATTCAGAAAGCCCTCCTCCGTGGAGGTATCCAGGCTGATGCCCAGGGTCTCGTAGAAAGCGCCGTTGTTGCCCATCCAGGGCTTGTGGTCTCCGTAGAGCAGGAGCACCACCGGCTCATCCAGGCTCTCCAGGAAGTCCAGAAACTCCATCACATAGCCGCTGGTGTCCTGGACTAAGTGGAAGTAGTTGTTCAGGGCGTTGCTCACTTCCTGGGGGTAGTCCCCGGTGCAGTAGGCGCTGCCCCAGTAGGTCTTTTCCGTGTTGTAGGGGCCGTGGCCCTGGTAGGTGACGTTAAAGGAGAAGAGGGGGGCGCTGCTGGCGCTGAAATACTCTGCCAGCCGGTTCTCCAGGTCGGGGAAGAACACGTCGTCGTAGGCCACGTCATCCCCTTCGCCTACAAACTGGTAGTAGTAGTTGTCCGTAAAGAGGTAGTTGTCCAGCCCCAGGTTGGGGTTGACGGTTTTCCGGTTATAGAACCAGTCCCGGCAGGGATGGGAGCCGTTGGCGGTGTATCCCTGGCTCTTGAGATACCAGGCAACGGAATCGGTTTTGGTCTTAAAGTCCCCGTGGCGGTTGCCCCCGGTGAGCACCGCCCACTCGCTCTCGGTGGTGCCCCCGGCGAAGATATCCGTCACCAGATTGCCGGAATAGCTCTGGGCCTGAAGCTCGTGGAACTGGCGGTAAACCTCCGGGTCCAGACCCTGGATGTCGTACAGGGAAAAATCCGCGAAGGCCTCCAGCTGGATGGCCACCAGATTGACCTTCTTTTCCTCCGGAATGTCCGCGTCCTGGTACTGGTTGTACAGCTCCCGGGCTTCCCGCTCGTCATAGCTGGCGGTGGAGCCGGCGTAATCCCCATAGCTGTGGAAAAAGGGGTAGATCACCCCGCAGGCGGCATAGGCCTCGGTCTCGTTTTTGGCGTGCTCCCCGGCCAGGGCGGTGTACCGGTCGTTGTCCGGGAAGATCTCATAGAAGCAGACCAGGGTGAACATCCCCACCGCGGTGAGGGCCAGCAGGCGGACCGTGGGGCCGGGACGGCCCCGACCCAGGCGGAACAGGAGAAGGGCCGAGACGAAGATAACCACCAAAAAGCCCCACATAACCGGGGTAAAGGTCACGTCGTAGGACCCGGCCATTTTGGTGCCCTCCCGGAAGTTGTGCAGATCCGCCCACAGCACCGGGTCACCCCGGAAGAGGAGTTTGAAGTAGTTGCCTGCGGACAGCAGAAACACCATAGCCCCGGCCGCCAGACAGGCCAGCCAGGCCCAGCCGGAGGCCAGCCAGACAAGCCCCAGCATAAGGTACACCGGCAGGGCGTTCCAGAGGAAAATAACAGGGTCTCCCCCCCAGCTGATTCCGTCCAGCCCCGACAGGGACAGGGCCAGAGCGGTGTAAACCGTCCCCACTGCCAGAAGGAGCAGCAGGGTCAGCCAGGGGTTTTGTTTGCGGATGTGGTGCATGGGTGATTGCCTCCTTGGGTAGGCGATGCAGGAT
>JAEDJB010000220.1 GCA_016296565.1 Oscillospiraceae bacterium
TCCCATTGTTCTGGAAGGAATAGCGCAGGGCGTTTCCGTTCTCTTCGACGCAGGTGAAAAGCGAACTGGTGTAGAACCCGCTGCCCACGCCGCTGAGCTGAATGGTCAAATCCTGGGAAGGAAAGTCGAAGCCGACGACCTCATAGCCCATATAGTCCGCCACCGCGGCCCGGGCCGAGGGACTGGCGATCAGAACGGTGCCGCCCAGCAGGCCCAGGAGAAGCAGGAAGCAGGCCGCGGTGCGCAGGGCCTTCTGCCACCGGGGATGGTGCGTCTTTTTGGCGAGATGGGCGGGGTCCTTCAGAAATTTTCGTTCCCACTTCTGGTAAGCCGGGGAAAAGGGGGGCGGCTCCGGGGCGCCGGCCAGGCGCTGGGCATCGTCGGCCTCCGCGGCCCGGAGGAGAGCCTGGTGAAGCAGGCGTTCTTCCTGGGACAGATTCTTCATGGTTGGTATCCCTCCTCGATCAGTATTTCCTGGAGAAGCTTGCGCCCCCGCCAGATCCGGGTGCGGACCGTCCCGGGGGACAGCCCCAGGTGGCTGGCGATGGCCTGGTCGCTCCACTCCAGCACGAATTTCAGTTCCAGAATGCTTCGGTATTGGGGCGGCATGGCGCGGATGATCTCCACAATGTCCCTGTGGCCGCTGTCGTCCTGGGCGGGAAGGTCCCAGTCCGGGTCCAGCGCCGTGTAGCGGGACTCCTTGTTGTGCAGGGCAAAGGCGGCGTTTTTGACCACCACCCGCATCCAGGCCAGACGCTTGTTGGCCGGGACCTGGAAGAAGGTCTCCGCGTGCTGGACGCAGGACAGCCAGGCGGTTTGCAGGGCGTCCTCGGCCTGGGTGGGATCGTGGAGCAAAGACAGGGCGTAGCGGTACAGTTTGGTCTTGTTGGCCTCATAGAACAGGATGAAGCGGGCCTTGTTCTGGGGCGTTTCCAGGCCAGTCAGCAGTGTGGAAAGCATGGGGCGTCACCTCCGGAGATGGGCTTCTATTCAAATAGATCATTTCAAAGGGGGATTTGTCACAAACCCGTGAAAAAAACAGAAAAGGACCCTTCCCGGCGGGAAGGGTCCTTGGTGCTCGAATCAAACTTTACGGTTACAGGTTCTTCTCCTGCTCCTCCAGCTGGGCGATGAGGGCGGTGAGCTTTTCGGCGCGCTCCTTTTCGGCGGCCACTACGTTCTCGGGGGCCTTGGCCAGGAAGCCGGGGTTGGAGAGCTTCTTGTCCAGCTTCTCCAGCTCGCCCCGGTTCTTCTTCAGCTCCTTGGCGATGCGGGCCTTTTCCTTCTCCAGGTCCACCAGCTCTGCCAGAGGCATGGAGAGCTTGGCTGCGTGGGTGACCACAGTGACCTGGCCCTTGGCGGCCTCCTCCTGGTCGGCGGGGACCACGGTCACGTCGCTGGCGTAGCCCAGGCGCTTCAGGAAGGGAATGCCGGCGGTGAAGGTGGCCTCCTCCCCGGTGGCGATGGTGAGGTGTGCCTTCTTGGAGGGGGGCACGTTCATCTCGGACCGGCGGGCACGGACGGCCTTCACAGCGTCCATCAGGATCTCCACGGACTTCTCCTCCTGGGGGAAGGCCAGGTCCTCCCGGAACTCGGGCCAGGACTGGAGCATCAGGAACTTCTCCTTGCAGTCGGTTTCGTGGGGCAGAGCCTGCCAGATTTCCTCGGTGATGAAGGGCATATAGGGGTGCAGCAGCTTGAGAATGTCTGTCAGGACATAGCACAGCACCCGCTGGGCCTGCTCCTTGGCGGCGGGGTCGTCGCCCTGGAGGCGGGGCTTGGTCATTTCGATATACCAGTCGCAGTAGGTGTCCCAGATGAAGTCATAGATCTTCTGGGCGGCCACACCCAGCTCGTAGTGGTCCATGTTGTCGGTGACTTCTGCGATGACGGTGTTCAGCTTGGAGAGAATCCACTTGTCCTCCAGCTCCAGCTTCTCCGGCAGGGCGTTGTCCTCGATGGTCAGGTTCATCATCAGGAAGCGGCTGGCGTTCCAGATCTTGTTGGCGAAGTTGCGCATGGCCTCGCACCGCTCGGTGTAGAAGCGCATGTCGTTGCCCGGGCTGTTGCCGGTGATCAGGTTAAACCGCAGGGCGTCGGCGCCGTAGCGCTCGGCCATCTCCAGGGGGTCGATGCCGTTGCCCAGGGACTTGGACATCTTGCGGCCCT
>JAEDJB010000058.1 GCA_016296565.1 Oscillospiraceae bacterium
GAGCCGGTGGGGCAGGCCTTGGCGCACTCCAGGCAGTCCACGCAGCCGCGGATGGCGTCGCTCTGGAGGAACTCCGGACGGATCACGGTGTCGAAGCCGCGGCCCACCAGGTCGATGATGCCCTTGCCCACCACTTCGCTGCAGATGCGCACGCACTGGCCACAGAGGATACACTTGCCCTGATCCCGCTCGATGGCCACCAGGCGCTTCTCCTTGTAGCTGGGGTGCACCTTGCCGGTGCCCTTGATCCGGGCGATGCGCTCGGGCTTGAGCTCGTACAGGTTGGCGCAGCGGATGAGCTTGCACTCCTCGAAGTCGTGGCAGCCGCAGTCCAGGCAGCGGGCGGCCTCGGCCCGGGCCTGGGCCTCGGTGAAGCCCAGGTTGATCTCCTCGAAGTCGTGCTTGCGCTCCTCGGGAGGCCGCACGTTCATCTTGGTGCGAGGCAGCTTGATGTAGTCCTCGAAATACTCGGGGGACACGTCCTTCACGGACAGATAGGTCTTGTGGTAAGGCACATCCACCCCGTTCAGGTACAGGTCCACCACCTTGGCGCAGCGGCGGGCCTCGCCGATGGCCTCGATGGCGATGGACGCGCCCTTGTTGGTGGCGTCGCCCACAGCGAACACGCCCTCCACGGAGGTGCGGTAGCTGGTCTCGTCGGCGGCGATGATGCCCTTGCGGTTGAGCTCCACGCTCTCGAAGCCGGCCACGTTGGCCTTCTGGCCGATGGCGGCGATGACGCAGGTCACCGGCAGGACCTCGAACTTGCCGGGCACGGGCACGGGACGGCGGCGGCCGGACTCGTCAGGCTCACCCAGTTCCATGACCTGGAGCTTGATCTCCTTGACCTTCCCGTTCTCCCCGATGATCTCGGCGGGGTTGGTGAGGAACTTATAGATGACGCCCTCTTCCCGGGACTCGTCGATTTCGATCTGCTCGGCGGGCATTTCCTTCTCGGTGCGCCGGTAGACCACGTAGACCTCCTTGGCGCCCAGACGGACGGCGGTGCGGCAGGCGTCCATGGCGGTGTTGCCGCCGCCCACCACGGCCACCTTGTCGCCGATGTCGGGCTTCTCCCCCAGGGCAACCCGCTGGAGGAAGTCGATGCCGCCCATGACGCCCTCCAGCTCCTCGCCGGGGCAGCCCACAGGCATGCTCTCCCAGGCGCCGATGGCCAGGACCACGGCGTCGTACTTGCTCTTGAACTCCTCGAAGGTGGCATCCACCCCGATGCGGTAGTTGTTCTTCATCTCCACACCCAGGGAGGCGATCTCGGCGATTTCCTCGTCCAGCACCTTCTTGGGCAGGCGGTACTCAGGGATGCCGTACCGGAGCATACCGCCCATCTGGGGCATGGCGTCCACGATGGTCACCCGGTGGCCCTTCAGGGACAGGTAGTAAGCAGCGGTGAGGCCGCCGGGGCCGCCGCCGATGATGCCCACCCGCTTGCCGGTGGCGGCAGCCTTGGCGGGGAGGTAGCCGCCGGCAGCAATGACCCGGTCAGCGGCGAAATACTTCAGGTAGGAAATGGAGATGGACTCCTCCACCATCTGCCGGCGGCAGCCGCCCTCGCAGGGGTGGGGGCAGACGCGGCCGATGGAGGCAGGGATGGGCAGGCGCTCCTTCAGGATACGCACGGCCTCCTTGTCATCCCCCCGGGCGATGGCCTGGATGTACCCCTGGGCGTTGACGCTGGCGGGACACTTCAGGACGCAGGGACCGCGGCAGTCGCCGTCGTGGTCGCTCATGAGCAGCTCGATGCTGGTCTTGCGGGTACGGACCACCCGCTCGGATTCAGTGTAGATCACCTGGCCGTCGGTGGCCTCGGTGGAGCAGGCCCGCAGGAGCTTGGGGCTGCCCTCGGCCTCCACCACGCACAGGGAGCAGCCGCCGTAGTGCTTCAGCTGGCCGTTGTGGCAGAGGTTGGGGATGGCAATGCCGTTTTCTTCCGCGATCTCCAGGAGGGTCTGGCCGGGCTTGCCGGTACACACTTTACCATTGATGGTTACTTTGATCTTTTTCATGGTGACGCCCTCCTTCCTTACTCTACGATGATGGCGTCGAACTTACAGGAGCTCACGCACTGCTTGCACTTGATGCAGGCAGCCTGATTGATGATGTGAGGCTCCTTCCGCTCGCCGCTGATGCACTCCACGGGACACTTCCGGGCGCAGAGGGTGCAGCCCTTGCACTTCTCCGGGTCGATGGAGATGGTCAGCAGCGCGGAGCACTCTCCGGCAGGACACTTCTTGTCCCGGATGTGGGCTTCGTACTCGTCCCGGAAATACCGGATGGTGGTGAGGACAGGGTTGGGGGCCGTCTGGCCCAGGCCGCAGAGGGCGCCGTCCTTGATGGACACGCACAGCTCCTCCAGCAGCTCAATGTCCCCTTCCTGACCTTCGCCTTCGCAGATGCGGTCCAGGATCTCCTTCATGCGGGTGGTGCCGATGCGGCAGGGGACGCACTTGCCGCAGGACTCCCGGGCGGTGAAGTCCAGGAAGAACCGGGCGATGTTCACCATACAGGTGGAGTCGTCCATGACCACCATGCCGCCGGAGCCCATGATGGCGCCGGTGGCGGAGAGGGCCTTGTAGTCGATGGGGGTGTCGGCCAGCTCGGCGGGGATGCAGCCGCCGGAGGGGCCGCCCATCTGCACGGCCTTATACTTCCGGCCGTCCTTGATGCCGCCGGCAATGTCGAAGATAACGTCCTTCAGGGAGTTGCCCATGGGCACCTCCACCAGGCCGCCCCGCTGGACCTTGCCGGTGAGGGCGAAGACCTTGGTGCCCTTGGAGTTTTCCGTGCCCATAGCGGCAAAGGCTGCGCCGCCGTTGTTCAGGATCCAGGCAACGTTTGCGAAGGTCTCCACGTTGTTGATGTTGGAGGGCTCGTTTAAGTAACCGCTCTGGGCGGGGAAGGGAGGCTTCAGGCGGGGCATACCACGCTTGCCTTCCATGGACTCGATGAGGGCGGTCTCCTCGCCGCAGACGAAGGCGCCTGCGCCGATCTTGATGGACAGGTCGCAGGAGAAGCCGGTGCCCAGGATGTTCTCGCCCAGCAGGCCGCGGCTTCTGGCCTGCTCAATGGCCATACCCAGGTGCTCCACAGCCAGGGGATACTCGGCACGGATGTACACATACATGTCCTTGGCCCCGATGGCATAAGCGCCGATGAGCATGCCCTCGATGAGGCTGTGGGGGTCGGACTCGATAACGGCCCGGTCCATGAATGCGCCGGGGTCGCCCTCGTCGGCGTTGCAGATGAGGTGCTTGCTCTCCCCTTCCGCCTGGCGGGCAGCGTTCCACTTAAACCAGGTGGGGAAGCCTGCGCCGCCGCGGCCGGCCAGGCCGGAGACCTTGATCTCCTCGATGACCTCTTCGGGGGTCATGTGCAGGGCCTTGTCCAGGGCCTTGTAGCCGTCGTGCTGGATGTAGTCGTCGATGCTGGTGGGGTCCACGATGCCGCAGTGACGCAGAGCCACGCGCTTCTGCTTCTTCAGGAAGCGAGCGTCCTCATCGCTGATGAACATGGCCTCCAGCTTGGAAAAGTCCTTGCTGCGGACAGCCTCCACGATGCCCAGGGCGTCGGTCTCGGTGACACGGACCAGGCGGTGGAGGAGCTTGTCGCCCTCGTAGATGTCCACGATGGGCTCCAGGTAACACATGCCGATACAGCCGGTCTTCTGGACGGTGAAGCTGTCGGTGGCGGTCATGTGGCCGGAGAGAACCTTGGCCACCCGGGCAGCGCCTGCGGACACGCCGCAGCTGCCCTGGCCAACCAGGATGCGGATGCCGCCGCCCTCTTCCCGCTTGCGCAGCTCCCGGAGGATCTTGATGGTCTTTTCCGGGGTCAGGTTCCCGTAGGTATCCCCGTTGATCATCATAACAGGGGCCAGGGAGCAGCAGCCCAGGCAGGCCACTTCGTTCAGGGTGAACATGCCGTCCTCGGTGGTCTCGCCGTTGCGGATGCCCAGCTCCTGGGTGATGGCGGTGCGGATGCGCTCGGCGCCGTTGACGTGGCAGGCGGTGCCTTCGCAGAGCATAATCTGATAGGTGCCCATGGGCTTGAGGCGGAAGTAGCTGTAGAAGGTGGCCACGCCCATCACCTTAGCGGGGCTGTTGCCGGTCCGTTCCGCCACATGGTAGATCACTTCCTGGGGCAGATAGCCGTAGATAGACTGAGCCTGCTGCAGGATCATGATCAGGCTGGTGGAGTCCTCCTGATATTGGCGGAGCACGCCTTCCATCAGGGAGAGGTCAACACCTGACTTAAACTCGGTCATTGCTTTCACTCCTTTGGTCGACGAGGAGAAGTTTTTATAATCGGTGTTTGCAGTTTTTTTATCTTATCTTTCATTTTCCTCACATCGTCTTAAAACGTGATCAAGTAAATTATAGTACCGACCCTGACATTTTGCAAGCACAATTCCACGTTCGGTGGACAGAAATTGTGCTTTTTTCGCCAAATTTTTGCTGTCCGAATCAGCCATATCCTTACTCCGCGGACAATCCTCCCCCCTGCCCGCAGCAAATGCTGCACCAAAAAAAGAAGCCCGGCAGGGCCGGACTTCTCTTTTGCATCGTTTGATTCACATTCTGT
Source organism: Oscillospiraceae bacterium (assembly GCA_016296565.1). GTDB lineage: Bacteria > Bacillota > Clostridia > Oscillospirales > Oscillospiraceae > Evtepia. Next base: position 4,600 of record JAEDJB010000058.1, read on the forward strand.
CATACTAGTTCTTGATAAAAAGCTTTCAAAGCTTTTTATAGCGCAAAGCGCGTCAAGAACTGCATGAGACGGCGCAGCGTGCGTGAGCACGATGCGAGTGTGCGCGGCACACGGGATTCTTGATTCAATTTTTGAATCAAGAATCAATATCACACGTTGTGCTTCACCCGGTCGTGCTCCTCCGCCCGCTTGGCGTTGTTGAACCGGTCCAGGGTGCCCACCAGGTAGCCGGTGATGCGGCGGATGCGCTCAAAGGGCACCCCGTCGTCATCCCGCCGGCCGCAGCCGGGGCACTGGTCCCCGATGATGCCGGAGAACCCGCACACCGGGTCCCGGTCCACCGGGTGGTTCACGGAGCCGTAGCCGATGCCCTTCTCCTTCATGCAGCGGATCACCCGCTCGAAGGCGTCCAGGTTCTCGGTGGGGTCCCCGTCCATCTCAATGTAGCTGATGTGGCCCGCGTTGGTCAGGGCGTGATAGGGGGCCTCAATGGCGATCTTATCGTAGGCGGAGATGGGGTAGTACACAGGCACGTGGAAGGAGTTGGTGTAATACTCCCGGTCGGTGATGCCCTCGATGACCCCGTACTTCTCCTTGTCGATCTTCACGAAGCGGCCGGAGAGCCCCTCGGCGGGGGTGGCCAGCAGGGAGAAGTTCAGGTTCCGCTTTCTGCTCTCCTCGTCCATCCGGGCCCGCATGTGGCCGATGATCTCCAGGCCCAGCACCCGGGCCTTTTCGCTCTCCCCGTGGTGCTCGCCGATGAGGGCCTTCAGGGTCTCTGCCAGACCGATGAAGCCCACGGACAGGGTGCCGTGCTTCAGCACCTCCCGGACCTCGTCGTCCCAGTCCAGCTTGTCGGAATCCATCCACACCCCCTGGCCCATGAGGAAGGGGGCGTTCTTCACCTTCTTGCGGCACTGGAACTCAAACCGCTCCAGCAGCTGCTCCACGCACAGGTCCAGCATGTGGTCCAGGCTCTCAAAGAAGACGTTGATGTCCCCCTTGGCCTTGATGCCCAGGCGGGGCAGGTTGATGGTGGTGAAGGACAGGTTGCCCCGGCTGTTGCACACCTGGCGCTCCGGGTCCACCACGTTGCCGATAACCCGGGTGCGGCAGCCCATGTAGGCGATCTCGGTTTCGGGATGGCCGGGCTTGTAGTACTGCAGATTGAAGGGGGCGTCCACGAAGGAGAAGTTGGGGAAGAGCCGCTTGGCAGAGCACCGGATGGCCAGCTGGAACAGGTCATAGTTGGGCTCGCCGGGGTTGTAGTTCACCCCGTCCTTCACCCGGAAGATCTGGATGGGGAAGATGGGGGTCTCCCCGTTGCCCAGGCCGGCCTCGGTGGAGAGCATGATGTTCTTCATCACCATGCGGCCCTCGGGGGTGGTGTCCATGCCGTAGTTGATGGAGGAGAAGGGGGTCTGTGCCCCGGCCCGGGAGTGCATGGTGTTCAGGTTGTGGATAAGAGCCTCCATGGCCTGGTAGGTGGCCCGGTCGGTCTCCTTCACCGCCCGGTAGTGGGCGAAGTTCTGGCACTTGCGGGCCTCAGCCTCGTCAATGCCGTAGGTCTCCATGAGGAAAGGCAGCTCTGCCTGGAAGTAGGCGTCGCAGTCCTCCAGCCGGGGAGTCAGGCCGGTTTCGGTCTCAATCTTCTGGATGTTGTCCTTGATCTGGGTCTCCGGGTCCTCCCGGTCCTCCAGGAGCATGATGGCCCGGGCCAGATTCTGCCGGTAGATGCGCTTGAAGGTCTTGCGCACCCCCACGGCCATGGAGTAGTCAAAGTTCACGATGGACTGGCCGCCGTGCTGGTCGTTCTGGTTGGACTGGATGGCGATGCAGGCCAGAGCAGCGTAGGAGGCGATGTCGTTGGGCTCCCGCAGGGTGCCGTGGCCGGTGGAGAAGCCCCCCTCGAAGAGCTTGATCAGGTCGATCTGGGTGCAGGTGGTGGTGCCCATGGGGGCAAAGTCCATGTCGTGGATGTGGATGTCCCCGTTCTGGTGGGCCCGGGCGTGCTCGGGCTTCATGACGAACATCTGGTAGAACTGCTTGGAGCCCTCGCTGCCATATTTCAGCATGGTGCCCATGGCGGTGTCCCCGTCGATGTTGGCGTTTTCCCGCTTGATGTCGCTGTCCTTGGCCGAAGAGAAGGTGATGTCCTCATAGATCTTCATGAGGCGGGTGTTCATCTCCCGGGCGCGGCTGCGCTCAGAGCGGTAGAGGATGTAGGCCTTGGCAGTCTGCACGTAGCCGTTGTCCATCAGCACCCGCTCCACGATGTCCTGGATGTGCTCCACGTCGGGGCAGTCGCCCCCCTCTACCTCCAGAATCGAGGCCACTTCGTGGGCCAGCCGGGCAGCGGTGTCCTCATACCCGGGTTTGTAGGTCGCCTCGAACGCCTTGTTGATGGCGTCGGCAATTTTACTCTCATGGAACGGGACCACGCGCCCGTCTCGCTTGCGAATCTGCAAAATCAAGGCCTGCTCCTCCTTTCTCATTTCCTGTCCTTCGCTGGTTTGACGTTTGTTGTGGTTGGTCTCTATCGCAAACACAATATCTTGTGTCCTGTTTGGAACAACACCCACATAATAGCATCCCGCTCTCTCCGCGTCAAGACTCTGCCCCTAAAATTTTTCACAAAGTTTTGGGGGGCGTTCTGCCCCCCACACAACTTCTTGTGGTTCCTGTCTCCTGCCGGGTTCCTTATACGGTCTGTGCCTCAATGGTTTTCCAGGTGGCCTCCGCCTCTTCCAGCTGCGCCCAGGAGCGAAAACGATCCTCCAGCTGCGCCCAGGTCATGTACTGAAATTGGTACTCCACCTGTACATGGCAGGGAAGCAGCTTCTCAATGACCTGCTGCCGCCGGGCAAAGTCGTCGGGCATTCCGCCAGTGTCCGGGAAGGACACGGTCAGCTTCAGGGGGTCTTCCGTCTCCTCCACCAGGGCGGTAATACCGCAGCCCCGCACCGCGTCGTTCACCGCCGCCAGGGTAAAGCTGCCGCTGCCCACCCGGAGCAGGGCCGCCAGGGTCTGGCGCAGCTGGTCCGGCTCCCCCTCCGCCAGGCAGCCCAGGAGCAGACACAGACCGGTAAGGCCCTCCTCCCGGGCAGTAGCCAGGTGCATCTCCCGCTGAATCCGGGCCAGTTCTTCCTCCGCCTGGTCCAGGGCCGCTCCCTCGCTCTGAAGCTCCCCCCACTGGAAGGAGCCCTCCCAGCGATACACCCCCAGAGGGGCCAGCAGGTCCCGCAAGGTCTGTCCTATGCTCATACCAGTTCCTCCACGGCCAGGGTCCCCAGCACAGGAAGCTTCCCCTGGCCCACCGTCACGTCGTTGGCAGGGGAGGCAATCTGGTAGTTCTCCACGCCCTCCACCTGGTAGATCCGCTGTCCGATCTGGGCAAGGAGCAGGTTCTTCCCCAGCATGGTTCCGTCAAACCAGGCGGACAGGGCGGTGCGCACCGCCTCCCGCACCTGGCTGGCGGAGAAGCCAATCTTGGCCTTCACCGTAACCAGCACGTTCACCGTCACCGTCTCCGGGGCCAGCACCTGGAGGGAGACGCCAATCTCCCGCTTGGGGGCCAGGTCTGCCTTGACCGCGTCCAGCAGCGCCTGCTCCGGCACGCCCCCGGCGTCGGTGATGTACAGGTCCACCGTCCCCATACCCCGGGCCCTGGGGACCACGTCCACCGCTGCTACCCCCTCCACGGCCAGGGCCTGCTGGGCGTAGTAGGCCCCGTTGACCCCGTTGGGCAGGTTCTGGTAGCTGTCCAGCACCCGGGCCCGAAGGGCTTCGTCGTCCTCCTCCGCCCAGCCGCCGGAAAAGGCGGCTGGGTTGGTGCAGGCGGCAATCCCCGTGGGCGCCACCGCCATGGTACGGATGGTCCCCGCCGGGGTGTTGCCCCCGGGTCCCGCCAGCACCGCTTGGGCAGGGACCTCCACCGCCGTCTCCCCGGCCTTCAGCACCCCTTCCTGGGTGGTCTCAAAGCGCACCAGCCCCGCCGTCATGCACACCGTACCCTTGGGAATGGGTAGGTCGTTTGCCGGGGCAGTGGACACGGAGAACCGCAGGGTCCCCACCGCCCGGGAGGCAGGGTTCCGGCTGAGTCCCCGGAGCCAGGCGTGCTTGTCCAGCTCCTCCCCGGTGGCCGTCTGGGGAAAGCACTGGCGGCGGGTCCACTCTGCCTCCTGGTACAGGCCGTAGACCTGCGCCGCCAGGGCATACATGCGCACCGCCATCTCCCCGGTGCCGTTGGGTTCCATCCCCGTCTCCCGGGTGAAGGTTTCGATCATCTCCCGATAGATTTCATCCGCTGTCTTCATGGTCCCTCCTTTTTATACATACACCGAGGCGGTCAGGCTTTCCCCCTGCCACTCCAGGTACACCGTAAGCCGCCCGGTTTCCTCCTCCCACTCTGCCTGGGTGACCTGCACCGGCTCGTCCGCCAGGGCCTCGGCGGCGTACCCAGCGGCCAGGGCTCCCCGGGCCGCGGGCTTTTCCCGGCAGAGCAGGTACAGGCGGCTGCCCACCTGGGGCAGCAAGGGAAAGCTCCCCCGCCGGGCGGTGAGCTGGAAGAGCACCCGCTCCAGCACCTCTTCCTCCCCCACGGCCCGGTCAAAGGCCCCGGACCCGTCGGGGCAGTAGTCTCCCTCCCGGAGCTTACTCACTGCCATGGTCACACCTCCTGTCCGTTCACCGTCACCCGGCCGGTGAGACGAATTTCTCCCTCCGGGGTCAGGCGGATTTCCGCCCCCTGGGCGGCGGAGAGGCAGATTTCTCCCGGGGCCAGGTCGCTTTCCCGGACCGCCCCCGCCACGCAGGGTGTCTGTTCGGCGCCGCACTTAATCACCAGCACCGTGTCCCCCTGGGCAGGCGCCCAGCGGTAGCCCCCGGGGGCGCAGATTGTCACGTTCCGCCTCTCCCCCGCCAGGGCCACCCCCGGGGCCGCGCCGGAGAGGGTCACCTCACCCAGCTCCGCCGCCGGTTCCGCCAGAAGCTCCCGCTCCTGCTGACTTGCCATCCACATTGTGATCCCTTCCTTTCCTGTTTACAGCACCGCGTCCGGATCGCCCAGCACCAGGGTGGTCTCATAGCCCTTCTCCCCCATGGTCACCCGGCTCTCCTGGACCCGGTAAATCCCGTTGCGGCTCCACCCGGACCGGGTCAGCTGCACCAGGTCCCCCGGCCAGGCGGCAAAGGCCATGGCCGCCGTCACCTCCACCTGCCGCAGCTGGGCCGCCGACCGGTCCAGCTGGAACCGGGCGTTGTATCGCCGGGCCTGGTAGCTGGTGTTCCGGGGCAGCAGAATCACCCGGCTGCACTGGCCTCCCCGGGCCTGAAAATCTGCGTTCACCTCAGTCTGCCGCATCCAGCCGGACACGTCCTTCACCGTCACCTGGGAGAGAACCCCGTAGCGCTTTTCCCGCAGGGCCAGTTTGGTCACGGGGGCGGTCTGGTCCAGCTGGATGGGGGTGTTGTTCTCCCAGTCTGACAGGACCAGCCGCCCCTGCCGGTCAAACCGGGGTGTCACCCCGGCATAGTACCGGGCAAACTGGTACACCACCTTCCAGCAGCTGCTGCCGGAGCCCACGGAAAAGCCTCCCACCCCCGGAAGGCTCACCGCCCCCGCCAGCTGGATGCCGTAGGGAGTCACATAGTTTCGCAGAATGTCCCCCAGGGTGGCCTGGCCGTAGTCCGCCGCCTCCGCCTGATTATCCAGCAGGAGGGCCTGCATCCCCCGGCCGGTGATCTCTGCCGTGCGGCCCTCCTCCGACCACTGGCAGCAGCACTCGTCCACCACCCCGGTGAAGAGGATTTCCGTCCCCTGGCACACCGTCATCCGGGTGGCGTCGGCCAGCACGTCCTCCTGACCCTCGGTCCACAGGACCTTCACCCAGAAGCTGTCGCAGGGGCTGCCCAGGCCGTAGTCCAGCTGCCAGGCCAGGGGGACCGGCAGGGTGTACTGCCGGCCGTTATAGCAGGTAATCGTCCATTCTGTCATGGCGTCACCTCACCCGGATCTGCTGGCCGGGGTAGATCAGGTTGGGGTTCTTGATCTGGGGATTCAAAGCCACCAGCGCCGCCACGGTAGTCCCCAGGCTCTGGGCAATCCCCCACAGGGTGTCCCCCTGGACCACCGTGCGGTACTGGGCGGTCTCCCCTGTCCCGGCCTGGCCGCTCCCCCCGGTCTGGGTCACGGGGGCAAGGCTCTGGCTGTACTTGTCATAGTCCTCCCAGAAGGTGAAGGTGTAGCGCACATAATCCTTCCGGGGCTCCTGGGCCAGGGACAGCTCCACAAAGTAGGCCTGGGCGCTCTGCCACACCGGGTGAATCAGGGTCCCCGGCCCGCCCTGGTAAAAAACAGAGGCCAGCTTCTTAAACTCCTCATAGGCCCCTTCCCCGCAGAAGGCCCCCTCCCCGGTCATCACCCGGCGGGTCAGCCCCAGGTCCTGCATGGCGTACCGGCCGAAGGGCACCTTGTGCACCGCCACCTGCCGCTGGTAGCGGATCTCATAGGTCCTGGGGTTGTGGGGCCACACATAGCCCTTGTACTGCATGGGTGTCAGTTCCATTGCATCCCTCCTT
>JAEDJB010000004.1 GCA_016296565.1 Oscillospiraceae bacterium
TGAAGGACGCCCTGAAGCCCAACCTGGTCCAGACCCTGGAGGGCACCCCCGCCTTTATCCACGGCGGTCCCTTCGCCAACATCGCCCACGGCTGCAACTCCATCATGGCCACCAAGGCGGCCCTGAAGCTGGGGGACTATGCCGTTACCGAGGCCGGCTTCGGCGCGGACCTGGGCGCGGAGAAGTTCCTGGACATCAAGTGCCGCATGGCCGGGCTGAAGCCCAGCGCCGTGGTGGTGGTGGCCACCGTCCGCGCCCTGAAGCACCACGGCGGCGTTGCCAAGGCAGACCTGGGCAAGGAGAACCTGGAGGCGCTGGAGAAGGGCCTGCCCAACCTGCTGCGCCATGTGGAGAACATCACCACCGTCTTTAAGCTGCCCTGCGTGGTGGCTATCAACCGCTTCCCCCTGGACACCGAGGCCGAGCTGGCCCTCATCGAGACCAAGTGCAAGGAGCTGGGGGTCAACGTGGCCCTGTCCGAGGTCTGGGCCAAGGGCGGCGAAGGGGGCGTGGCCCTGGCCGAAGAGGTGGTTCGTCTGTGCGAGCAGCCCAACCAGTTCACCCAGTCCTACGAGCTGGACACCACCATTGAGGAAAAGCTCACCGCCATCGTCACCAAGATCTACCGGGGCAAGGGCGTGGAGCTCACCGCCAACGCCAAGAAGCAGGCCAAGCAGCTCACCGAGCAGGGCTTTGGCAATTACCCCATCTGCATGGCCAAGACCCAGTACAGCTTCTCCGATAACCCCGCCCTCCTGGGCGCCCCTGAGGACTTCGTTGTCACCGTCCGGAACCTGAAGGTCTCCGCCGGTGCCGGCTTCATTGTGGCCCTCACCGGGGATATTCTTACCATGCCCGGCCTGCCCAAGGTCCCCGCCGCCGAGAAGATCGACGTGGACGAAAGCGGCAGAATCACCGGCCTGTTCTGATTGATTTCCTTTTCTGCAGACAAAACCGCCGCAGCCCCTGTTTTTTCAGGGACTGCGGCGGTTTTTGCTTGGTGGGATCAAAGACCCAGCGACCGGCGCACCTGGTCAAAGGTCTGGGGCAGGGCCTGGCCGGGGGTGTGGACACCCAACTGCTTTTCCATCCACACCATGTCGTACCAGCGGCCGAATTTGCAGCCGCACTGGCGGAACCGGCCGGCCGGCCGGTATCCCATGTGGGTGTGAAAGGCCACGCTGTCCCCGGTTAAGTATTCGTCCTCTTCCTGGGGACAGGCGATGCAGGCGTAGAGGTTCAGAATCCCCTGGGCTGCCAGGACCCTTTCCAGGGTCCGGTACAGGGCCCCGCCGATGCCCAGCCCCTTCTTGTCCCGGGCCACATAGATGGAGGTTTCCACCGACCAGGCGTAGGCAGCTCGCGTCTTGAAGGACCCCGCGTAGGCATATCCCAGGACCTCTCCGTTCCGCTCTGCCACCAAATAGGGATATTTGGAGAGAACCGACCGGATGCGCCAGCAAAATTCCTCCTCAGAGGGAATGTCATATTCAAAGGTAATGGCGGTTTCCGCCACGTAAGGCCCGTAGATGGCCAGCAGAGCCGGGGCATCCTCAGGGACTGCTGCCCGGACGGTGATGGTTTGGTCTGTCATGCTGCGCGCCTTCCTTTCATGCCCGCACGGGATTCTGGGTGAATTCGTTGATTCCCGGCTTCTCCCCGAAGTACCGGCGGCACAGGTCGTAGAGGGCAGTGCACCGGGCCTCCAGCTGAAAGACCCGCTGGGCCTCCTCGTCTAACTTTGCGGCGTGGGCGGGCTTCACCACCACCGGCAGCCGGGCGGCGGACTTCATCTCCCGCAGCACCCGCTGCCCCCGGGGGGAAAAGCCCAGCACCCGCAGGTAGGGGAGCGTGTCCGGCCGCTGGTTCTCCTGGAGACCCAGGAAGGCCCACAGCACCATCCGCCGGATGCGGGCGTGGGTGTACCGCTTGCTCTTGGCAAGGGCATACAGCTCCTCCAGAGAAGCGGCCTGCCGGGCGGCGGCGCACAGCTTGTTGGCCAGCCCCTCTCCGCTGTCCGGCAGCCGGGCAAAGTCATCCTCCTCCATGGAGCGGAGCTTGGCCAGCACCCCCCGGGTGCAGAAGGTCAGGCTGGCCGGGTTCAGGCGAAGGTCCACCTCGTCTTCCTCCCGGAGATAGGGGGTCAAAGGGTCAGGGTCATCCTGGAGAATCCTGGCCCGGAGATAGGAGGCGGACACATGCGGCCCATCGCCGGTCTCCCCGTCGTCGTGGGCCGCACCGGTCCGGGAAATGGTAAAGGGGGTCATGGCGCTGCCCAGGGTTTCCATGGCCCGGAGATACTCAATGCCCAGGTTGTTGTTGGGCTCCCGCAGGCACTGGGCCGCGGGGCCGATCAGGTCCTCCGCCGCCTTCTGCCGGGCGGCAGGGAAGGAGAGACCAAGATCCAGGTGCCGGCGCAGGCCCTTCCGCCAGGCATCAGATTGCAAGCACTGGGCGGCAGCCTGAAGGGGAGCCAGCTCTCCCGCCTCGCTCCCGAAGCACAGGGTGTCCACCACCCCGGTCTGCTCCAGAAGGGCCACACCCCCCTGGGCGAAGGTCTCCGCCGAGGAGGCTGCCCACAGGGTGGGCAGCTCCAGCACCAGGTCTGCCCCGCCTGCCAGGGCCATGGCGGCCCGGGACCACTTGTCGGTAATGGCGGGCTCCCCCCGCTGGACCCAGTTGCCGCTCATGGCGCACACCAGGGCGCAGTCGGGACCGAAGGCCCGTCGAAGCTCCGTCAGCTGGTGGCGGTGCCCGCTGTGAAAGGGGTTGTACTCTGCAATCACACCGATTGTACGCATAAACAAGGCCTCCGTCAGAAAAAATTTGAAATTTGGGGAAAAAACAGTTGTCCTTTTGGAAAGAATGGGATAAGATATAAAGGCATATGAACATAATACCCCGAAAGGGCCATACAAACAAGAGAGCATTGAAACGAATACTGTAAGGAGTGCAAATTACCATGAAAGTTCTGGTTATCAACGCAGGCAGCTCTTCCCTGAAGTACCAGCTGCTGGACCCCGATACCAAGGAAGTTCTGGCCAAGGGCCTGTGCGAGCGCATCGGCATTGACGGCCACATCAAGCATACCCCCACCAACAAGGACGTCTACGACGCTGACCGCTACATGCCCGACCACGAGGCCGCCATCAAGCTGGTCATGGAAGTTCTGACCCACAACTACTACGGCGTGATCAAGGACATGTCCGAGATCGACGCTGTGGGCCACCGCGTGGTGCACGGCGGCGAGGAGTTCACCCACTCCGTGCTCATCGACCGGGCTGTTATGAAGGGCATCCGGGAGTGCATCCCTCTGGCTCCCCTCCACAACCCCGCCAACATCACCGGCATCGAGGCCTGCCAGGAAGTCATGCCCGGCACCCCCATGGTGGCTGTGTTCGACACCGCTTTCCATCAGACTATGCCCCCCAAGGCATACATTTATGCCGTGCCTTACCGTTGGTACAGCGAGAATAAGGTGCGTCGTTACGGCTTCCACGGCACCTCCCACCAGTACGTATCCCAGCGCGCCGCTGAGATGCTGGGCCGTCCCCTGGAAGAGCTGCGCATCGCCACCTGCCACCTGGGCAACGGCGCTTCCACCTGCTCTGTGAAGTTCGGCAAGTCCATCGACACCTCCATGGGCTTCACTCCCCAGGACGGTCTGCCCATGGGCACCCGCGCCGGCGCCATCGACGCTGCCATCATCGAGTATATCGTTGACCAGCGCGGCTACTCCAGCAAGCGCGTGGAGAGCGCCCTGAACAAGGAGTCCGGCATGCTGGGTATCTCCGGCGTCTCCTCCGACTTCCGCGATCTGGAAGCTGCTGCTGCTGAGGGCAACGAGCGTGCTCAGCTGGCCATCGACGTGTTCTGCTACAAGGTCACCAAGCGTATCGGCTCCTGCGCCGCCGCTATGGGTGGTCTGGACGCCGTGGTCTTCACCGCCGGCGTGGGCGAGAACTCCGCCACTCTGCGCGCTAAGATCATGGAAGGCCTGGAATTCCTGGGCATGAAGATCGACCCCGAGAAGAACAACGTCCGCGGCAAGGAAGCCATCATCTCCACCGATGACTCCCCCAACAAGATCCTGCTGATCCCCACCAACGAGGAGCTGGTTATCGCACTGGATACCGCCAAGCTGGTCAGAGAGGCTCAGGCAAAGGACGCCGAGTAATTCTCCGTTTCTCAACCCAATCAAAAGACCGGTTCCATTTTGGAACCGGTCTTTTTTGCGGTTATGCGGCGTACTTTCCGCCGGTGGCCCGGTCGAAGAGAAGCTCCAGCCCCTCCAGGGCCTTGTTCAGTAGCCAGATCACCGAGGGGATCAGCAGAATAAACACCGTCAGCACCAGGTAGCTGCCGAAGGACAGGGGGGACAGGGAGAACAGCCCGGGCATGAACCGGACAATGAACAGCAGGAACAGGATCAGCCCTGTCATCATCCCCACATGGAGCTTGTTCACCGGCTTTGCCACCTTCCAGACCATGAAGAAGCCCACAACCGTCACCAGCAGGGCGGTGATGGTGGAAATTTCGTCGCCGCTGATCTGGAACGCCTGCTGGAAGAGCAGGACGAAGATGATGATGAACAGATCGGTAAAGGCGGCGGGCAGCGCCCGGACAATGGCGTTTCGCAGGAACTTGCCGCTGACCAGGTCCTCGTTGGGCTCCAGGGCCAGGATGAAGGAGGGGATGCCGATGGACACCAGGCTCATGAGGGTTAGCTGGGAGGGGGTCAGGGGATAGGAGAACACGGCGGTGATGGAGATAATCGCCAGGATCAGGGAGAAGATGTTCTTCACCAGATACAGGGAGGCGGACCGCTCAATGTTGTTGATGACCCGGCGGCCTTCCGCCACCACGGCGGGCATGGAGGAAAAGTCCGAGTTCATCAGCACCAGGTCGGAGATCTGGGCGGCCACGTCGCTGCCCGAGGCCATGGCAATGCTGCAGTCAGCCTCCTTCAGGGCCAGCACATCGTTGACCCCGTCGCCGGTCATGGCCACCGTGTGACCCTCCTCCTGAAGGGCCTGAACCAGCAGCTTTTTCTGGTTGGGCTTCACCCGGCCGAAGACGTTGCAGGTTTCGCAGGCGGCCTGGATGTCCTCGTAGGTCTCCAGGGTGGAGGCGTCCACGTACTTGTCTGCCCCCTCGATGCCCGCCTCGGCGGCGGCGGCGGAGACGGTCACCGGGTTGTCCCCGGAGATGACCTTCACGGTCACCCCCTGCTCCCGGAAGAACTGGAAGGTGGCCTTGGCGGTCTCCCGCACGGGATTTTTCAGCCGGGCAAAGGCCAGAGGAACCGGGGAGGAAATGCCCCGGCCGTTGGGTCCAGGCTTGCAGGCGGCAAAGAGCAGCACCCGGCTGCCGTCCGCCATGGCTTCCTCCGCTGCGGGCTGGTAGGAGGCGTAGGCCGGGCCCAGGATGAACTCCGGCGCCCCCAGCACATAGCTCTCCTCGGGGCCGAAGGAGACGGCGCTGTACTTGGTCTCCGAGGAGAACCCCAGAACCCGGGCGGCTTTCCGCGCCCCGTCCTTTTTCAGGGCCTTCTGGAGAGCCTGCATGGTCTCGTTGTCCGGCTCCATGTTGGAGACAAAGTCGGACAGCAGACGCTCCGTTTGGGCCTCTGTCACCCGGTCGGTCAGGGGGATGAGGCCCAGATAGGCCATCTCCGGCTGGGTGATGGTGCCGGTTTTGTCCACGCACAGCACATCCACCCGGGCCAGAGTCTCGGTGCATTTCAGGTCCTGAACCAGGGTCTGGCGGGTGGCCAGCCGGGCCACGCTGGCGGCCAGGGCCACGCTCACCAGCAGGTAGAGTCCCTCGGGGATCATGCCGATGACCGCGGCGGCGGTGGTCTCAATGCCCTCCCGGACCGACAGCCCCAGCAGGGAGGTCTGCCGGTAAAAGAGCAGGACCCCGATGGGGACAATGAGAATGCCGATGGCGATGAGCAGCCGGTTGAGGGAGCGCATCATCCCCGGCAGGTGGCTTTTCTTGGACTTTTTGGCCTCGTTGGTGAGCTTGGCGGCATAGGACTCCGCCCCCACCCGGGTGAGGGAAGCGGTGCACTTGCCGGAGACCACAAAGCTGCCGGAGAGCAGGTCGTCCCCCGGCCCCTTGGAAATTTCGTCAGACTCGCCGGTGATGAGAGACTCGTTCACTTGAACCGAGCCGGAGACCACCCGGGCGTCTGCGGAGATCTGGTTGCCGGCGGCCAGAATCACCAGGTCGTCCTGGACCAGCTCTCCGGTGGAGACCGACAGAGTCCTGCCCTCCCGGATCACATGGGCCTTTGGGGAGGAGAGCAGGGAAAGCGCATCCAACTTTTTCTTGGAGTGCAGCTCCTGAATGATGCCGATGGCGGTGTTGGCCGCCACCACCAGCAGGAAGATCAACTCGTCATAGGAGCGCACGGCGATGAGAAAGCCGGCGATGATGAAAAAGATCAGGTTAAAGAAGGAAAAGCAGTTTTCCAGCACGATTCGCCGCACGGACTTGGTGGGAGATTCCGGCGGCGTGTTCACCTGCCCGGCCTGGATTCGTTTCTGGACCTGGGCGGCGGTGAGCCCCCGTTCGGGGTAGCCGGAGGGATAGGAGTTTGAGGGCATAGGCGACGCCTCCGCTTTCTTGGGAAGAATTTTGCAAATGCAGGGAACCGGAGGTCCCATAGAACGTTACATTCACTGGGCCTCCGGTGTCCGAAGCAAGATCAGTATACTATTTTTCGCGGATAATGGCAATCCTATCGGTTCTCCCGGGAAAAAAGTTTACAATTTCTCATTTTTCGGCTGCTGCCTGCTGTCCGCAGCCGGCGCAGGCGTGGGAGCAATCCCACAGCTTCTGGGCGGTGGGGGCCCAGTTGTCTGCGTAGGAGACGCACTTGTCGCACAGGGTGTCCACGTCCTCCAGGGCGGTCACGTCGCTGGGGTGAGCGCCGGACTTGTGGATCATCTCCCGCAGCTTGTCGGGGTTCTCCAGCATGGGGCAGGGACGAAGCATATTGTCGTTGAAGGGCTGGCCGTCATGATATGCCATGAACAGGGGAGAGCACAGGGCCTCCAGCAGGGTCTTCTCCCGGATGTTGGAGTCGGAGTAGTGGATGAACACGCAGGGATCGCAGTCGCCGTTGGCGTTGATGTGCAGATAACGGCGTCCGCCGGCGATGCAGCCGCCCACGTACTCGCCGTCGTTCTGGAAGTCCATGGCGAAGATGGCCTTCTTGCCGCGGAGGGTGCGGATCTGGTGGTACATATATTCTCTCTGCTCGGGGGTGGGGAGCAGCTCGGGGGCGGCGTCGCTGCCCACGGGCATGTAGTGGAAGTACCAGGCGAAGAAAGCGCCCCACTCCACCAGCTGGTCCAGATACTCCTCAGAGCTGACGGTCTCGATGTTCTGGCTGGTGTAGCAGATGGAGGTGCCGAAGGGCAGGCGCTTGGACTTGAGCAGCTCCATGGCCTTGTGGACCTTCTGGAAGGTGCCCTGGCCGCGGCGGGCATCGGTGGTCTCCTCGTAGCCTTCCACGCTGATGACGGGGACGAAGTTCTTCACCCGCAGCATGTCGTTGGCAAACTCCTCGTCGATGAGGGTGGCGTTGGTGAAGCACATGAAGATGGCGTCGTTGTGCTTCTCGCAGAGCTTGATCAGGTCCTTCTTCCGGACCAGAGGCTCGCCGCCGGTGTAGATGTAGAAATAGGTGCCCATCTCTTTGCCCTGACGGATGATGTCGTCGATCTCGTCGAAGGTCAGGTTCAGCTTGTTGCCGTACTCAGCGGCCCAGCAGCCCTTGCAGTGCAGGTTGCAGGCAGAGGTGGGGTCCAGCAGAATGGCCCAGGGCACGTTGCAGTTGTACTTTTCCCGGTACTCGTCCTGCTTCTTCCAGCCGGTGATACTGGCGTTCAGGAAGAAGTTGGACAGCAGGGTCTCTGCGAAGCCCACATCCATCTCGGTCATGATTCGCATAACCAGCTTGTGGGAGGTGCAGTTTTCGTCGTTGATGGCATCGCGGATGGCCTGGCGCTGACGGGGGAAACTTTCGGGGCCGTCACCTGCGAATTTATCCACCATGTCCATAACCTTGGACAGGTTCTTTATAGGATCCTTTTCAATATAGGAAAAGGCATGGTCAAGTGCAAACTTTTTGATACTGTTGCCGAGCATACGAATCTCCTCCTTCTAGTGTGTTCACATTATAACGCTATGGATTTGCTTTTGCAAGCAAAAATCTTACAAAAGTCCTTTGGAAAACGCAGGAAAATGGAAAAAAGGGTTGTATATTGTAAAAAATGAAAAATTTGAAAAGACAGAAAAGATGTGTTAGGATCTTAAACAGACAAATGCTCCGGGCGTGTCTGGGACCAGTGTCCGGGGAGGAAAAAAGGAGGATGGATCATGTTTCAAGGATTTTCCGAGGAAACCACCCAGTTTCTCTGGGGCATCCGGTTCAACAATGAGAAGCCCTGGTTCGAGGCCCACAAGCAGCACTATGTGGACTATGTGCAGACCCCTCTGCGGGAGCTGGCCCGGGAGGTGTACGAGGGGTTTTCTGCCGCCCATCCGGAGCAGCCCCTGATGATGCGGGTCAGCCGGATCTATCGGGACGCCCGCCGTCTCTATGGCCGGGGTCCCTACAAGAGCCACCTGTGGTTTAACCTGCGGATGGCCGGAGAGGACTGGGCCCGGATGCCCGCTTTCTGGTTTGGAATTCACCCGGCGGGGTACAGCTACGGTATGGGTGTTTTTGACGCCCGTCCCGCTGACATGGCAAGGTTCCGGGCGGACATGGACGAAAACCCCGGGACCATGCTGGCACTGGCCCAGGACTTTGCCCGGCAGGACCGGTTTGTTCTGGACGCAGAGGAGTATAAGCGGTCCAAGGGAAACCCGCCTGCCCCTCTGGACCAGTGGTACAATCGGAAGGGGATCGAGCTGACCTGCCAGCGGCCTGTGGACAGCCTGCTCTACAGCCGGGACCTGCTGGACGATATCCTTACAGGATATGAGGCCCTGATGCCATATTATCACTACTTTGCCGCGCTGTTTCGCCGGGAGGAGTAATTTTATATTATATAATTAAATGTAGCGTTTCGACGCTGTAACAGCGAAACAAATTGATTTCGACAGTTTTACGCCCGGGGCGGCCGATTGGGCCGCTCCGGGCGTTCCTTTTCTGTCAGGCTGCGCTGGCAGCGGGTGCGCTGCCGGCGTTGTCATATGCCTCGCCCAGGATGGTGTGGCAGCCATCCAGGGCGTATTTCAGCTTTTCGTACACATTGGCGGAGACCAGGGAGGTGTCCCCGGACTCATAGGCGCTCATGCCCGCGTGCACATCCAGGATGCAGTACCGGTCCTGGGCGCTGGCGCCCCGGTTGAGCACCAGCAGAGGCACATAGCTCACGTTGGTGACGGTGGTGTCGCCGGTTTCAAAGTCCTTGGTGAGTTCCAGGTTTAGTATGGCGGTGGTGTCGGTGTAGTTCACGTTGACGGTGGCGGGGCTCTGGTTGGAGACGAAGTTCCCCAGGGAGTAGCACACAAAGCCGGTCCGCTGGCTGCCGTCGGAGAGGGTCACCGTCCGCGTTTCCATGGGCTGGGGCACGTGGGAGTGGCTGCCCAGAACCAGGTCGGCTCCGTTTTCGATGAGGAAGTCAGCCACCTGCTCCTGGTAGGCGTTCTGGGTGGTCTGGTACTCGATGCCCCAGTGGATCATCACCGCGATCAGGTCTGTTCCCAGACCCTTGGCATAGGCCAGCTCGCTGGAGAGCTTGGCCGTGTCCAGGGTGACGCACTCGGCGGCGTAGTCGGTGTTGAACCGGTTCAGGCAGAAGTCGTTCTCCGCGCTGATGGGGATGCCGTTGGTGCCGTAGGAGTAGCCCAGGAAGGCAACGGAGATGCCACCTACATCTACCACCTCCACGCCCTTGTTGGCGTCATACTCTGCCTGGGTGCGGAAGGAGCCCACATGCTTCAGCTGGGCGGCGTCCAGGGTGTCCAAGGTGCGGCAGACGCCATTGAACCCTTTGTCCATGCTGTGGTTGTTGGCGGTGGTCACCAGGTCAAAGCCGATGGTTTTCAGGTCGTAGGCCAAAGCGTCCGGGGCGCAGAACTGGGGATATCCGGAATAGGGCGGCCCGTTGAGGGTGGTCTCAAAGTTGGCCACTGCGTAGTCGGCGCTCTCAATCCAGGGCTTGACATACTGGAAGCAGGGCAGGTAGCTGTATGTATCGGTGGCGGCGTCGTAGGCGTCGTTGGTCTGGGGGGTGTGGCTCATCACGTCTCCGCACACTGCCAGGGTGGCGGTGATGGGATCGGGGGTCTCGGCAGGCTCCTGCTGCTGGACCTGGCCGCTGGTCTCTCCGCTGGCGGAAGAGGAGCCGGCGGGAGCGGACTTGTCGTGGCGGACGCCCAGGAACACCAGCAGGACACACAGGACCACCAGGATCAGGGCGGTGAGCAGCTTTTTGTTCATAGGTCCCTCCCTTCAGCGGACGAAGTTGGTAAAGACTTTCCGGGGCAACTCCGGCTGGGGGATCTGGGCCTTGCCGGCTTCCAGAACCTTCATCAGGTAGGCCATGCTCTGGGCCAGCACCTGAACGGTCTGAACCCCCTCGGGGTCCTGGAGCACCTCTCCGGGCTTGTTGCCGTAGGCCAGGGGCCAGTACAGGGAGCCGGGCATCACCATCTGGGCGTAGTTCAGGTAGTGAACCAACTCGTCCATGGCGTTGACTGCCCCGGCCCGGCGGGCCACCACCAGGGGCGCGCCCACCTTAAACCGCAGCTGGCGGCCATTGTTCATGTCGATGCATCCGATCCGGTCCATGAAGCAGCGCATTCCGCTGGTGATGGAGGCAAAGTAGACCGGGGAGCCAAAGACCACACCATCGGCCTGAATCAGGCGCTGGTACATCTCGTTGAGGCCGTCGTCGGGCAGGGTGCAGGTGTGGGTTTTTGCGCAGCGGAAGCAGCCGGAGCAGGGGGAGAGTTGGTGGCCGATGTGAAGGACCTCAAAGTTGATGCCCTCCTGGTCAAAGACCTCCCCCATCAGGTCCAGGGCCTGCCTGGTGTTTCCGTTGGCCCGGGGGCTGCCGTTGATGCCGATGATTTTCATGGCGGTTCTCCTTTGTCTTTTTTTGGTGGTCAGGGATTGTAAAGGGCAGCGGCGGCAGCGCCCACAGCGGGCATCTGCTGGCCGGTGCAGAGGATGAGATGGTGTCCCAGGGTGTCCCGGGTAAAGTCAGCCAGATGGGTTTCCAGACGGCTGCGGAGGGTGGGCAGTTCCAGGGCAGGGCCCCAGGCGCCCACACAGGCGGGGGAAGCGGGGTCCTTACCGGCCCCGGCAAACTGGGCTGCCGCCGAGATCACGGCGCAGACCAGCCGGGCGGCCCGGTCCAGCACAGCGTTGGCCACCACCAGACCTACCTCCCGGTCCTCCGGCTCCCGGCAGAAGTGGGCGATGGTGCCCCCCGCCTCCGGGTCGTTCAGAAAGTCCAGCGCAGAGGCCAGGTCCAGGGTGGTGAGGGAGAGAATGTCCCGGCTGCACCCGAAGGACAGCAGCTTGCGTTCAGCGGCCTTGATCATCACCAGCCGGAAGGTGTCTCCCAGATAGTCGGTAGAGGTGGTTTTCAGCAGCAGATCCTGGCCGGGGGCGTAGCAGTCCCGGTCCTTGGGCAGATCCGCCAGGCCGAAGGGCACCCCTTCAAAGCCGGAAAAGCCCCCGTCAAAGAGCATCAGCTGGCCGGGAATGCCCAGCCACCGCAGAACGATGCTGCCGGGGGCGGCGAAGGCCGCGTCCACGTCGGTTCCCCAGGTGAGGCCCAGATAGCGGCTCTGGCCGGGCATCTCTACCCCGGCGGCCAGCTGGACCGCGTCAGCCTGGCTCACCAGAACCAGGTGCAGATCAGAAAAGCCCCGGCCGGCCAGCTCCTCCCGAAGGCCCGCCAGCAGGGGCTTGCTCTCATAGTCGCTGACGGTCATGGTGCCGGGGAAGCGGCGGATGGCTCCGTCCCCCTTGCCGTCATAGTCTACGGGGAAGGGAAGGCACAGAACCACGTCCTTAGCCCGGTCCAGCAGGGGCTCCAGCAGCTCCGCCGCAGCGTAGATCAGGTCGGACAGGGGGGCGGGATACTCCCGCCCGGGAATAGGGAAGTTGTTCTGGTCCGAGAGACTGGCCTTGCCCTCCTGGAAAGTGACCAGGGTCACCTGAACCTGCTGGTCGTCCCACTCCGCCACCGCTACCGGGCGGTCCGGAGTCAGGGTTCCGAAGGGCTTTAAAAAGGTGGGGAGCATGGGGATGGAGGACTTGCCTCCATAAAGAGAAATTCGCATTTGCGAGAGAAGTTGTTGGGTCAGGGTGCGCAGATCCAGGACGTCCGGGGTCATGCAGCAGGCCCGAAGCAGGTCTTGCAGAGAATTGCGGGTGGTGCTGTTCATGGAAAAATGCCTCCTGCTTATAGTAGTACTTCCTCATTATAGCATCTTTTCCTGAAAGTTAAAGTCCCCGGACAGCAAAAAAGGAAGGACCGCCGCAAGAGAACTGCCTCGCAGAGTTTCGCCGCCGCAGCGGAGCAAAAAAAGGAGACCGGCCGAAGCCGGTCTCCTGACAGCATTCCTCAAAAAGGATTACTTGTACATAGCCTTGTGATACAGGGCTTCCACGTCCTTGACGGTGGTGATTCTGGGGTTGACGGTGACGTTGCCGGACTTCATAGCGTCGATGGCCATCTGAGGAATCTTGTCCTCGGTGACGCCCACGTCGGCCAGGCAAGCGGGGATGCCCAGATCCTTGTTCAGCTGACGCAGAGCGTCGCACAGCATCTCGGGCACGAAGTCCTCGCCGGCTTCCTTACCGGTGATGTACTGATAGATAGCAGCATAGCGCTCGTCAGCAGCCAGAGCGTTGAACTCGAAGATGGTGGGCATCAGGACAGCGTTGGCCACGCCGTGAGCAACATGGAAGAATGCGGACACGGGGTGGGACATAGCGTGGATGTCGCCCAGACGGTTGTTGGCGAAAGCAATGCCAGCGAAGGTGGAGCCCAGCATCATAGCGCAGGCAGCATCGGGATCGTTGCGGCGAGCGACGAACTTACGGATGTTGGCGCCGATCAGCTCCATAGCCTTCTCAGCCATAGCCATGGAGAAGGGGTTAGCATCGGTGTTGATGTAGGATTCCATTGCGTGGATCAGAGCGTCAACGCCGCAGGCAGCAGCCACGGAGGCGGGAGCGGTCATGATCAGTTCGGGATCCAGAACGGCATAGGTGGGGGAGATTTCGGGGCCCAGGACGGACAGCTTGTAGTTGCGGGCTTCGTCGGTGATAACGGCAGCCACGGTAACCTCGGAGCCGGTGCCGGCGGTGGTGGGAACAGCGATCAGGGTGTCGATGGGAGCGGGAACCTTGCCCACGCCTTCGTAGTCGCCGATGGTGCCGCCGAACTTAGCGACAACGCCGACTGCCTTAGCGACGTCCATGGGGGAGCCGCCGCCCAGAGCGATGATAGCGGTGCAGCCAGCAGCCTTGTACTGAGCAGCGCACTCATCAACGATGGTGGTGGTGGGGTTGGGCAGAACGTCCAGGTACTCGCTGTACTTCAGGTTGGCACCCTTGATGATCTCGCGGACCTTGTCCACAACACCGATGGCTTCCAGGCCACGGTCAGAAATCAGCATAACGTTGTCAGAGCCAGCGGCCTTCAGGAAGTCAGGCAGCTTCTTCAGAGCGCCCATACCGAACTGACAGTTCTGAGGAATGATGAAACCAAAATCTTTAATCATAGGGATCGCATCCTTTCCATTACTCAAAGAATTACTCTTGTGCGGTTTTAACCAAACCAAGGGTTAATCTATCCGCTGCATTTAGTATAACATTGAAAAAGGAGACTGGCAAGTTCTTACCAGCTGAAAATATATAACAAGAATGCAGGGTTGTTTTTGGGTAGAATGCCTACTTGACAGGAGCGAAAAAATCTCTTTCTTGGGAAAAAGGAAAGGAAGTCGTCAATTTAGCAAAAAAGCCCGGGGGAGAAAGCAAGGGAATCGCAAAAAGCCCTCTCTGCCGCCTGTTTTGAGGCGGAAAGAAGGGCTTTCACAAAATGTTGTGTTTTTCTCCCGGTTTTGACTAGGCGGCAATCAGAAAGCCCCGCTCTGGCCGTGCGGACCCGATTAAAACCTGCACGAGATGGCAGGTGGGTTGCCTCCGCTGTGCTTCTCTGCTTCCAACTTCCAACCGAAGCCGGGAGGCCTGCAATTCACACAGCGAGTCAGCGTCCCGTTTAAGAAATGTGGGTTTAAAAGGGTCCAATTCACGCACCGAGCAGGGCATTCATACAAGATTGTTTGCCGGCAGCGGATCAGTTGCCGCCGTCCTCCTCTTCGTCCTCGAAGAGAGTTTTCATAAATTCCTCGTACACGGCTTCGGCCTCCTCGTCGCTGTCCAGGGTGGACAGGAGCTCCTCGCCGTTTTCATAGATGACCTTCATCAGGATGAGGCCCAGGTCCTCCTCCTCTTCGGCGTCCTGCTCCTCGCTGACGGCGGGGAAGAAGGCCAAGTAAGTGGAGCCGTTAAACTCGATGGTGTCCAGATGCTCCAGCTCAAACTCGTTTCCGTCTTCGTCGGTTACGGTGATAAAGTTGGCGCCGTATTCTTCACTCATGAGAGCCGCTCCTTTCTTTTGACTGTCCCTATTGTACCCTCATCGCCGAAAAAAAGCAAGGGCGCGGGGCAGAAAACTTTCGGTAAAGTTTCCGCAAAAACCTACGAAATCAAAGATAGACAAATGAAAAAGCTGTGGTATAATACATAGAATAGGCGTAGTGATACATTCGGCCGCGTATAAAAAATCAACCCGGAAACCGGCGGCCGGCCCTTCCACCTATAGACATCGGAGGTGTCAAATTGGAACACAATCGAGACAATAAGCGCAGCAAGCAGACCAGACGAAAGCGAAAAAAGCACGGGCGTGCCTTTAAGGTCATTATGACCATCGTGCTCATTTTCGTCATTACCACGGCAATGCTGGTGTGCATGGCGGCGGCATACATTAAAAATGTAATCATCCCCCAGGCGGATCTTCAGCTGGACACGTTCGATGCGTCCATGAGTCTGACCTCCACCATGTACTGCAGGAACCCAAGCACCAACAACTATGAGGCCATGCAGACTCTGTACGGGGATGAGAACCGGGTCTGGGTGACCCTGGACGAGATCCCCCAGGATCTGATCGACGCAGCGGTGGCCATTGAGGACAAACGATTTTACCAGCACAATGGCGTGGACTGGCGGCGCACCATCAACGGCGTGCTGCTCATGTTTACCGGCAGAGACATCCAGGGCGGCTCTACCCTGACCCAGCAGCTCATCAAGAACCTGACCACCGAGGACGACGTCACCGTCAAGCGGAAAATCACGGAAATTTTCCGTGCCCTGGAGCTGGAGCAGAACTACACCAAGGACCAGATCCTGACCTGGTATCTCAACTACATCTATCTGGGCCAGGGCTGCAACGGTGTGTACACCGCTTCCTATAAATACTTCGGCAAGCACGTCTCCCAGCTGAGCCTGGCCGAGTGCGCCAGCCTCATCGGCATCACCAACAACCCCTCCAAGTACGACCCCCTGGGCCGACTGGAGATCGTGGATGAGGAGACCGGAGAGGTCACCACCTCCCGGGACTTCAACAAGCAGCGCCAGGAAACCATTCTCTACGCCATGCTGGACCAGGGCTACATTACCCAGGAGGAGTATGATGAGGCCGTTGCCGAGGAGCTGAACTTCGACCAGGGCCGTGACCTGCAGAACAACACCACCTACACCTGGTATGAAGACGCGGTCATCAACGACGTCATCAACGACTTGATGGAGACCTACAACTGGTCGGAAGAGATTGCCACCCAGCTGGTGTTCTCCGGCGGTCTGGAGATCTACACCTGCATGAACCCGGATGTGCAGGCGGCGGTGGACGAGGTCTATAACGACCAGGCCAACCTGAACTTTACCTCCGCCTCGGGGCAGCAGCTTCAGTCTGCCATCACCGTTGTGGACAACGAGACCGGCGAAGTGGTAGCCATGGCCGGCGGCATGGGGAAGAAGACCACCAGCCGCGGCTGGAACCGGGCCACCGACACCAAGCGTCCGCCGGGCTCCTCCATTAAGCCCCTGTCTGTATATTCCCCCGCCCTGGAGCTGGGGATCATCACCCCCAGCAGCACCTATGAGGACTCGCCTTATCAGGTGATTGACGGGAAAAACTGGCCGGTGAACGCCACGGGCCAGTATCAGGGCACGGTTTCCATCGCTAAGGCAGTGCGGGAGTCCATTAACACCGTGGCCGTCAAGGTTCTGGCGGATGTCACTCCCCAGACCAGCTATGAGTTCATGCGGGACCGGTTCCACATTAAACTGGTGGAAAAGCGGACCATCAACGACAGGGAATACTCCGACATTGACCTGGCCCCCCTGGCTCTGGGCGGTCTGACCGACGGCGTCAGCACCTATGACATGGCGGCAGCCTACTCGGTGTTCCCCCGCCAGGGCGTCTACAAGGAGCCCCGAACCTACAGCATCGTCATTGACCGGAACAAGCAGATCCTTCTGGACAACACCCAGGAAGTGGATGAGTCCGCTCTGTCCCAGAAGACCTGCTACTATATGACCGAGATGCTCAAGCAGGTGGTTTCCAACGGCACCGGCAAGAACGCAAACTTCGCTGGCCAGGAAATCGCCGGCAAGACCGGCACCACCACCTCCCGGAAGGACCTGTGGTTCGTGGGCTATACCCCCTACTATACTGCGGCGGTATGGACCGGCTACGACCAGCAGGAGCGCCTGGCCACCGGCCTGAAGAATCCCTCCACCGGCCTGTGGCAGAAGGTCATGTCCAAGATCCACCAGGGCCTGCCCTATAAGGACTTCGACAAGCCGGAAGGCCAGATGAAGACCATCCAGTACTGCGCGGTCAGCGGCATGCTGCCCGGGCCCGCCTGCGGCGGCCACGTGGTCACCGGCAGCTTCTTCGAGGACGATGTGCCAACCAAGATCTGTACCGTTCACAAGATCCAGGTGGTCACGCCCGAAGAACCCGAGGAGGGCGAAAACACCGGCGGCGAAGGCGGCGGCCAGACCGAGAATCCCGGCGGCGAGACCCCCGCGGAACCCCCTGCAGAACCCCCGGCAGAGGGCGGCGGCGAATAACCCCGCAAAAGCGCGGACCCCATTTCCTGGAAATGGGGTCCGCTTTTTGCGCGATTTGCCTGAAAATAATTAAAATCAGGGCAGAAAACTGTCGCTCAGACAGATACTTTTTGTTGTCACGGAAGGACAGATGTGGTAGAATGTCTTTCATCATGGAACAGCAATCACAACATGAGGACGGAGGCAGAGCCATGTCAAAGGCACCGAACTATTATATTGTGGACGCGGATGCGCTGCCGGAGATCTTCCGCAAGGTGGTAGAGGCCCGCCGCCTGCTGGACACCGGCGAGGCGGAAACCGTGAACCAGGCGGTTCAGCTGACCGGGATCAGCCGCAGCGCGTTTTATAAATATAAGGACGCGGTACGGCCCTTTCAGGATATGCTCCATGGCCGGATCGTCACCTTTCAGATTATGCTGAAGGATCAGCCGGGAATTCTCTCCCAGGTGCTCAACCTCTTTGCGGACTCCGGGGCCAACATCCTGACCATCAATCAGGGTATCCCCATCAACGGCTGTGCCGTGGTAACGGTGAACGCGGAGACCTCAGGCCTGTTCGGTACTCTGCAGGATCTGCTGGAGCGGATCGACCAGGTTGCCGGCGTTCTGCGGGGAGAGGTTCTGGCAGGCTGACGGGACAACGATATTTTTGCAAAAAAGGACGGAAGAATTATGGTAAAAGTGGCAATTTTGGGGTTCGGCGTCGTGGGCTCCGGTGTGGCGGAGGTTCTCACCGGCAACGGCGAGGGAATCAGCAAAAAGGCTGACGACCTGATCGAACTGAAATACATTCTGGACGTGCGTGACTTTCCCGAAAGCCCCTTCGCCGGGTGCTTTGTGAAGGACTTTGCCGCCATCGAGGCGGACCCGGAGATCAACGTGGTGGTGGAGACCATTGGCGGCGTGGGCGCTGCCCTGGACTTTACCGAGCGTGCCCTGAAGGCGGGCAAGAGCGTGGTGAGCTCTAACAAGGAGCTGGTGGCCACCCATGGCCGCCGTCTGCTGGAGTTGGCGGCTCAGAACAACGCGGTGTATCTCTTTGAGGCCAGCGTGGGGGGCGGCATCCCCATTCTGCGGCCCCTGAGCGAGTGCATGGCCGCCAACGATATTCTGGAGATCTGCGGCATTCTCAACGGCACTGCCAACTATATCTTCACCCGGATGGTGCAGGACGGCATCCCCTTCGAGGAGGCCCTGAAGGGGGCCCAGGCCAACGGTTATGCTGAGCAGAACCCCGCCGCCGACGTGGAGGGCATGGACACCTGCCGGAAGCTGTGCATCCTGTCCTCCATCGCCTTCGGCTGGCATCTGCTGCCGGAGCAGGTACCCACCACCGGTATTACGAAAATCACCCTGGCGGATGAGGCCTACGCCGCGGCCAGCGGTCGGCGGATCAAGCTCCTGGGCCGGGCCATTGCCCGGGAGGACGGCTCGGTGTGCCCCTATGTGGAGCCCCATTTCGTCAGTCTCCAGGACCCCCTGGGGGGCGTGGAGGACGTGTTCAACGCCATCAAGGTCAAGGGCGACGCCGTGGGCGACGTGATGTTCTACGGCCGGGGCGCCGGAAAGCTGCCCACCGCCAGCGCCGTGGTGGCCGACGTAATCGCCGCTGCCCGGCAGCTCACCCGGGCGGGGTATCACCCCTGGCAGGAGAACCGGCCGGAGAAGGTCCTGCCGGCAGATCAGCTGGAGAGCGCCTGGTATGTCCGCCTGGAGGAGGGGACCCTCCCCGCCGGGGAGAAGCTCACCATTGCCGGAGGGGAGCCAGGGGAGAGCGGCTGGATCACCCAGCCCATGACCCGGGTTCAGCTGGACGCCCTGCTGGCAGACAAAAAGGTTCTTTCGGTGATCCGGGTGCTGGACTGATGCCCGATGCCCCGGCGGCGGCATAGAATAGCGGGGCACGATATGATTTCATGTGGGGGCAATTGCATCCCTGCGGCGCAAAAATCTGCGCCGTTTGTTTGGAGGTATGAAATATGGGACTGATTGTACAAAAGTTTGGCGGCACCTCGGTGGCCAACGCGGAACGGATTCAGAACGTGGCGCGGATTATCACCGACACCTACCGCCAGGGAAACAGCGTGGTGGCGGTGCTCTCCGCGCAGGGAGACACCACCGACGATCTCATTGAGAAGGCCCAGGAGATCAATCCCCGTGCTTCCCGCCGGGAAATGGATATGCTGCTGTCCACCGGAGAGCAGATCTCCTGCTCTCTGTGCGCCATGGCCATCGAGGCCTTGGGCTATCCTGTGGTCTCCCTCACCGGCTGGCAGGCCGGCGTGCAGACCAACAGCACATACAGCAGCGCAAAGATCAAGAAGATCCGCACCGAGCGCATCCAGGCGGAGCTGGACCGGAACCACTCCATCGTTATCGTCACAGGCTTCCAGGGCATCAACAAGTATGACGACATCACCACCCTGGGCCGGGGCGGCTCCGATACCTCGGCGGTGGCCCTGGCAGCGGCCCTGAAGGCCGACCTGTGCCAGATTTATACCGACGTGGACGGAATCTACACGGCGGACCCCCGGTATGTTAAGGGCGCAAAGAAGCTCGACGAGATCACCTTCGACGAGATGCTGGAGCTGGCCAGCCTGGGCGCCCAGGTGCTTCATAACCGCTCCGTGGAAATGGCAAAAAAATACCGGGTGAATTTAGAGGTGCTGTCCAGCTTCACCAAGAAGCCGGGCACGAAAGTTAAGGAGGTTGCCAAGCAAATGGAAAAGACCCAGATCAGTGGTGTTGCAAAAGATAAGAACGTGGCCCGTCTGGCCCTGGTAAATGTGGAGGATAAGCCCGGCATTGCCTATAAAGTATTCTCCCTGCTGGGGCAGAAGGACATCAACGTGGACATCATTCTTCAGTCCATCGGCCGGGGCGAGACCCAGGACATCAGCTTCACCGTCAAGCGCAGCGACGCCGACCAGGCCAAGGAGCTGCTGGAGGAGCACAAGGCCAGCCTGGGCTTTGACCGGATTGATGTGAACAAGGAAGTGGTGAAGGTGTCCATCGTGGGCGCAGGCATGCTGGAGAACGCAGGCGTGGCCGCCAAGATGTTCGGCGCCCTGTATGACGCGGATATCAACATTCATATGATCTCCACCAGTGAAATCAAGGTCTCCGTCCTGCTGGATGAAAGTGACGCCAACGCCGCCGTCCAGGCCATCCACGACAAATTCTTCGAGGAATAAGGCGAAAACCGGCGAAAATCAGCGAAAATGGAGGGGGCGGGCGTAGCCACCGCCCCCCTCCGCGTTTTTCTGAAATCTTTGGTTGAAACGCCTAATTTTGCAGCAAAACGAAGGAAATTTTTTTTCAGATGCGTTACATTCCCATCTTGTAATTTGGAGAATCCTTTGTTATAATACGACCGTAGTGTAATGGAAGGACGTGCTAAGTGCGCCTTTCCAAAGAAACGTCTGCCACCAGGGAACCCCCCTGGTCTGGCGTTTATCAGATAAACCGGATTCCGTTGCGCGCCAGAAGAAATGGAGCGAAGGCACAGCCTCAGCCCCGGCCCGGATGGAGCGGAAGGGAGACCGGAATTATCGAAATAAAACAAATCAAAAATAGGGGGAAATCAGAAATGAACATACTTGTTTGCATTAAACAAGTGCCGGACACGACCATTATCAAGATCGATCCTGTCACTAACACCCTGATGCGTGAAGGCGTTCCCGCCATCGTCAGCCCCTTCGACGCTTACGCAGTCGAAGCTGCTGCCCGCATTAAGGACAAGGATAAGGACACCAAGATCTACATCCTGTCCATGGGTCCCGAGCAGGCTCTGGCAGCTCTGAAGGAGTGCCTGTCTGTCGGCGGCGACAAGGCATATCTGGTCTCTGACCGCGCTTGTGGCGGTTCCGATACCCTGGCAACCGGTTACATCCTGGCAAACACCATCAAGAAGATCGAAGAGCTGGAAGGCCTGAAGTTCGATATGCTGATGTTTGGTAAGCAGGCTATCGACGGCGATACCGCTCAGGTTGGTCCTCAGGTTGCTGAGTACCTGGATTATCCTCAGGTCACCTACGGCTGGGAAGTTTGGCCCACCGAGGATGGCAAGAGCGTCCGCGTGAAGAAGGAGCTGGAAGACGGCTTCGAAATCCTGGAGATGGATTGCCCCTGCGCAGTCACCATCACCAAGCCCGACTATGAGCCCCGCTTCCCCACCATCAAGTCCAAGATGGCTGCCAACAAGGCAAAGATCCCCGTTCTGTCCGCAGCTGACTGCAACCTGGACGTCGAGCAGTCCGGCCTGAAGGGCTCTCCCACCAAGGTTAAGAAGAGCTTCACTCCTCCTCGTAAGGAAGGCGGCCTGAAGATCAAGGAAGAGACTCCTGAAGAGTCCGCAAAGAAGCTGTACGACCTGCTCAAGGACAAGGGCGTTATCTAATAGAGGGGAGGAAGAAGAACAATGTTACAGACTAGCTACGAAGCAAAGAGCAAAGACCTGTGGGTCTTTATTGAAACCAAGGGCGGCAAGGCCAGAAACGTTGGCCTGGAGCTGCTGAACCCCGGCCGTCGTCTGGCTGCTATCCAGGGCGGTAAGACCGTCGCTCTGGTCATCGGCTACAACTGCGATGAGGCTGTTAAGGACGCTATCGCTTACGGCGCTGACAAGGTTCTGGTCGTTGACGATCAGGTCTATGATCACTACAGCACCGACGCTTACACCGCTGCTATCGTGCACTGCGTCGAGGCTGACTGCCCCACCTCCATCCTGATGGGCGCATCCCCTCTGGGCCGTGACCTGGGCCCCCGTGTTGCTGGCCGTCTGAGAACCGGTCTGACCGCAGACTGCACCTCCCTGGACATCGACGAAGCTACCGGTAAGGTTGCTTGGACCCGTCCCGCTTTCGGTGGTAACCTGATGGCTACCATTCTGTGCCCCTTCACCTTCCCCCAGATCGGTACCTGCCGTCCCGGCGTGAACAAGAAGCTCGAGCCCGACTACAGCCGTGAGGCTCCTGTCGAGAAGGTCGACTTCGTGTTCCCCGCTGACAAGATCCGCATCAAGGTCATCGAGACCATCGCCGAGGAAGGCGAGAAGGTCGACCTGGAAGGCGCTGAAATCATCGTCTCCGGCGGCCGCGGTCTGGGCGGCCCCGAGGGCTTCGAGACCACCATCAAGCCTCTGGCTGATGCTCTGGGCGGCGTTGTGGGTTCCTCCCGTGCAGCTGTTGACGCTGGCTGGATTCCCCACTCCCACCAGGTTGGCCAGACCGGCAAGACCGTCGGCCCCAAGCTGTATGTTGCCTGCGGCATCTCCGGCGCTATCCAGCACCTGGCTGGCATGGGCTCCTCCGACTTCATCGTCGCCATCAACAAGGACCCCGAGGCTCCCATCTTCGGCGTGGCCGACCTGGGCGTTATCGGCAACCTGTATGATGTCTGCCCCGCTCTGACCAAGCTGATCCTGGCTGACAAGGACTAATCTCTGTTAATAAAAAAATTTAATATACCCTCGCACCTCCCCGCGCAAGCGGGGAGGTGACCCCTGGGAAAGAAAGGAAAAACTATGGATTTCAAGTTCAACGAGATGGAGCAGGAAATCATCGACATGCTGCATGATTTCTGCATCAAGGAAGTTAAGCCTATCGCTGCCGAGCTGGATGAGAAGGAACAGTTCACTCAGAACGCTCGCGAGAAGCTGGCCGAGATGGGTATGCTGGGCACCTATATTCCTGAGGAATATGGCGGCGCTGGCCTGTCCTATCTGACCTACATTGCTTGCTGCGAAGAGCTGGCAAAGTACTGCGCTTCCACCTCCATCATGTTCTCCGTTCACGGTTCTCTGTGCTCCTGGCCCATCCTGGAGTTCGGCACCGAGGAGCAGAAGCAGAAGTACCTGGTGCCCCTGGCACAGGGCGAGAAGCTGGGCGCTATGGGCCTGACCGAGCCCTCCGCTGGTACCGACGCCAACGGCGTGCGCACCACTGCTGTCCTGAAGGGCGACAAGTACATCCTGAACGGCACCAAGATCTTCATCACCAACGGCTACTATGCTGACACCTATGTTGTCTTCGCTCGTACCAACCCCGATCTGAGCGTCGGCCACAAGGGCCTGTCCGCCTTCATCGTGGAGAAGGGCTTCAAGGGCTTCAGCTTCGGCACCAAGGAGAAGAAGATGGGCATCCGTGCTTCCGCTACCTACGAGCTGGTCTTCGATGACTGCGAAGTCCCCGCTGAGAACCTGCTGGGCAAGGAAGGCGAAGGCTTCAAGATCGCTATGATGCTGCTGGACGGCGGCCGTATCGGTGTTGGCGCTCAGGCTCTGGGTATTGCTCAGGGCGCTATCGATGAGGCTATTCCTTATCTGAAGCAGCGCAAGCAGTTCGGCAAGCCTCTGGCTTCCTTCCAGAACACCCAGTTCGAGCTGGCTGACATGCAGACCAAGGTTGACGCTGCTCGTCTGCTGCTGTATCGTGCTGCTGAGGCTAAGGCTGCTCACGAGCCCTACAGCCACCTGGCTGCTATGGGCAAGCTGTTCGCTTCCGAGGTTGCTTCCGACGTTACCCGTCGTGTTGTTCAGCTGATCGGCGGCTGCGGCTACACCCGTGAGTATCCCTTCGAGCGCATGATGCGTGATGCCAAGATCACCGAGATCTATGAGGGCACCAGCGAAGTTCAGAGAATGGTTATCTCTGGCTGGATGCTGAAGAAGTAATCAAATTATTCCTTGATTTGATGAATTACAAAGGGCTCAGTGGGTTTCCCACTGAGCCCTTTTCTTTGAAAGGAAACAAGCCCATGTATATTGATCCTACCCTGTATACCGGCCGTCCGGAGCAGGAGGAAGGCCGCCTGCCCAAGGAGCTGGCCTGCTATGACCTGCTGGACCAGCTGGGCATGACCTATCAGCGGGTTGACCACGACCCGGCGGACCACATTACCGCTTGCGAAGAGGTGGAGAAGGTCCTGGGGAAGAAGATCTGCAAGAACCTGGTGCTGTGCAACCGGCAGAAGACGGATTTCTACCTGCTGCTGATGGACGGGGAGAAGCCCTTCCACACCAAGGATTTGTCCAAGCAGATCGGCACCTCCCGTCTGTCCTTTGCCCCGCCGGAGCTCATGGAGGAGCTGCTGAACGTCACCCCTGGCTCTGCCACTATCCTGGCTCTGATGAACGACAAGGACCACCGGGTGAAGCTGGTGCTGGACCAGTCCGTGGCCGGGGACGATACCCTGAGCTGCCACCCCTGCATCAGTACGTCCTCGATTATCTTGTCTATGGAGGAAGTGCGGACCAAACTTCTGCCTCACCTGGGTGTGGAGCCCATTCTGGTGGATCTGCCTGACGACCGGGCGGAATGACTTGTCAAACGAAAAGACCCATGCTGCCGGGGACCCTTCGGCCATGTGGGTCTTTTCGTTTTCCGGGAAAAATCCTGCCTGTCAGTGGAAATCCACCGGGGTTTATGATAAAATATAACGCTAAGATTTTTGGGGTGGAGGGATTTCCATGCAAATCAGAGGCAGGCAGCTGGCCTTCACCTGGATTGGCTGTTTTCTGGGAGCCGGGTTTGTGTCCGGCCAGGAGATCAGCCAGTTTTTTACCCATTTCGGTCTGCCGGGGCTGGTGGGGCAGATCGGGGCAGTGGCCCTACTGTCCCTGCTTTGCGGGGTGATCTTCACCCTGTCCCGTCGGACGGGGCGCAGCCAGGTCCATGAGGTGGCCGTCCCCACGGACAACCGGGTTTTGAAGGCCCTGGCCGGGGGAATTGCTGTGTGTTTTATGTACGGCATTTATGTGGTGATGTGCGCCGGGGCCGGGACCCTGCTGGAGCAGCTCACCGGCAGCGGAACCCTTCGGCTGGTAGGAGGCGTGGTGT
Source organism: Oscillospiraceae bacterium (assembly GCA_016296565.1). Classification (GTDB taxonomy): domain Bacteria; phylum Bacillota; class Clostridia; order Oscillospirales; family Oscillospiraceae; genus Evtepia. The sequence goes on from JAEDJB010000004.1 coordinate 25,026, forward strand.
TCTGCGCCCTGATCACCTGGATCGCAACCCGGGGGATGGGAGGCGCAGTGCGGGTCTTTTCCAGGATCATGCCCCTGCTGGTGATTCTCTCCCTGGTGGTGGTGGCCGCGGCTCTGGCCATGTTCGGACGGAACGGGATTTCCTTCGTCCCGGCGGCCACCCGGAACCCGGTGGTGAACCACTGGCTGCTGGCCGCGGTGACCTTTGTATCGTATAATCTCCTCTGCGCCCTGGGGACCCTTTCCTCCCTTGGCACCATGGTTCGGTCCGACCGGGATATCCGGGTGGGGTCCGCTCTGGGAGGCGTCATCCTGCTGGTGATCTCCCTGGGGATCAACGGGGCCATGGCGGCCCTTCCCGCCAGCACCTCCGCGGAGCTGCCTATGCTTTACCTGGCACAGCAGCTCTCCCCGGTGCTGGAGGGGGTCTATGCCCTGGTGATCCTGCTGGGGATGTTCGGGGCGTCCATGTCGGTGTTTGTGCCGGTGCCCCAGTATCTGTTCCGGTTCCGCCGGCTGGAAGGACACTCGGTGCTGGTGCCGGTGGTGCTGAGTATCGGAGCCTTTTTCCTGAGCCAAGTTGGCTTCAGCGACCTGATCGGCACCTTGTTCCCCGTTTTCGGCTTTTTGGGGTTTGTGTTTATCGGCGGTATTTTGTGCAATGCCTGGCGGGCGTTCCGGAAAAAGAGCCAGGCTGAGGAAGTGACAACAGGAGGCGGCCATGGTACGAATCAGTAATTTGATCCTGCCCCCGGAGGGGGACCCTTCTCTGTTAAAAAAGCGGGCGGCCAAAGCCCTGGGCGTTCCGGTGGGAAAAATCCACCGGTGCGTGCCCGTGCGCCAGTCCATTGACGCCCGGAAAAAGAACAGCGTCCACTATGTGATGACGGTGGATGTCTCTCTGTCCAACGAGGAAGAGGTGGTTCGTCGGGCAGGAAACCAGAACATTCGCCTTCAGCCGGAGCCGGTACCTTATCGGTTCCCCCAGGTGACCCGGTCTTCCGCGCTGCCCCCGGTGGTGGTGGGCAGCGGCCCGGCGGGGCTGTTGGCGGCCTTGTGCCTGGCCCGGGCAGGGCTGCGGCCCATCCTGCTGGAGCGTGGCCAGGCCTTGGAACAGCGGGTGAGGGACGTGGAAGCCTTCTGGCAGGGAGGCGACCTGAACCCGGAGTCCAACGTGCAGTTTGGCGAGGGAGGCGCCGGAACCTTCTCCGACGGCAAGCTTACCACCGGCACCCACGATCCCCGGATCAGTCATGTAATGCAGACCTTCGTGGGTGCGGGGGCGCCGGAAGACATCCTCTGGCAGCACAAGCCCCATGTGGGCACCGACCTTCTCCGCCGGGTGGTGAAGAATCTCCGGGAGGAGATCAAAGGCCTGGGAGGCGACGTGCGGTTTGGAAACCGCTTGACGAGACTGACCCTCCAGGGGGACCAGCTGACGGAGATCACCGTGGAAGGGCCAACGGGACCCTATACCATGGCCTGTGATGCGTTAATTCTGGCTCCCGGCCATTCCGCCCGGGATACCTTCCGGATGCTTCGGGACGCCGGGGCGGAGATGGAGCAGAAGCCCTTTGCCATCGGCGTGCGCATCGAGCACCGGCAGGAGAGCATCAGCCAGGCCCAGTTCGGACCCAGCTGGGACAAGCTCCCGCCGGCGGACTATAAGCTGGTGTGCCACCTGCCCAGCGGCCGGTCGGCCTATACCTTCTGCGTCTGCCCCGGGGGACAGATCGTGGCGGCAGCCTCACACCCGGGGATGCTGGTGACCAACGGCATGAGCAACCGGGCCCGGGACGGGGAATTCATCAACGGCGGTTTTCTGGTGGGGGTGCGGCCGGAGGACTTCGGCAGCAGCGACCCCCTGGCAGGGGTGGCTTTCCAGGAGATCTGGGAGAAAAAAGCCTATGCCTACGGCCGTCCGGGCTATGAGGCCCCGGCCCAGCGGGTGGGGGATTTCCTACGGGAGGTTCCCAGCCCCAACAGCCTGACCAACCGGAGCACCTACCGGCCGGAGGTGTGCTTTGGGGACCTGCGGGAGACCCTGCCCTCCTTCGTCACCGATTCTCTGGCCCAGGCGCTGCCCGCTCTGGACCGGAAGCTCCGGGGCTTTGCCGCCCCCGACGCGCTGATGGTAGGGGTGGAGACCCGCTCCTCCTCTCCGGTTCGGGTGCTGCGGGATCATACCTTCCAGTCCAATCTCCGGGGCCTGTATCCCTGTGGGGAGGGGGCCGGTTACGCGGGGGGCATCGTCTCCGCCGCAGTGGACGGCATCCGGGTGGCGGAAGCGGTGGCGGCGCCCAGAGGGGTGGAAGAAAAAAGCCGCTGACTTTTGCGGATGTAGTTGCAATCATGTTGGAAAATAGTGTATAATAAAATACTATTATTAATGGATAGTGTAATAGGGAGTAAGGAGTGAAGAGCATGGCGGAAGAAACCATGAGCACGAATTTTATTCATGCAATCATTGAGGATGAATTACAGCCGGGCGGCCGGTGCGAGGGGAAGAAGGTCCACACCCGTTTCCCGCCGGAGCCCAACGGCTATCTGCATATCGGTCACTGCAAGGCCCTGACCATTGACTTCGGCACGGCGGAGAAGTACGGCGGCATCTGCAACCTGCGCATGGACGACACCAACCCGGCCAAGGAAGACACCGAGTACGTGGACGCCATCCAGGAGGACATCCACTGGCTGGGCTTTGACTGGGACGACCGGTTCTATTACGGCTCCGATTACTTTGAAAGAACCTATGAGCTGGCTGTGGATCTCATTAAAAAGGGTCTGGCCTATGTGTGCGAGCTGACCCCCGACCAGTTCCGGGAGTACCGGGGCGACACCACCACCCCCGCCAAGAGCCCCTGGAGGGACCGGCCGGTGGAGGAAAATCTGGACCTGTTCCAGCGGATGAAGAACGGGGAGTTCCCGGAAGGGAAGTACACCCTCCGGGCCAAGATTGACCTGGCCTCCGGCAACTTCAACATGCGGGACCCGGTGCTCTACCGAATCCGTTACATTGAGCACCACCGCCAGGGAACCAAGTGGTGCATCTTCCCCATGTATGACTTTGCCCACCCCATCCAGGACGCGCTGGAGGGCATCACCCATTCCCTGTGCTCCCTGGAGTATGAGAACCACCGCCCCCTGTACGACTGGGTGGTGGACAACTGCGACCTGCCCAGCAAGCCCCGGCAGATCGAGTTTGCCCGGCTGGGCATCAACTACACCGTGATGTCCAAGCGGAAGCTCCGGGCGCTGGTGGAGGGCGGCATGGTCTCCGGCTGGAACGACCCCAGAATGCCTACCCTCTGCGGCCTGCGCCGCCGGGGCTACACCCCCAAGTCCATCCGGAACTTCTGCGAGCGCATCGGCGTGTCCAAGGTGGACTCCACCGTGGACTGGGCTTTCCTGGAGTCCTGCCTGCGGGAAGAGCTGAACGAGACTGCCCAGCGGGTCATGGCTGTGCTGCGTCCGGTGAAGCTCACCATCACCAACTATCCTGAGGACCAGCGGGAGGAAATCACCGTGGAGAACAACCCGGTGGACCCCCAGGCCGGAGAGCGCACGGTACCCTTCTCCCGTCACCTGTATATTGAGGCCGACGACTTTATGGAGGAGCCCATCCCCAAGTACAAGCGCCTGACCCCCGGTGGCCTGGAATGCCGCCTGAAGGGCGCCTATCTGATCCGTCCCACCGGCTGCGTCAAGGATGAAAATGGCAATGTGGTGGAGGTTCTCTGCGAGTATGACCCCGACTCCAAGGGGGGCAACCCCGCGGACGGCCGGAAGGTGAAGGGGGCTACCATCCACTGGGTGGACGCGGAGACCGCTGTGGACGCAGAGGTCCGTCTGTATGAGTACCTCTTTACCGATCCCGATCCCGACGGCCCCAACAAGAACTTCCTGGACTACCTGAACCCCGCCAGCCTCCAGGTGCTCACCGGGTGCAAGGTGGAGCAGGGTCTGGCCCAGGCTCCCATGCCTGAGAAGGGGAAAACCGCCCAGGCCTACCAGTTCATGCGCCAGGGCTACTTCTGCCTGGACAGCGAGGACGCGGCTCCGGGCCATCTGGTCTTTAACCGGAGCGTTTCTCTGAAGGACAGCTTCAAGAAGAAATAAGAATCTGGGAAATTTGGAACGGTCAGGCAAGAGAAACCTACCGGTTTTTCTTGCGAAAGCCCGATATTTCTGCTATAATAACCTAGATTCTGTCTGTTGTGTATCCTTTTAAACTGTCCTGAGGGATATGCGTTCCTGAAATTAGGAGTGTTTTCACCGTTATGAAGAAAAATGAAACAAAAGCCGGAAGCAAGAAACCGCCGGAGGTCCGGGCCAGGGAGCAGCTGGAGGACCAGGCGTTTAACCATATGCTGCTCTGGCTGGCTGCCGCCGCAGTGGTGGAAGTGATTATGCTGCTCATCAACCGGTATTACATTCACGCCCGGGGAGGAGAAATGGGGACATTCTCTGTCCTGCACACCATTTTGGGCGCAGGCCTCATTGCCGGGATTGTTCTCTTTGTGCTCTTCCTGCTGTGGGGTTTCCGCATCCGCCAGAAGGGGGAGGCCAAGGACGGTATTCTGCAATTCATTCTGTCGGCTGTTTTCCTGTGCGTTGGCATCGGCGGTTTCCTGATGCGAAACTATGGCACCGCAGTGGCTCCCGCGGTTTTGGGTGTGGTGCCCGGTCTGGCGGTGCTGATGCTGGTCTTTTACCTGTACCAGAAGGAGTTTTTCGGCTGTGCCATCGCGGGCGGCCTGGGCATTCTGGGCCTGTGGCTCTTCCGTGCCACCGGCGGCAGCAGAAACTATTATGGCTACCTGGTGGTTGCTCTGATCATCGTGGTTGCTTTGGCTGCCTTGGCTCTGGCGCTGAAAAAGAAGGACGGCGTCCTCACCATCCGGGAGAAGGATGTGACCGTGCTTCAGCCTGGCGCTGCCTACGCTGCCTATTACCTCACCGCTGTGATCACCGCTGTGCTCCTGCTGGCCCCCATAGCCTTGGGTACCGCTGTGGCCTACTATGCCATCTGGGTGATGGCGGCCTGGCTGTTTATCCTGGCTGTCTACTTTACCGCGAAGCTTATGTAATGCAAAACGCCCTGCCGGATACCCGGCGGGGCGTTTTTATGATTCAGGAAGTTCCCAGCTGACGAGCAAACATCCGTCCTCCACGGAAATCTCCACTGGCTGGCCCTGAAAGTGGTTGCTGACCCCCAGGGGGAAGAAGGGAGAGAGGGAGCCTCGGTCCAGGGGATACTGCCCGCCCCGGATGGAGACCCCTGTGGCCTCCCCGCCCAGGCAGAACACGGAGAAGATCCCCTCTGCCCGCTGGGGCAGGGTGAGGCGGTCATTCCAGAGGGCGGTAAAGACGGTGTGCTGATCGTAAAGATACCCTCTGGCTCCCTGCCGGGCCAGATAGCCCAGGGTCTGGAGGTTGGCCAGGGTGTGGTCCATGCGTCCTCCGGTGCCGCCGTACAGGTGAAAGGTCCGAAATCCCAGCTCCAGCCCGGCTTTCACGGCCAGCATGGTGTCGGTGTCGTCCTTTTCCGGGGGAAAGGTCCGGGTTTCCTGCCCCAAGGGCAGGGTTTCCAGAGAGTCAAAATCACCCAGCAGCAGGTCCGGCTTGAGTCCTGCTGCCTGGCAGTGGCGGTAGCCTCCGTCGGCGGCCAGGATGCAGTCTCCGGGCTGAGGGGAGCGGACCAGGCCGTAGAAGGGCCCGGCTCCAAAAATAAAACAGGCGACGTCAGACATGGGCATAAGGTCTCCTTTCCAGAGTAGCTGCTTTTCTCTATGGTACCACGTTCCCGGGCGCTTGACCAGAGGGCAATTTTTTGTTACACTAAACTATCTCATTCGCAAAAAAGAGCGAAAAAGGGGGAATGGCCTGTGATTCGAGGGGCAATATTTGACGCGGACGGCACCCTGCTGGACTCCATGGGTATGTGGGATACTGTGGGGGTGCGGTACCTGGCATCCCTGGGAATCGAGGCCCAGCCAGGACTCCGGGCCATTCTCTTTCCCATGAGCCTGGCCCAGTGCGCGGTTTACCTGAAGGATGCCTACGGGCTGCCCTTGTCCCACCGGGAGATTGAGGACGGCATCAACGGGGTGATCCGGGACTTTTACCGCCACCAGGTCAAGGCCAAGCCGGGGGCCAGAGAATTTTTGGAGGGACTCCGCCGCCATGGGGTGGGCATCACCCTGGCCACCGCCACGGACCGGTCCGTGATCGTGGAGGGACTGGTCACCGCCGGGCTGCTCCCTCTACTGGACGAAATTTACACCTGCGGGGAGCTGGGGGTGGACAAGCGCTCCCCGGAGATCTATCACCGGGCCCGGGACCGGATGGGGACCCGCACCGGGGAGACCTGGGTCTTTGAGGACGCGGTCCACGGGGCCAAAACGGCCTTTCTGGCAGGCTACCGGGTGGCCGGTGTGGCCGACCCCTACAGTGACCAGGAGGCCCTGAAAGCCGTCAGCCATCTTTACCTCCCCGACCTGACCCAGGTGGACGCGTTCTACCGGCAGGCCATGGAATTTGATAAAGGATAACGAAAATCGCCTCCCGGCGCAGAAACTGCGTCGGGAGGCGATGGCTTTTTATTTCTTGGGGATGAAGTGGATGTTCAGGTCCACGTTTCCGTCGATGCCGGGCACCTGGCCGGTGCCGGAGTACTGCCACATGTCGAAGTGGTAGTAGAAGGAGGGGCGGGAGTTATACTGGGCCAGCCAGAGGGGATAGTCCACCAGCTGGTTTAAGTCGAAGTGCAGGTAGAAGTAGGTCAGGTTGGAGTAGACCATGGACTGGTACCCCGCTGCCTCCACCTCCTCGCAGAAGGCCACGGCGCACTGGGTGAGGACCTTGTCGTCCAGCCCGTCGGTCCGGGGCTCCAGGCTGCTGTCATAGGGCTCCCAGTCAAAGACGATGGGGTAGGTGATGGGATAGCCCTTCAGGGCGTTCAGGCAGAACCGGGCCTCCTCGGCGCCCTCCTCCGGGGTGATGGCCTGGGAGAAGAAGTAGACGCCCACCTCAATGTCGTTGGCCAGAGCGCCTTGGATGTTCTTCTGGAAGTAGGTGTCCATCACCACAGCGCCGGTGCCGTAGCCCCGGTAACCCAGGCGAAGCATGGCAAACTGGACTCCGGCCCCCTTCACGGCCGCCCAGTCGATGTCCCCCTGATACCGGGAGACGTCGATGCCGATTTTGCAGGTGTACTCGTCGCTGTCGTAGGTGAGGAACCCGTTTTCGTTCACCTGAAAGAGGGAATTGTCATAGGTGGACTTGGGCAGTTCCTCCACCACATAGACCTTCTTGCCGCCGAAGTAGAAGTAGTCGCCGGTTTCCTCCGCTGGCGGGTCCGGCGTGGTGGGAGTCTCCTCTTCCTCCAGCTGTTCAATCCGCCAGATGACGGCGCTGACCTCCGCCCGGGTGATGTTGGCGTTGGGCTTGAACAGAAGTCCGGTTTCGGTCTCGACGCCGGTAAACACCCCGTGGTCGTAGAGAATCAGGGCGGACGGGTCGGTGGTGTCCGAGAAGGGGGACTTGCTGCTGGTGCGGGTAAGCCCCAGAGTCCGGACCGCGATGGACGCGATCTGCAGGCGGGTGATGGGCTGGTCCAAAGTCAGGCTGAGATTGGAGGGGAGAAAGCCCTTTTGACTGGCCAGCCGGTAGTAGCCGCTGGCCCAGTGGGTGGTGGTGGGGGCCTGCTCCTGATACCCGGCGGCCAGCAGGATCATCTTCAGGGCCTGACCGAAGGTCACCGTTCCCTGGGGGGAGAAGGTGGTGGAGGTGGTGCCGTTGATTACCTTGGAGTCGTACAGGTCCTTTACATAGGTGTAGTACCAGCTGGTGCCGGGCACATCAGAAAAGGGCAGGGAGGAGGCCGCCGAGGCGGGGACTGCCAGAGAAAAAGACAAGCAGCACAAAAGGAGCAGGGACAGGAATTTCTGTTTCATGGGGAAAAGTACCTCGTTTGATTTTATAAGTGGGAGGAGAAAAGCTTGGGCCGCAGCCGGTAAACGTACAGGTCGCTGACCCGGGCCAGAAGCAGGTCGTAGACAAAGAAGGTTACGTTGCCCAGGACCAGGGTGCCCATCAGCAGAGGCAGGGTGTACCCGGCGGCCTCGGCCTGCAGGTCCGGGGAGATGAACACAAAGAGAAGCAGGGCGTACACCAGGCAGATGGCCAGGTTGAAGATCACCAGCTTCAGAAGGATCCGCAGCGGCCGCTGGCGGAGATGCTGGAGCTTGGGCCGCAGGATGGGGTACCACCCCAGCAGCAGGGCAAAGAGCAGGGCGGCTTCCTTGTCCGGGGTGAGCAGCAGGCTCAGGATGGACACGGCGGCGTAGAGCAGCCCGCCGGTGGAAGCGCCGAACTCCCAGATCACCGGAATGGAGATCACCCCCGCCAGGGCGGGGCAGGCATAGGTAGACAGGGGGATCATGGTGCCGAGAAGCATCACCACGATCATCATGGCGGCCAGGACCCCACACAGGGCCACCCGGCGGCTGGTTTGCTTACGCATGGAAAGACGCACCTCCGTGACAGATTACGCGGGATCGTCCGGGGAGTCCTCGTGGTCTTGGGGGTCCTCCTGGGGCGGGATGGATTTTTTCCGCAGGGTGGGGTGGGCCAGCCACTGGCGCAGCTGGGCCAGAAGGCTGTCCTCTCCGCGGATCAGGGGGCGGAAGTTGATGACCTGGGGATCGGCGTAGCTGACGGTGCCGTTGTCGTCGATCCCCATGATATGGATGTACTCCGTGGTGGCCACCGGCAGATTTTTTTTGCGGAGACGGGCATTGATAAACTCCCGGAGCAAATAATAGAAGGAAGCGAAGAGGGGCACGCCCAGAAGCATTCCCCAGAAGCCCATCAGGTGGTTAAAGAGCAGCAGGGCAAAGAGGACCCAGAAGGCGGACAGGCCCGTGGAGTCGCCCAGGATTTTGGGGCCGATGATGTTGCCGTCCACCTGCTGGAGAATGATGATGAAGATGATAAACACCAGGCACTTGCCCGGGTCGGTGAGCAGCAGCAGCAAGGCGCTGGGAATGGCGCCGAAGAAGGGGCCGAAGACGGGGATGATGTTGGTGATGCCCACGGTGACGCTGATGAGCATGGTGTAGGGCATGTTCAGGATGGACAGGACGATGCTGCAGAGGATACCGATAATCAAAGAGTCCAGAAGCTTGCCGGAGACAAAGCCGCTGAAAATCTGGTTGATGGCCCGCAGGTGCCGGAGAATCCTGTCGCAGGTGCTGCGTTTCTTCACTACGGCGAAGAGAAGCTTTTTGCCCTGGCCCACGAACTGGTCCCGGCTCATGAGCAGGTAGACCATGACGATGATGCCGATGGCGAAGTTCAGCAGGCTTCTGGCCACGTCCACCATGCGGGTGACCAGATCCATAAGGGTGGAGAGGGGATCGTCCTGCAGCCAGTTGGTAAAGGCGGTGGTGATCCGGTTGGAGATGTCGGTCAGCATCCCGGCGTCCTGCCCGTGGGACTCCAGAAAGGAGGAGAGCTGGTCGAAGGAGCGCTGGATCATGGCGGGCAGGTTTCGGATCAGCTCCGGCAGGTTCTGCAGCAGCTCGGGCACGATGACGGCGATGAACAGGGCCAGCACCGCCAGCAGAACCAGGGTGGAGAAGGCGGTGGACAGCCCCCGGGCCGTCTTTTTCTTTACGTTGTGGTAGAGAAGATACTGCTCGGCAAACCGGGTGAGGGGGTAGAGCAGATAGGCCATGACCGCCCCCAGCAGAATGGCCCGCAGGGAGCTGAGAATACCCCGCAGCCCCGCGGCCAGCGAGCCCAGGTTGAGCATGATCTTGCACACAAGGAAGATCACCACGATTCCCAGGAGGAGCAGCCCGCCGTAGAGCAGGATCTTTTTAATGGGAAGTTTCAAAGTCGCCCTCCTTTCCAAGAGACGCGATTCCCCGGGAAACCGGGAAAAGGATTGTAAATTTTATCCTGTGTCACATAGTATAACAAAGCCAGCTCTTCCACGCAAGGGAGCGGACGCGATTGAGAGAAATTCCCTGAGAGGAAGGCGGAAATCGGGGGAAACGGCCCGGCTTTCCGGAAAAATGATGGTTGTCCAATTTGTATACTTATGATACAATAAAATCATCAAGGAAGCAAGAAAAGGAAACCAAGAAACGCCTGTGAGTAAGGAAGGAGGATGGGGTTTTGAACGAGCCGATGTTGTGGTTGGTGCTGCTGATCGCCTTTGCCGGGATCGAAGGGCTTACGGCGGGTCTGGTCTCCATCTGGTTCTGTCTGGGCAGCCTTGCGGCGCTGTTTGCCGCCTGGCTGGGAGGCAGCCTGATGGTGCAGATTGCTCTGTTTGCCATCGTCTCAGTGATTGCCATGGCCGTGATCCGGCCCCTGGCTCGGAAGTGGATTCAGCCCAAGCAGGCAAAGACCAACGCAGACCGTATTCTGGAGGAAGAGGGCATGGTCACCGAGACCATCGACAACCTGAAGGCCTCCGGGCAGATCAAGGTCGGCGGCGCGATCTGGACCGCGCGGTCGGCGACGGGGGACGTGATCCCCCAGGGAACCCTGGTCCAGGTGGACAGAATCGAAGGTGTAAAGGCAATCGTTACCGTATTGCAGAAAGGAAATGGTACAGCTGAATGAAACTCCCTCTGATTATCCTGATCGTTGTCATCCTGGTGATCCTGGCCCGGTGCATCCGGGTGGTCCAGCAGTCCAAGGCCTACGTCATTGAGCGTCTGGGCGCCTTCCACAGCGTGTGGGGGGTGGGCCTGCACGTGAAGCTCCCCTTCATTGACCGGGTGCTGAAGGTGGTCTCCCTGAAGGAGCAGGTGGCGGACTTCCCGCCCCAGCCCGTCATCACCAAAGATAACGTGACCATGCAGATCGACACCGTTCTCTATTTCCAGATTACCGACCCCAAGCTCTACGCCTACGGCGTGGAAAACCCCATGAACGCCATTGAAAACCTCACCGCCACCACCCTGCGGAACATCATCGGCGAGCTGGAGCTGGACCAGTCCCTCACCTCCCGTGATATCATCAACGCCCGGATGCGCAGCATCCTGGACGAGGCCACCGACCCCTGGGGCATCAAGGTCAACCGGGTGGAGCTGAAGAACATCCTGCCCCCCAAGGACATCCAGAACGCCATGGAGAAGCAGATGCGGGCCGAGCGGGAACGCCGGGAATCCATCCTCCAGGCGGAAGGCCAGAAGCAGAGCCAGATCCTGGTGGCAGAAGGCGAGAAGGAGTCCCGGATTCTCCGGGCAGACGCTGAGAAGCAGGCCCGGATCATGGCCGCCGAGGCCGAGGCCGCAGCCATCCTGAAGGTGAACCAGGCCATGGCCGACTCCCTGAAGCTGCTGAACGAGGCCTCCCCCAACGACCAGGTCATCAAGCTCAAGTCCCTGGAGGCCTTCCAGTCCGCCGCCAACGGCAAGGCCACCAAGATCATCATCCCCTCGGAGATCCAGGGCCTGGCCGGTCTGGCCGCCGGCGTGGTGGAGACCGTCAAAAAGCCCGAAACCGGCAAAGCCCCCGCAGCTGCCTCCCCCACAGAGCCTCCCAAAGCATAAGCGGAAAACCATAAAGACCCATAATCAAGCCCCCGTCCGGTACACAAAACCGGACGGGGGCTTGTTGCGTTGTCTTTCTTTTTCAGAACTCCATCTCCAGCCCGACCTCCATCTGCCGGACCCGGTCCCCCAGGGTCTCCCGCAGAATCTCAAAAGCGTCCTGCCCGGTGCAGTGGCCGGTGACCACGTGCTCCACCCCGGTCTCCTCCAGCCGGCGGGCGAAGGCACGCACCTGGTCAGCAGGCATTGCAAACAGGTGGAAGCCGCCCACAATGGCGTGGACCTTTCGGCCGGGGAACGCCTCCTGGGCCTCCTGAATGACCACGTCCGCACCGGCGTGGCAGCAGCTGTTGAAGATCACCAGCCCCTGGTCGGTGTCGAAAATCAGGCTCTGCTCATGGCGGAAGTCGTCGTACATGAACTGGTCGGCAATTTTCAGAAACTGCTGGTGCATCTGGCCGCAGTAGTCCAGCTCCGGGGTGGTGTGGCCCAGCAGGTACACGCCGGGGGCCAGCTGGGTCTTGTCCCCGGTGCGGCGGAGCCGGGTCTGGTAGGTTTCCAGAAGGCCCTTTTTGATCCCGATGTATTCCAGAAAATCGTCCTTGCAGCCGTAGCAGTTTTCCCCGCTGGGCTCCCGCAGGTAGAAGGGCGCATCGGCGTTCTCCTGGAAGAAGGCATCCATGCCGTCGGCGTGGTCGTGGTGGGCGTGGGAGAGAATCCCGCAGTCCACCTGGGACAGGTCGATGCCCAGGACCCTGGCGTTTTCCACAAACTCCGGTCCGGCCCCGGCGTCCAGCAGGTACCGGCGGCCCTGGTACTCAATGTAAATAGACAGCCCCCACTGGGCAGTGAGAGCGGGATTGTTGGAAATGTTGTCCATGAGGACGACAGCGCGCATGGCAAACCACCCTTTCTTTTTTCTCTTATAAACCACTCCTATTATAAAGCCCCCTGATTTCTTTGGCAAGAGGCATACTCCCGGGACAACCTCTCATAGGATAGGGAGGAAAGGAGGGGATGGGATGACAACCTTTGACCATGTGCTTCCCCGGTTTCTCCGGGAGGAGCTGGCGAAGGGCGGGGACCAGGCACGGGGCCCCCTGGAGGAGCTGCGCCTGCGGGAGGGCTTCCCCCTGCGGGCGGTAAGCGGCGGGGAGGAGTGGACGTGCCCTGCCTGGCAGGCCCGGCCCTTAACCCAGGAGAATCTCCAGCGGGTGCTGGAGACGGCGGGACAGGGCTCAGTCCACACCATCCTGGACCAATTGCGCCGGGGCTATGTCACCGCCGCCGGTGGGGTGCGCATCGGCGTCTGCGGGGAGGGGGCGGTTCAGGACGGGCAGCTCCAGTCCTTCCGGCGGGTGACCTCCTTGGCCATCCGCCTGCCCCGAGCGGTGCCGGGGGTGGCCCGGCCGTTAATCCCCCAGCTGTTGGAGGGCGGACGGCTGGCCAGCACCCTGATTCTCTCTCCCCCGGGGCTGGGCAAGACCACCCTGCTCCGGGATTTGATCCGCTGCATCTCCTCGGGGGACGGGCTGCCGCCCCTGCGGGTGGGGGTAGCGGACGAGCGGGGAGAGCTGGGCGCGGGAAACCTGCGCTACGACCTGGGTCCCCAAACCGACGTGCTGGAAAACTGCCCCAAGGCCCAGGGGATGATGATGCTCCTGCGGGCCATGCGCCCCCAGGTTCTGGCCGCCGACGAGATCACCGACCCGGCGGACCTTCTGGCCGTTACCCAGGCGGCGGGGTGCGGGGTCACCCTGCTGGCTACCGCCCACGGGTCCAGCTGGGAGGAGCTTTTTCTGCGCCCCTTGTACCAGGACCTGCTGGCCCAGGGAATCTTCCGCCGACTGGTGTGGATTCAGTGGAGAGGCGGCAAGCGGGTCTACCAGGTCACCGACGGGGAGGGGAAGCCATGAGAGCGGAGCTTATGGGCAAGCTCCTGCTGCTCCTGGGGTGCGCCAGTCTGGGGATTTTGCGGGGGCTGGAGCTGAAAAAGCGCACAGCCTGCCTGTGGGCCTTCCGCCGGGCTCTGTCCCTGCTGACCCGGGAGCTGTCCTTTTCTCTGCGCCCCCTGACAGATCTGCTGGACCAGGCGGCCGGGGAGACGCCCGGCCCTGCCGGGACTTTTTTTACCGCCTGCCGGAAGGGGTTCCTCGCTGGGGGCGGGGAGAGCTGGGCGGACAGCTGGCAGCAGGCTCTGGCGGAGACCCCGCTGCCCCTGACGGAACCGGACAAGCAGGTGCTCGCTCAGGTGGGGGACGTGCTGGGCCGGTACGACGGGGAGAGCCAGCGCCGGGCCCTGGAGGGCCTGGGGGAGGCTTTGGACGACTGTTTGGAGCAATCCCGCCAGGAGGAGAAGCGGCTCTTTCGGGTGTATGTGGCCCTGGGGGTCACCGGGGGGCTCTTCTGCCTGATTCTCCTTTAGAAATGCAGGCATAGCCCGCCCGCCGGCGGCATAAAGTGTGAGGAACGGAAGAAGCGGGGACGAGCCGTTTCCGCTGAAGGAGGCTGTGGCATGGACGTAGATCTGATATTCAAAATTGCGGCGGTGGGGATTCTGGTGTCGGTCCTCAACCAGGTGCTCACCCGATCCGGCCGGGAGGAGCAGGCCACCATGACCACCCTGGCGGGGCTGATTGTGGTGCTCATGATGGTGGTCCAGAAGATCAGCGAGCTCTTCGAGCTGGTCAAGACCCTCTTCGGGCTGTGATGGGCTATGGATATGATGGCGCTGGCCGCGGTGGGGGTAACGGCTGCCCTCTGCGGCGTGGTGGTGCGGCAGAAAGCCCCGGAGCTGGCTGCCGTTTTGACTTTGGCCGCCTGTGTGCTGCTCCTGTGGAACACCCTGCCTCTGCTGGAGACCATCCGGGACGTGCTGATGGAACTGGCAGATCTTGCGGAGCTGTCCCCCACCATCCTCCGCCCCATGCTCCAGACGGTGGGGCTGGCGGTGGTGACCAAGCTGGCTTCCTCCCTGTGCCGGGACGCGGGGGAGGGGAGCATTGCCGCCTTTTTGGAAATCGCCGGAGGCGCGGCGGCGGTGCTGGTGGCTCTGCCCCTGTTAAAAATGGTGCTCCAGCTGGTGCTGGCTCTGCTCTAGTCCGGGTGCTGGCCCTGGTCCTTCTGGTGGCCCTTCTCCTGGCTCCCGGGGCTTGGGCCCTGGACCAGGAGGAGGTGCTGGAGAGCCAGCGGGAATCCCTGGGGCTGGAGGACCTGGAGCAGGCCGGGGAGGAATACACCGGCGAAGCGGACCTGGGCAAGGATCTGGATGTGTCGGGGATTTTCCACCACCTGGCCCAGCAGGTAAAGGATAAGCTGGTTCAGGTGGTGAAGGCCGCCGGGCGCAGCTGCGTGCTCCTGCTGGCGATTACGATGCTGTGCGGCCTGGCGGAGGGCCTGGGGGAGGGCAGCGGCGGCGATCCTTTGAAAATCGCCACCCTGGCGGCGGTGCTGGCCATCACCGCCATCGCTGTGGGGGACGTGCACTCCCTGCTGTCCCTGGGGGAGGACGCCATCTTTCAGATGCAGACTCTGGCGGATGTGCTGCTGCCGGCGGTGTCCATGGCCACGGCGGCCAGCGGCTCGCCCGCCGCCGCCGGAGTGAAGTATGCGGCCACCATCCTCTTTTCGGATTTTCTCATCCGCCTGGTGAGCAGGCTGCTCATCCCTTTGTGCTACGCCTTCGTGGCGGTGCAGGTGGCCTGGGCGGCCCTGGGAAACGACGGCCTCCGGCGGCTGGGTGGCCTGCTCAAGTGGCTCATCGCCACCATCCTGTCGGTGGTGCTGCTGATCTTCATCGGCTATCTGAACCTGACCGGGGTGATCTCCGGCAGCGCGGACGCCGCCACCATCAAGGCCGCCAAGTTCACCATGTCCAATCTGGTCCCCGTGGTGGGCGGGGTGATCTCCGACACGGCGGAAACCCTCCTGGCCGGGGCGGGGGTCCTGCGCAACGCCGCCGGCGTGTTTGGGATGCTGGCGGTGGTGGGCATCTGCCTGGTGCCCTTCCTCAACCTGGGGGTCCATTATTTAATGTATAAGTGCACCGCCGCCCTGGCGGCCACCGCCTCGGGAAACGGGCGGGTCACCGGCCTCATTGAGGCCATCGGCACGGCTTTTGGCCTTATCATGGCCATGACCGGCTCCTGCGGGGTGCTGCTCATTGTGGCCATGGTCTCCGCCGTCTCCACAGTGGCGGGGTAGGAAGGAGGGGGCGTATGGAACTCATTCGGACCTGGATTTTAACCGTAACGGTTTCCGCCCTGGTGATCGCCGGGGCGGAAGCCCTGATGCCCCAGGGCTCGGTGAAGCGGGTGGGCAAGCTCACCGGCGGGCTGATTCTGGTGCTGGGAATTTTGCAGCCCCTGGTGACCATGGACTACGACCAGCTCTACGACCTGGTGAACACCCTGCCCGCCGGGTCCATCCGCCAGGAAACCCTGGACCAGGCCGCTCAGGAACCTATGAAAGGAATCATAGAGGAGGAATTGTCCGCATACATTGTGGACAAAGGGGCCCAGCTGGGCCTGACCTGCACCGCCCGGGTGACCTGTGAAGCCGGGGAGGACGGGGTCCCCCTGCCCAAGTCGGTGACCATCACCGGGGCCATGACCCCGGATCAGCGGGAGCAGCTGTGCCAGGTCATCACCCAGGACCTGGGCCTTGCCCGGGAGGATCAAATTTACATCAGTGAGGAGACGCCATGAACGGGAGAGAAACCCTGGCCCGCCTGGCCGGGAAAGTGAGGGAAACCACAAAAGCATACCGGCTGGTGTGGCTGGTGATTCTGGCGGGGCTGGTCCTGCTGGCGATTCCTTCCGGCAAGGAAGAGGAAGCCCAGGCGGAGGAAACCCCGGCGGCGGCCACCCAGTTTGACCTGGCGGCCATGGAGGACCGGCTGGCCCAGGCCCTGTCCCGGATTGACGGGGCGGGAGAGGTCACCGTGGTCCTCACCCTCCAGGACGGCCCCCGGCAGGTGCTGGCCCAGAACGTGGACCGGGACGGGGAGGAGGGCCGGGAGCAGACCGAGACGGTGGTCCTCTCCCGGGGCAGCGGCAGCCAGGAGACGGTCAGCGTCCAGGAGCTCTACCCCAGCTATCAGGGGGCCCTTCTGGTCTGCCCCGGCGGGGACGACCCCACCGTGCGCTTGAAGCTCACCGAGGCCACGTCGGCGCTGACCGGCCTGGGAGCCGATAAAATTTCCATCAGTAAAGGAAAGTGAGGAAGAAGCTATGAAACTCTGGAAACGCAATGCCATCGCGGCGGCCATCGTGCTCTTTGTCTGCGGGGCGGTCTATTTGAATTGGAGCTACTCCCAGGACGCGGAGGCGGGGAAAAACCTGGGGGAGGCTGCCCTGGTGGACAGCCAGAGCAGCTCCCTGCTGAACCGGCAGGACCCAGCCGAGGGAACCCAGGAGGACGGCGCCGCCCAGGAAGGGGAGGACAGCGCCGGTGAGACGTCGGGCAGCTACTTCTCCACCGCCCGGCTGAACCGCCAGCAGGCCCGGGACAACGCCCTGTCCCTGCTCCAGGAGGCGGCCAGCGATGAGAAGGCCGACCAGACCGCCATTGACGAGGCCAACACCGCCATCCAGACCATGGCCGACTACACCATGACCGAGGCCCAGATCGAAAACCTGGTCACCGCCAAGGGCTACGCCGACTGCGTGGCCTTCCTGGGGGAGGACAGCATCAGCGTGGTGGTTTCCTCCCTGGAAAACGGCATGACCGACACGGACGCTGCCCGGATCGGGGAGATCGTCATGGAGCAGACCGGCCTGAGCGCCGACCAGATCAAAATTATCGAGGCCGAGTGAGCCTTGCCCGCCCTTCTCCGCGGAATCTCGCCTGCGGGGGAGGGCTTTTGCCTTTCTTTTTCCCCCGGGAAATGCTATAGTGGAGAAAAAGCGGAAAGGCGGCGGAAGCATGGCACAGGAACAGAAGGCGTTTCCCCTGTCCCCTCCGGCGGCCCGGGCCCTGGAGATGCTCCGGGGGGCAGGGTATGAGGCGTGGATTGTGGGGGGCTGCGTCCGGGATTTTCTCCTGGGGCTTTCCCCCAAGGATTACGATATTACCACCTCCGCCCTGCCGGAGGAGACCAAGGCGGTCTTTCAGGGCCTGCCGGTGATCGAGACCGGCATCCGCCACGGAACCGTCACCGTGGTGCTGGAGGGGGAGCCCCTGGAGATCACCACCTACCGGGTGGACGGGGACTACTCCGACGCCCGTCACCCGGACCGGGTCACCTTTACCCGGTCCCTGAGAGAGGACGCTGCCCGCCGGGATTTCACCATGAACGCCATGGCCTACAGCCCCGGAGAGGGTCTCCAGGACTTTTTTGGAGGGCAGGAAGATGTGCAACATGCACAAATCCGGGCGGTGGGAGATCCCATGATTCGCTTTCAGGAGGACGCCCTGCGGATTCTCCGGGGCCTGCGGTTTGCCTCGGTGCTGGGGTTCTCCCTGGAGGGGGAGACCGAAGAAGCCGCCCGGCGGCAGGCGGGACTGCTGAAAAAGATCTCTGCCGAGCGGGTCAGCGCCGAGCTGGGCAAGCTCCTGCTGGGCAAGGGGGCAGGTCATGTCTTGCAGACCTTCCCCGATATTTTGGGGCAGGTGATCCCGGAGCTTCTGCCTATGGTGGGGTTTGACCAGCGCAACCGGCATCACTGCTTTGACCTGCTGGCCCACACCGCCGCGGCGGTGGACGGGGTGCCACCTGTGCTCCCCCTGCGGCTGGCCGCTCTGCTCCACGACGTGGGAAAACCCCGGTGCTTCTCCCTGGGCGGCGATGGAGAGGGCCATTTTTACGGGCACGCCAGGGAAAGCGCCGCCATGACCCGGGAAATCCTGACTCGCCTGCGCTTTCCCAAGACGGTTTGCCAGCGGGCGGAAACCTTAGTACATTACCATGATTCTGTCATAGACGAGGACCCCCGCCTGGTCAAGCGGTGGCTGAACAAGCTGGGGGAGGAACCCTTTTTCCAGCTCATCGACCTTCAGCGGGGGGACACCGGGGCGCTGGCTCCGGCCTACCGGAACCGAAAGGCCCGGCTGGACAATGTGGAGGCCCTGGCCCGGGAGATCCTGGCCCAGTCCCCCTGCCTGACGGTGCGGGACCTGGCCCTCCGGGGACAGGACCTGATGGCCCTGGGGTTGCGGGGACCGGAAATCGGCCTGGCCCAGCGGAGGCTGCTGGATGGGGTGCTGGAGGGCCGCGTGGAGAATGAAAAACAGGCTCTTGTGCAATTTTTAGAATCATATCCTGCAAAAAAGGAGGAAGCTCTTCCGAAAAAAGGAAAGGAACCCGGCGGAAAAATGATGCCAGGTGATAATTTTGCCGAAAAATGAATTTTTGTCTTTATTTTTTCTATACAGTGTGATATACTAATTCCACTCGAATGGCCTGCAGCTTCGTCAAAAGGACGAAAAAGCAGGCGGGGAGTATGGCTCGCACAACAGAATAAAGGAGGGATGTGGTGACCCGGGAGGTGCGCAGGATCCTGGAATGAACGCAAGCAAACCTGAGTGGAGTTTCTTCCAATGAAGGAAGACATTAGAAGAGAGTTCACTTCGAAGAAACCACCTCCGGCGGCCGGATGAATGAGCCACCCGCAGGCCGGAGACCCATGAAATTCTATTTGAAATCGAGATTCAAAGGATATTTCACACAAGAAACGAGGTAAAATTATGAGTAATCAGGGAGAGAAAAAAGGCGTAGGCGCCGTTGACTTTTTCTGCATTGGTTTCGGCGCTATCGTCGGGGTCGGCTGGGCCGTCTCCATCAACGGCTGGATGACCAGCTGCGGCGGTCCTGTTCCCGCCGGTATCGGTTACATCGTGGCTCTGGTCATGATGCTCCCCATCGCACTGTGCTACTGCGAACTGGTTCCTATGCTGCCCGTCGCCGGCGGCGGCATGGCCTTCGCCTATCGTGCCTTTAACGACAAGATCGCCGTTCTGTCCGGCTGGGCAGCCTTCGGCGCATTCGTGGCTATTATCCCCTGGGAAGCCATTCAGATCACTGACGTTCTGGGCTATCTGATCCCCGGCCTGAAGGCAGGCAACCCCCTGTATCAGGTTATGGGTTCCGACATTTATCTGACCACTATCATCATCGGCACCATCTGCTCTCTGCTGCTGTTCGCTCTGAACATGCGCGGCCTGGCCGCTGCAGCATTCGTGCAGAAGATCCTGTGCTTCGTCCTGGTTGGCGCAGCCGTCATCGGCGCCGTTGCCTCTCTGGTGGGCGGCAACGCCAGCAACTGGCAGCCCATCTATGACGTGACCAACCCCGCCATCTACGGCGACCCCGCAGAAGGCCTGAAGTCCGTTTCCCACAGCAGCATGATGGGCGGCATCTTCGCTATCCTGGCCTCCGCTCCCTTCTTCCTGGCTGGTTTCGAGACCATCCCCCAGGGCGTTGAGGAAGCCGGCGGCGAGGTGAGCTCCGTTGGTAAGACCGTCGTTCTGTCCGTTGCTCTGGCCTGCATTTTCTACGCTATCCTGCTGTTCTGCTTCGGCTTTGCTTGGCCCTGGCAGGAGTTCG